>NZ_BPQL01000126.1 GCF_022179225.1 Methylobacterium goesingense
AGGTGCTGACGTCGGACAGCGTCCGCAAACCAAGTGGCGATTCATTCGCCATGGTCTCGGCGAGGGCGGCCTGTGCGTTGATCATGACGCACCCCCCTGGGTTCGAGCCGCTCCGAGAGGCGTGGGATGGCGGTGGTCCCGGTACACATCCAACCTCGAAAGCGGATGCGGTCGCCCTGGGCGCGATGCCCGCCAAGGTTGCTGTGTGGAAGCCTGACCGGTAGTCTGAAAGCCGACACATTTGCGCACGACTGAACTTAACGGCTTGGACACGGCCCGGCGGGATCATGCGCGCTGGGATCAGGACAGGGATCGCATGACCGAGATTGCGGCGCGGCCGGCTTCACACCGGATCGCCCATTCGTGAGGCGGATTCGGGGGCGAATCCACAACACGTCGATCCTGCGGCTCGCACGCGCCGCGTGGCCGGTCGCTGCCGGTCTCGCCGGCGGCGCGGTTCCGGTCGCGCCGGCACTGGCGTTCGATCTCTTCGGGCTGTTCGCCTCCGAGGAGGAGCCGCCGGCGCCGAGCGCCGGTGCGCTGCCCTACACGGTGAAGTTCCAGGGCGTCGACGACGAGGACGTCCTGCGCGCGCTCCAGGACACCTCGACCCTCCATCGGCTTCGGCAAGAGGCCCCGCCGGACGGAGAGGGTCTGGTGCGCCGCGCCGAGGCCGATCTGCGCCGCCTGGCCGATGTGCTCTCCGGATACGGCTACTACCAGGGCCGCGTCGCGATCCGGATCGACGGCGTCGCGTTGGCCGGCGAGCCCAGTGTCATCGTGGCCGCCCGCGCGGCGGAGGCGTCGCGCGGGCGTGCCCTCGTGCCGGTGAAGGTCGTGGTCGAGCCCGGTCCCCTCTACACCCTGCGCTCCATCGCGGTGCGCGATCCGCGGGGAACCGCCTTTTCCGAGGAGATCCTTCCCGAGCGCTTCACCCGCGTGGGCGAGGACGTGCCGGCCCGCTCAGCCACCGTGCTGGCCCGCGAGGCCCGGATCGTCGACCGGTTCCGGTCCCTCGGCCATCCCTTCGCCAAGGCCGTCACGCGCGACCCCGTCGTCGACGATGCGGCCCACGTCATGGACGTGACCTACACGGTCGACCCGGGACCGATCGCGGGCCTCGGCGAGGTGGCGGTGCGCGGCACGAAGGACATCGACCCGGCGGTGGTCCGCTCCTTCATCTACGCGGAACCGGGCGACCCCTACACGCCCAAGGCCGTCTCGGACATTCGCCGCTCCGTGGCCAAGGTCGAAGGCCTCGGCTCCATCCGCGTGCGCGAGGGCGAGGCCCTGGACGGCGCGGGCAATCTGCCGATCTTCGTGGACGTCACCGAGCGCGAGAAGAACCTGATCGGCGTCTCGGCCCGCTTCTCCACGGTCGATGGGCCCGGAATCCGGGCCTACTACGCCAACCGCAACCTGTTCGGGGGCGGCGAGACCCTGCGGGTCGACGCGGACATCTACTACCTCGGCAACGACCTCTACGCGAAGCAGCGCAAGGCCGCCGGCATCGATTCGAACGGGCTCGGCGGCCGGCTCTCCGCCACCTTCGTCAAGCCGGCCCTGTGGGGCACCCGCAACGACTTCATCGCCAACGTCTTCGCGGGCCGCGAGGCGCAGCAATCCTACGTCAGCGATGCGGCCGGCGGCACGGTGGCCCTGCGCCACCGCTTCTCGGACACATTCTTTGCGCAGGTCGGTGTGGACGGTCAGGCCGGGCGCTCGCAGGACGCGCTGGGCAAGGTCGATTACCGCCTGATCGGCGTGCCGGTCTCGGTCGGCTACGATTCCACCGATAATTTGCTCGACCCCACCGAGGGCGTGCGGCTGACCGCTTCGGCGACACCCTATGCGGGCTTCCTCGGGTCCGACCCGTCGATCTTCGTCGCCAAGGCGCAGGGCTCGACCTACTACGCCTTCGACGACGAGGGCCGCTACATCCTGGCCGGTCGCCTCGGCTTCGGCTCGATCTCGGGGGCGAACCTCGAGGAGATCCCGGCCAATATCCGGTTCTTCGCCGGTGGCGGTGGCTCGGTGCGCGGCTTCCCCTACCGGACGCTGGGGCCGCGCGGACCGTTCAACCTGCCCATCGGCGGCCGCAGCCTGCTCGAAGCCTCGGTGGAGGCGCGCATCAAGGTCACCGACACGATCGGAGTGGTGCCGTTCATCGACGCCGGCACGGCCTTCGCCGGCAGCCTGCCCGATTTCGACGAGCGCATCCGCTACGCGGTCGGCCTCGGCCTCCGCTACTACACCGGCATCGGCCCGATCCGCGTCGACGTCGCCTTCCCGATGGACCGCATCAAGGGCAATCACGAGCGCCCCGTGGCCCTGTACATCAGCCTGGGACAATCCTTCTGATGGGATTTCGGACCTCACTGAGCTCCTGGGTATCGACCCTCCCTCGTCTCCGGGGGAAAGTCCGTTTCGCCGCCGCCGTCCTGTGCGTGTCCGTCCTGGCGACCGGCCCGGCCACCCGCACCCACGCCGACGAGGGCGAGAAGACGGTGCTCGGCGGCCTGCTCTCGAAGGCGCTGTCCACGCCGGGCTCCCGCGTCGCCATCGGGGCCGTCGACGGCGCCCTGTCCTCGGACGCCACGATCCGCGACGTGGCCATCAGCGACGCAGGTGGCGTCTGGCTGAAGCTCGACCGGGCGCGCCTCGTCTGGCGCCGTCTCGCCTTGCTCTCGGGCCGGCTTGAGGTGGAGACCCTGGAGGTCGGCCGCCTCGAAGTCATCCGTCGGCCCCTCCCCGCCCCGGTCTCGGCCACTCCGGAGCCAGACGGGTCCCTGCTGCCGGACTTGCCGGTCAAGGTCGAGGTCAAGGCGTTCAAGCTGGCCGAACTCGTGCTCGGCGAGGCCCTGGCCGGGCAGCCGGCGCGCCTGTCCGCCGCCGGCCGCGCCCGCCTCGGCGCGCCGGCCGAAGGGCTCGACCTCGACCTCAGCGTGCAGCGCCTCGATGCACAGGGCCGGTTCGGCGCCCGCCTGCTCTTCGTACCGAAGGGCGAGACCCTCGAACTCAAGGCCACCTTGGTCGAGCCAGCCGGCGGCCTACTCTCGAAGGCGGCGAACCTCCCCGGCACGCCCCCGATCAATCTCGATCTCGACGGGCGCGGCACTCTGGACGCCTGGAATGCCCGCCTCGATTTCGATGCCGGGCCGGAACTCGGCGCCAAGGGCTCGGCCCGGATCTCGCGCATCGGCAGCGAGCGGCGCCTCGCCCTCGATCTCGCCTCGCGCATCGAGGCACTGCTGCCGGGGCCGGCGGCGGCGATCTTCTCCGGCACCACCAAGCTCGACGCGGGCCTGCGCTTTGCCGACAGCGGCGCCTTCGGCATCGATCGTCTCGAACTCGCCTCCCGCACCGCGCGCCTTGATGCGCGTGGAACCCTCAGTGCCGACCGCATCGCCGACTTCCTGGTCTCCGCCCGGGCCGTGCCCACTGAAGGCGGGATGACACGGGCGGCGGATGCCGAACTCGACAGCCTCGTCTTCGACGGCACCCTCAAGGGTGCGATCGCCCGCCCCACCGTGAACGGAACCCTGAAGGCCGCTGGCCTGCGTGCCGACGGCAGTGCCCTGGAACGGATCGAGGCCGATATCGCGATGCTGCCGTCCGGGCCGGAGCCGAGTGCTGCCCGCTTCGCCCTCTCGGCCAACGCGAAGGTGGATGGTCTGCGTCTCGCCGACCCGGCGCTGCGCCGGGCGATCGGGACGCGGGCGGCCTTGACCTTCCGGGGAACGCTCCAGCCCGACGGCGTCGTCGAGGTGGCCAAGCTCGACCTCGACGGGCCGACCGCGCGGGCCTCCTACGCGGGCAAGGTCGGACAGAACACGCTCACCGGCGTCCTCGACGCGGCGCTCCCGGACCTGACGGCCTTCTCCGAGTTCGCCGGCCGGCCCCTGGCCGGGGCTCTCACGGCGCGCGCCGGCTTGAGCGGCGATCCGGCCCGCAAGGCGGTGACCGCCGATGTCGATCTGCGCACGAGCGGCCTCGCTCTCTCCTTGCCCGCCCTCGATCGCACCCTCGGCAACACTCCGCGCTTCAGCGGCCGTCTCTCGCAGGTCTATGACGGCTACGCCTTCGAGGGCGCCCGCCTCGAGGGGGCCGAGATCGTCGCGCGCCTCGAAGGCCGCGCCACCGCCCGCCTCGCAGACGCCAAGCTCGTCGTGGACCTGAAGGACCTCGCGACCTTCGATCCGAAGCTCGCCGGCCGCGCCCTCCTCGACGGGCGCCTCACCGGCACCCTGGAGAAACCGGACCTCACCGCGACGCTCACCGCCTCAGAGGCCCGCGCCCTGGGGCGCCCCCTGCGCGATCTGCGGATCGAGACCGCCGTGAAGGACCTCACGGGCGCCCTCGACGGAACCCTTCGCCTATCCGGCGATGTCGCGGGCAAGCCCTTGCGCGGCGACGCGCACCTCGCCCGTCCTACGCCGGACGCGTGGCGTCTCGACCGGCTGGCGTTCCAACTCGGATCGGTCACCCTCGACGGCGATGTGGCCCTGGATGCCCGCACCCTCTTGACGCAAGGGGCCCTGACCCTGTCGGCGGGCAACCTCGACGATCTCTCACCCCTCGCCCTGACGCCGTTGGCTGGCGCTCTCGATGCCTCTGTGACCTTGTCCCGCGACGGCGGCCGGCAGGATGCGGCGATCCGTGCGAAGGGCGGATCGCTGCGCGTCGGCGAAATCGGCCTGTCGCGCCTCGACGCGGATCTCACGGGGCGCGATCTGACCGGGCGGCCCGTTATCGACGGCCGTGTGAACGCCGACCGGCTCGTTGCCGCCGGCCAGAGCCTGGACACGATCCGCCTCGCCGCCACAGGGGCGCCGAACGCAAGCGACATCACGCTCTCGGCCAAGGCACGCGGATTCGACCTCGACGGTGCCGCGCGCCTCGTGCCCGGCGAGCGGACCCGCATCGACATCGCGCGGTTCTCCGCCGCACGCGGCGGCGACCGGCTGGCGCTCGCCGGACCCGCCAGCGTCACCCTGGATGCCGGAACCGCGCTGATCGAGAACCTCGTGGTGGCCGCCGGCAGCGGCCGTGTCAGCCTCTCGGGACGGGCCGGCCGCGACCTCGATCTCAAGCTCGGCATCCGCAGCCTGCCCCTGGCGCTCGCCCGGATCGCCTCTCCCAGTCTGGCGCTCACCGGCACCCTCGACGGCGAGGCCGACCTGCGCGGTTCCGCGAGCCGGCCGGAGGGCCGCTACGCCTTCACGGTGGCACGGCTCGTCACGCCAGAGACCCGCAAGGCTGGCTTGCCGCCGATCGAGGCGCGTGCCAGCGGCACGGTCGGCGAGGGCCGCGCCGGGATCGACGGACGCGTCTCGGCCGGGCGCGGCGCGGAGATGACCGTCTCCGGTTCGCTGCCCGTCGCGGCGGGTGGCGCCCTCGCGGTGAAGCTGCGCGGCACCCTCGATGCCGCCTTGGCCAACAGCTTCCTCAGCGTCGGCGGCCAGCGCGTGGCCGGGCGGATCGCCCTCGATGCCGGCGTGACGGGAAACCTCGCCGCGCCGCGGGCCGAGGGTGTCGCCACCCTCACCGGCGGCTCCTTCACCGATCCGCTCCAGGGCATTCGCCTCACCAACATCGAGGGCCGCGTGACCGGCCGCGGCGACACCCTGGTGGTGGAGCGCCTGACGGCGCAGACCCGCAACGGCGGCGCCCTGCGGGGCGACGGCCGCGTGGCTCTGGAGCCCGGCGCCGGCTTCCCCGGCACCATCCGTCTCACGGCCGAGCGGGCCGAACTCGTCTCCAGCCCGCTGATGACGGCTGTTGCCAGCCTGAATCTCGCCCTGACCGGACCGCTCGCCCGCACGCCGAAGGTTGCGGGACGGATCGATCTCGTCTCCGTCGACGTGTCGGTGCCCGACCGGCTGCCCGCCACCGTGCAGCCGCTGCCCGAGATCCGCCGGATTAACACCCCGCCCGACATCCGCGCCCGACTCGACGCGCGCTCGGATCGCCGCGCCAAGATCGCGGCCCTCGGGCGCAAGGGCCGGAAGGCGGCGCCGCCCTTCGATGCGACGTTGGATGTCGCCGTGAACGCGCCGAACCGGATCTTCGTGCGTGGGCGCGGGATCGATGCGGAACTCGGCGGATCGCTGCGCCTCACCGGCTCGTCGCGCGATCCCGTGGCCACGGGTGATTTCGAGATGCGGCGCGGCCGGTTCAGCGTGGTCGGCCAGCGGCTCGACTTTACCCGGGGGCGCCTGACCTTCGGCGGCGAGATCGCCACGCCCGAACTCGATTTCATCGCCGAGACCAAGGCCGCGGAGGTGACCGCCCGCATCGCGGTCACCGGACCGGCTAACCAGCCGAGCTTCCTCCTCACCTCGGACCCCAGCTTGCCGCAGGACGAGGTACTGTCGCGCCTGCTGTTCAAGAAGGCGTCCGGCGGCCTATCGCCGTTCCAGGCGCTGCAGCTCGCGCAAGCCGTGGCCCAGTTCTCGGGCGGGGCCGGCGGCGTCGACGTGTTCGAGCAGGCACGCAAGGGGCTCGGCCTCGACAGCCTCGACGTCTCCACCGGGGCCAGCGGCGGACCGGCGCTCGGCGCCTCGCGCTATCTTAGCGACCGACTGAGCGTCGGCGTGAAAGCGGGCGCCAAGCCCGCCGATACGGCCGCGACGGTGGATTACGACGTCACGCGCCGGATCAAGATCCAGGGGGAGGCCGGCAGCGACGGCCGCACAGCGGTCGGTGTCGGCGCCGAGTGGGAGTATTGAGGAGCCCGGTGCCGCCCGCCGGCGCGAGCCGGGCGGGCGGCACGCGTCCTCACCGCATCAGCCAAAGGGACTGGCCGAAGCTGCTCAAGGGGTCGTGGAAATGGGTGACCAGAACGATCGCCCAAAGCGTGCCCAGCACGGTGGCGAGGCTGAGCACGATGACTTCGCCGGATTCGCGCCCTGCTTCGAGAAAGTGCCGGCTCGGGCTGGCCGTGACCTTACGGTTGCGCTTGGGATGACGATCCGTCATTGCGTCTCCTGATAGGGTTGGCTTCGTACGAGGCGCCGCAAGGCCCGGGCCAAGCCGGCCGCCGGCTCATCTCGCCAACCCGGTCCTCGCGGACCCGTGACCGCTCGAACTCTCGGAACGTCGCCGGTGTCCGACCCAGCCCTGCTCCTCTACCCCGACCCGCGCCTTCGTCTGGTGGCGGCGCCCGTCGAACACTTCGACGATGAACTCGAGGGGTCCGTGCGCGATCTCGAGGCCGTGATGCGGGCCGTCTCGGCCCTCGGCCTGACGCTTCCGCATATCGGCCGCCTCCAGCGCGTGGTGATCCTGCGCATGGAGCCGGGCGATCCGATCACCCGCTACGTCAATCCCGAGATCGTCTGGGCGTCGCCCGAATTCGCACCCCAGACAGAGGGCAGCGTCTCGATGCCGGGCATTATGGACGTGGTCGAGCGCGCCGTTGCAGTCCGGGTGCGATACCGCGACCTGTCGGGCGCCGTGCACGAGGAGGCGGCGGAGGGATTCCGCGCCGCCTGCCTCCAGCACGAGATCGACCAGCTCGACGGCATCTTCTGGATCGAACGCCTGTCGCGCCTGCGCCGGGACCGGGCGATCAAGCGCTTCGCCAAGCTGCGGCGCGCGGAGGGCTGAGCGCCATTCCCCTTCCCCCGGTGGTGCCCTAGAATCCGCAGGGTTCGTCGCGGCCGAGCGAAACGGCATCGCGACAGGGATGCCAGATGTCTTCGCTTCGCCTCCTCGGCCTCGTCCCGCTCCTCGCGGCCTGCCTGCCGGCCGTGGTGTCCGCCGCTCCGGCCCCGAACCCGATCGTCGGGTGTCCCTCCCTGGTCAACCTGCGCATGCTCCTGCGCCAGACCAAGTCGGATATGCCCGCCGCGGCGGCGCTGCTGGGCAGTGACGGTACGGACCACCTTGGCTGCACGGTGCTCGCACGCGAAGCGGTGACGGCCCTTCAGGAACACCTGACGCTGAACGGCAACGCCTATGATTGCGTGACCCTGCGCAACACCAGCGTCTGCCACTGGGTCGTGGCCGGCGCGGTGAACCTCAGTGAAGCTCTGCCGAAGGCGCGCGGCGACAAGAGCCGACCGACCGAGAAAGCGCCCGCGCAGGAGAAGGCACGTCGATGAGGACGAGAATTCCGGTGATTCTCAGCGCGATGCTGGTAATGACGGCCGCTCGCGCAGAGGCACCCGCCGTCATCGCCTGCGACACACTGGTGTCGCTGCGCGTCCTCATGGCAGCTGGAGGGCATGATGCCATGGAGAGCGCCCTGCCCCGGCATCGAAGCTGCCGGACAATTTCCAGGGATCGTATCGGAGCGCCGGAACACCGGGCAATGGTGGGCGGGGCACCCTTCGAGTGCCTCGCGGTGGCCGGCGAAAAGGACTGCGCCTGGGTCGTCCCTTGAACCGCCCGGGGCCTTGGTCGACCCCGGGGTGAAGCCGATCAGACGCTCAAGGGGGCGCCGATGCGGGCGCGCAGCACGTGGCGGAGGTTCTGGTTGGCGGAGGCGTCCGCGTCGAGGGCCGCCATCAGGCGCAGCAGCCGGCTGATCGGCGTCGTGCGGTCCTGGACCGCCGACTGGATCTGCATCTGGAGCGGCGGCTGTTCGCCGATGGACTCCGACTTCAGGTTCGTTTGGGCCGGCTGGGGCATGGTCCGCGGATCCGAGACGTGATCATGCGCGATCACGGGCGGCTCGCTACGCCATCGGATGCGCCCACGCCAGAGTTTTTTGCCATCTATCCATAGCCGGCACGCAATCCTGCCCTGCGGGCGGGACGAAATGCCGATTCCTGGGGACGATTCGCGCGATTTAACGGGCTAGGGGCGAATCGTCGAAGCTGGCGTGAAGGTCCTGAGGGTCCTGGTAGATCGCGATGCAGCCTGCACCCTTGAGGTCCGCTTCGGGGAAACCGCCGCACCGGACGCCGATGGTGCGCAGCCCGGCCCGCGTGGCCGCCTCGGCATCATAGGGCGTATCGCCGATCACGAGGACGGCATCCGGTTTGATCGGCGCGAGTTTCTTGAGTGCCGCCTCGAAGATGTCGGGAAAAGGCTTCGAACGCTCCACGTCGTCGGAGCTCACGACGGCATCCACGAGACCTGCGATACCCAGCAGCTCCTGGTATTGCTCGACCTCCTCGGCCTTGCCGGAGGAGCCCAAGGCCACGGTAAGGCCCCGGGCGCGCAGATGCCGGAACAATTCGGGGACGCCGGCGAAGGGCTTCACCCGGGACAGGTATTCGCGCTTGAACAGGTCGGAGCGGTAGGCCTCGATCTGTTTGCCTTCTCGTTTCACGCGCTCCGCGTCGAGGAAGACCGGCAGCAGCTGTTCGCCGCCCTTACCGATCTGGCTGCGTGCATCGGCGTGGGACACCGCGACGCCGAAATGCGCGAACGCATCGACCCACGCTTGCGCATGCAGGTCCACACTGTCGAGCAGCGTCCCGTCGATGTCGAAGATCACCGCCTGGACGGTCTTAGCCATGGTCTGATCCCGAGCCTTCTACGGTGTCGCCCGGGCAAACAGCCGGTGCGTCCGGCTGTTCCGACGTCAGCCGATCAGCGCGGAAAGATGTTGAGCCCGTCGTCGGGCAGGAGATTGCGGGCGGGGCCACCCGTCTGCTGGCCGCGTCCCTGCTGGTAATAGGGCAGCTCGGGACGGCGATCGTTGTCGCTGCCGGAATCGTATTCCCAGCTGCGGCTCCAGGGTGCACGGCCGCCGACGCCACCGGTGGCATCCACGTCGAGGACCAGGGGCGCGCCGCGATACGCGGGGCCTGCCACCGCGCCGATGGGTAATCCGGCCAAGCTGACCGCCAGAAGGGTAGAGATCGTGGTCCTCATGGGAGCCTCTCGCGGAACGGACGGGGCGCCGCCATCCAGGTGGCTGCGCGGGATCACTCTGCGCCGACAACGGCCAAGGTGCTGCTTCGTTCCGGGACGGGACAAGCGGCCAGCGCCAAAGGAAAAGCCCGCGCCTCGGGTCTCGAGGCAGCGGGCTTTGCAGATTCGATACGACGTGATCGGCGAAGGCCGCCGCGCGTCCGCGCGCCGAGACCTTCGCCAGACGGGTAAGCCTAGTGAACGCTGGCGACGGCCTCGGCGCGCGGGCGCGCGGCGGCCTTCGGTGCCCGGGCCTTGGCGGCCGGCTCGGCCTTCACCGAAGGGGTCTTGCCGGCAGCAGGCTTGGCCGCGACCGACTTCGCAGACTTGGCCGGCTTCGGCGCGACGTCAGCCGAGGCCTTGGCGGCGGCGGTCTTCACCTTGGTCTCGACCGTCGCGGTCACGCTGCGGGTTCGGCTCGGCTTCGCCTTAAGCGACCCAGCGAGGACCTGGGCGGGGCTCGGCGCGAGCGTGATGTCCGGCGCGGCGGTCTGGACCTGCAGGGGCGCCGGGCTCAGGCTCGCCCGCAGCTCCGCCTCGGCCTGAAGCCAGTGGGCCTCGGCCCGGCCGAAGATACGGCCTTCGCCCTCCCAGATGAAATAGGCGCGTTCCCGCACCTGTTGCTCGCGTTGGCTCATCACACGCTCCTTGTCCTTGCGGCCCGATCGTTCGGCCAAAGGATGAAAGCTCGTGGTTAAGAGGTGGTTAAGGAACTCCGGCGCTATCGCTTCGACAGGCGACGGACGTTCGCCCTGACCTTGCGCCGGTAACCGGCCACGACGCGGGACGTGGAACCGCCCGTGGCGATGAGCAGGGCGGCTTCGTTGGCCGCCATGATCTTCTCGGTGACCATCCGCTGCGCCTCGGCCTGCGCGGCGCTGCCACCGAGCGAGAACATCGCCAGCCGCATCCCGATCACCTGCTGCGATTCCATGGCGAGCAGCGTCGCGTCCATGCTGAGCTTCAACCACGAACCGAACATGCAGGGGATCTCCAAGGGGGGATAGCGGGAGGTCGAGGCCGGGCCGCGCGTGTTCGTCGCGGCGCGGCCGGCCTCCCACGAGACATCGACCGAGCAGGCGGTTTTTAGTCGAACAGGCGATTTTTGGCGCCGGATCCGCCGAGGCTGATCTTCTTCGTGCCCGAGCCGCCGAGGCTAATCTTCTTCGGTGGCGCGACGGCCGGGCTCGGCGTCGCGGGGCGGGCAGGCTTGAGGCGGGACTGGCCGTAGACGACCGAGCCGATCTCGTCCGCGACCCGGACGAGGTCCTCGCGCTCGCATTCCCGCGCCACGCGCAGGCCGAGTTGGTGCATGTGGCTCTTGCCGTAGAGGTAGACCGCGAGGCGCGCCCGCGTGGTCGTCGACATCGCCGCCAGGATCTCCGGCAGGTCGTCGGCGTCGGCCCGGTAGACCTGGCCCAGGAGATCGAGGGAGACCGGGCAGTCCGGATCGGGAACGGCGCCGCTGGTCGGATGAGACTGGGTCATGGAGCGTCTGCTTGTGCGAGGGGCTGGATCGGCGCGGCCGGGGGACCGGCCGCGATGGTAGCGACGCCGTCCGCATGCGGAGCGGACGGGCTCGGCGGGGGCTTCGCCGGGATGGGCTCGGCCGGACGGGGCGTTGGAATGCATCCCGTACAGACCGACGCGATGGCGATTCGCGATCGCGCCTCGGCCCGCTGCCACACCGCTTCACTGCGCGCCCGGGCTGCCCGGATGATCTCCTCGTCAGAGGAGCCCGCGCCGCCGAGACCGGCGGGCGTATCCCCCGCCGGGCGGATGCGCAAGAACAACGGCGCTTGCACCGACGGCTCCTGCGCCGACGCGCCGCCGATGCCCTGCATCATGACAAGCACGAACCCGGCGATCGCCGGAACGAAGCGGATGGAACGCGGCATCGGCTCCTCGGCGGATTCGGCGGCCAAGCGCTCGCAGAGCGCGCGGGGTGAAGCTTTCCCGGAACAGGGTTAACACGACCTGAAGCGAACGCGATGCCGCAGCGGCACGGCGTCGAATCGACGGCGTGTTGCGCTGCACCTAGACGACGGCACCATGGAACCGAACGTCTATCTCCTCATGGCGGCCGCCCTCGCCTATTCCGGCTACATGCTGATCGCGATGCGGTCCTGAATTCACGTCAGCGGGCATCGTCCTTGTCGATCACCGCGCAGGCGGTGACCGGGCTTCCGCTGGAATTCGACAGCGAGCAGGTGACGAGGGCATTGCCCGCATCGACGTTGCTGTGCCGCGTCGTCACGGCGGCCTCGCGAGCCTTCTGACCAGCTGCCGCGATCACGTCGGCCGCGATCCCCGTGGTGGCATGGCCGGCGCGGCCGAACAGTGGGAAGTAGGCCTCCGGGAGGCTCGTGCCGCGGAACTGCACGCCCACGGCCGAGAGCTGCCCGCACGCCAGCGTCATCCCGATGCCGTCGGTTGCCTTGAGTTCGGCGAAGTCCGCCGTTCGCTTCACGAGGGTCGCCTGTGTGCCGGCGACGACCCGGTCAATGAGATCGCCGCAGGCATCCGCCTTGGCGGGGCCGGAGAGGGTGAAGAGCCCGGCGACGAGGCCGGAGGCGAGGATGAGCGCGCGCATGGGCCATCACCTAATGGCCGTGCGCACTTTGTCGAGCTTGGGCCCGCTCAGAGCCGCTTGCGAGGCGGACGCGGACGTCGGAACACGCCCACCACCTCGACATGCCCCGAATAGGCGAACTGATCGATCGGCGTGACCGCCTCCAGGGTGTAACCGCCGGCGATCAGCGTCGCGGCATCGCGGGCGAACGTACCGACGTCGCAGGCGACCCCGATGACGAGGGGTACCTTCGATTCGGCGATCCGTGTCGCCTGGGCGCCCGCCCCCGCCCGGGGCGGATCGAACACCACGGCGTCGTAGGTCTCGAGTTCGAGGGGCAGCAGCGGCCGCCGGAACAGGTCGCGCCGCTCGGTGGTGACCTGACGCAGGCCCGGTACGGCGCGCACCGCCCGGTCGAGGCTCGCCAGGGCGGCGGCCTCCCCCTCCACCGCGTGCACGTCGCGCGTGCGTGCCATCGCGAGGGTGAAGGGGCCGCTGCCGGAAAATAGGTCGACCACGCGCTTTGTCTTCTTGTCGAGGGCGGCCACGACGGCCTCTGCCAGCACGGCCTCGCCGGCCGCCGTGGCTTGCAGGAACCCCCCGGCCGGCGGCACCAGCCGCAGGCCCGAGGTCGTGATCGCGGGCGCCCGGCGCTCCACCAGAACCTCCCCGTGCAGGCTGAGCCGGGCCAGGTCGAGGTCGCTCGCCAGCCGCACCAGGGCGGCGCGCACGCCCTCCGCGGCCGGTCCGTGGCCGCGGATGTCCACATCGAGCCCGGCCTCGGTGGCCGTGAAGCCCACGTCCAGGGGCTTGCGGCCGTGCCCGAGGGGGGCGCTCAGCGCCTCCGCGACGGCGGGCGCCCGATGCAGCTCCGGCACGGTGATGGGGCATCGGTCGATCGCAACGAGGTCGTGGCTGCGGGCAGCCATGAGCCCGGCCTCGGCCCGGCCGTCCACGGCGCGCACGTGCAGCGTGAGGCGTCGGCGGCCCTCCCCGCGCGCGTCGATCAGCGGTGCCGGTTCCACGGCGAGGTGCGCCTGGGACAGCGCCTGGACGAGCTGGCCGTGCTTCCAGGCCGCGTAGGGCTCCGGCGCGAGGTGCTGCACGGCGCAGCCGCCGCAGGTCCCGAAATACGGGCAGAAGGGGTCGATCCGCTCGGGCGATGCGCGCTCGATGGCAACGAGTTGCGCCCGGGTGCCGGCGCGCCGCACCGTGACGCGCTCGCCCGGCAGCGCCAGCGCCACGGCGGTGCCGTCCTCGGCCATGCCGTCGCCCCGCGCCCCGAGGCGGCGGATCTCCAGGGTTTCGGTCGGGAGGGTTTCGTTCGGGGTTTCGGTCATGGTGGGGAATCCAGGCGTGCCCCGATCAGGAACTCGCGGTTGCCGTCGCCGCCGGTGACGGGCGACGGGATCAGGCCGAGGATCGTCATCCCCGAACCTGCGATGAAGGCCGATAGCGCGTCGCAGATCTCGGCGTGGATCTCCGGGTCGCGCACGATCCCGCCCCGGCCGATCCGTTCGCGTCCCGCCTCGAATTGCGGCTTGATCAGCGCCGCGAGGACGGCCCCGGGGGCCAGCAGAGGCAGGATCGCCGGCAGGACGAGGCGTAGCGAGATGAAGCTCACGTCGATGGCGCAGAGGGCTGGTGCTATCGGGATCGCATCTCGGTCGAGGCTGCGCGCGTCCCGGCCCTCCAGGGAGGTCACGCGCGGGTCGCTCCGCAGCGTGGCGTGGAATTGCTCGCGCCCGACATCCACGGCGTAGACATGCGCGGCTCCCCGCGTGAGCAGCGCATCGGTGAAGCCGCCGGTGGACGCCCCGACATCGAGGCAAACCAGGCCCGCCGGATCGATCCCGAACGCATCGAGGGCCGCCACCAGCTTGAGGCCGCCCCGTGAGACGAAGGGGTGCGGCGCGCGGGCGCTGATGCGCGCGTCGCGGGCGAGAAGGTCGGAGGGGCGCGTCACCGGGCGGTCGTCGGCCTGCACGAGGCCTGCCGCGATGGCCGCCTGCGCCCGTGCCCGCGTCTCGAAATGACCCTGCTCGACCAGCAGCCGATCGGCCCTGAGCCGCTCCCGATTCATCGATACGCCCAACGAGACTGCCCGAACCCGGCCCTGGCCGGTGCCCTGCGCTACACCACAACGTCCGCGCGGCGAACGAAAATCGTGAAGATTTCGGTCGCCGAAGGCCCGAGCGGTGCTCCATACAGGACGGGAACGCGCCTGACTCCGCGCGGAACGGTTGCGCTCCCACCGGCTTTTCCCGGTTTCCGGGCCGTGCGATCCATCGAGGCCGGCGGGTCAGGCCGACGAGCAGGACGAGACATGGACGCGCCACGGGAAATCGAACTGAAACTGCAATGCGAGGGCGCCGACCTCTCCGAACTGGCCCGCCATCCCTTTCTGCATTCCGCGGAGCCCGAGCATTCGGCGTTCCTGACCTCGACCTACTACGACACCGCGGCGGGCGATCTGCGGGCGGCCGGTCTCACCCTGCGGGTCCGCCGCGAGGGCGAGGCCTATCTCCAGACGGTCAAGGTCGCCTCGAGCGGAGTCGGCCTCTTCGACCGGCCCGAGTGGGAGGGGCCCGTCGCCGATGCGCAGCCCGACCTCGCGCAACTGGCCGATACCCCGGTGCCCGCCCTCCTCGACACGGTGTCCGACCCGGCCCTGGTGCCGTTGTTCTCCACCTTGGTTGAGCGTCGGAGCCGCGCGATCGCCTACGGGGCCTCGCGCATCGCGGTGGCGTTCGACCAGGGTCGGATCGAGACGCCGAACGGCGACGCGCCGCTGTGGGAGCTGGAGCTCGAACTGGCGGAGGGCCGGCCGGAGGATCTCTTCACCCTTGCGCAGGCGCTGGCCGAGACCGTCCCGTTACGCCTCGGCGCCCTGAGCAAGAGTGCCCGCGGCTTCGCGCTCGTCGACGGCACATTCCGGCGCCCGAGCAAGGCTGGGCCCGTTCGCCTCGCGCCCGAGGACACGGCGGGCGACGCCTTCCGGGCGATCGCGCAGGCCTGCCTCGCGCAGCTGCGCCGGAACGAGGACGTGTTCCTGCACAACCACGATCCGGAGGCGCTGCATCAACTGCGCGTCGCCCTGCGCCGTCTGCGTTCGGCCTTCACGCTGTTCAAGCCGGTGCTCGCCGAGGATTCGACGGCCGCGCACCTGCGGACCGAGATCAAGCGCGTGACCGACCCGTTCGGGCATGCGCGCAACCTCGACGTCTTCCTGGCCGAGACGTTGCCGGCTGAGATCGCCAAGCGTCCCGACGAGCCCGGTCTGGAGGACCTTCAGGCCCGCCTCGAAGCCGAGCGAACCCGCGCCTACGACGCGGTGCTCGCCATCCTCGAATCGCAGGAGTGGCGCAGCCTGATCCTCGACCTCGCCGGCTGGCTGGAGAGCGGGGCCTGGCGCACCCTGCCGGACGCGGGCGAGCGGGACAGGCCCGCCGAGGCTTATGCGGCGGATGTGCTGGACCGGGCGCGCAAGCGCATCGCCAAGCGCGGGCGTCACCTCGACCGTCTCGATCCGGAGGCGCGCCACCGAGTCCGGATCGAGGCGAAGAAGCTGCGCTACGGCGCCGACTTCTTCGCGAGCCTCTTCGCGGACAAGAAGGCCCGCAAGCGCCACAAGGCCTTCGCAGCGGCCCTGTCGGACTTGCAGGACCATCTCGGCGCCCTGAACGACCAGGCCACCGCCCACACGGTGCTGGCCAGCCTCGTGGTCTCGCCGGATCATCCCCCTGTGGCGAGCGAGACGCTGTTCGCGGCCGGTCTGGCGGCCGCCGACAACGAGGCCGATGCGCGCAAGCTCCTCAAGGCCGCCGCCGAAGCCCATGGCGACCTCATCGACGTGAAGCCCTTCTGGCGCTGAGAGCCCGGTGGGGCGTGGCCCTCAGCCCCGTGGGCTGAGGGCATAGAGGGTGATGGCGGCGGCGTTCGAGACGTTGATGCTGCGGATCTCGCCGCTGAACGGGATGCGGGCCAGCACATCGCAATTGTCGCGCGTGCGCTGGCGCAGGCCCTTGCCCTCGGCGCCCAGTACGATCACCGCCGGCCGCTTCGGACCGATGCTGTCGAGGGCGGTGTCGGCGTCCGAGTCGAGACCGATCCGGGTGAAGCCGCGCTTGCCGAGGTCAACCAGGGCATCCGACAGGTTACGCACCACGATCAGGGGGACGTGCTCCAGGCCGCCGGAGGCGGATTTGGCGAGGACGCCGGTGGCGTTCGGCGAATGCCGGGCGGTGGTGATGATGCCCGCGACCCCGAAAGCCGCGGCCGTGCGAACGATGGCGCCGACATTGTGCGGATCGGTGATCTGGTCGAGGGCCAGAAGCAGAACGTCGTCGCCCAGGTCGTCGAGGTCCGGCCCCGGCAGCGGGTCGGCCTCCAGGTAGAGGCCCTGGTGCACGGCGTCCGGCCCGAGCAAAGCGTTGATGGCGCTGGGGCGCACCATCTCCGGGTCGATCCGTAGGGTGCCGATCTCCTCGGTGAGCCGCGCCATGGCGTTCTCCGTCGCCAGGAGGCGGTGCAGCTTGCGCCCCTCGTTGGCGAGCGCCTGCGCCACGGGATGCCAGCCGTACAGCACCACGTGGTCGCCGGAGGCGGCCGCCACGCTCGCTGCCCCACGCTGATTCTGGGCCGGCCCGCGCCGGTAGGGCCCGCGCGCGAAGCCGGGCTTGGTCGTCCTCGGGCCCGGCGGGCCGTCGCGTCGCGTCGTCATGGATCACTGGTTCCGCTGTCCGGCCGCCACGGAAACGATGGGCACGCCGATGGAGATCCCGACAAACCGGCCGCGGCCAGGTTCGTCAAGCGACAAACGAGTTGCCCGAACCCCGTTGCCCCGGCGAAGGAAGCCGCATATAGAACCCCTCGCCGCAGCAGCGCCCTTCGTCTAGCGGTCCAGGACGTCGCCCTTTCACGGCGAAAACACGGGTTCGATTCCCGTAGGGCGCGCCAGCAGGCCTTTACCTCTCCCCATCCTCTGCAACGTCGTGATGGTCGCGAAGACGTTCGCGTTTCGATAGGCATTCGACTGCGCCGTGTTTCCAGGCGGCTCCGGCTCTTCGGATGGAGCCTGGACGAATGCCGAAGCGCGGCCCACCGTTTTTGCCCGAGCTTCACGAGCGCGCGGCTGCCGTCGATGGCGACGGCCATCGTGAAAAACTCGGCGTGGATGTCGGTCCTTCCGCGGCCGAGGCGTTCTGGACCGCATTCCTGCTCAAGCTCACCCGACGCGGCCGAGGTGCCGTGTCGCGCGGTCTGCGATCAAGCGAGCCCCGAAGTTCCCCGAGCCAGCCGCGCCGATGGATATGGGCGACCCTGATGCGTCGGCCCGCCCACGCTTTCCTCCTGAGCAGCGGAACACACCCCACAACACGAACCCGCTGAAGCGCTTCGCCGGCGCGACCCTGCGGAAACCGGACGACGACAGGGCCGTCCAGTGGTCCCTCGCGATGATCCTGGACGGCATCGCTCCGATCGAGGGCGATCTCTCCGTCGGCTCGACCATCCTCGCAGTCTGATCCTCCCGGCCCGAGCGGTGATCGTGGTGGACCGCCGAGAGCAGCGCCACGTCCCGTGGCACGAGCTCGAGCGAGATCACCTGCATGCGAGCGAGGACACATTCTGGCCACATCGGACCTTATGAACTGTTATTGCCTAGCTAATCAAATACAGAAAGGTAGTAAGAATTTAATCAAGAGACATATACGCACTTACTAGGATATTATTTCTAGTAATCAGAGAAATCCAAAGCTTATATCTCGGTGTGGTTCGGATCGATTACGCCTAAAATCATGAATATAAGCAAAACATGGGATAATTGTCGATTTTACGAGCGCACGACTAAGCGCCGCCCTGCAACCAAACTTCGCTCAATGAAAGTTATTGATGGCCAATACATTTTACGTTTCTCCGACCGGCTCGGACTCTCAATCGGGCACGTTGGAAAGTCCTTTCGCCTCACTGGAATATGCTCACGACAGGGCACAACCCGGTGACACGATCCTTCTCCGCGGAGGGGTCTACACGCCGCTTTCAAGCATCGATCTGACGAAAGACGGTGTCAGCGGCAAGTTGATCACAGTCTCGAGCTACCCTGGCGAGCACGCCGTCTTGGACGGCTCTCGTATGCCTGAGGGCGAATACGTTCTGAATATGAAGGACGCGTCCTGGAACCACCTCGTCGGGATCGAGATCCGCAACGGTCCCGAAGGTGGCTTGATCATGCAGGGTGACTCGCACGACAACATCATCGAGCGGCTCGACGTGCATAACAACGGCACGCTTTCGGAGTGGGATGGCAAGGGCGTCTCGCTCTACGGAGCGGGCGGCAACAACCTTCTCCTGAACAACGACTCGCATGACAATCACGACCTGCGCGGTGACAACGCCGACGGGTTCCAGATCAGCAGCACCGGCCAGGGCAACGTGCTGAGTGGCAATCGCGCCTGGAGCAACTCGGACGACGGTTTCGACCTGTTCAACGTACAGGACGGCACGCAGGCCGGGACGGTCCGCCTGGAGAGCAACTGGGCATTCGGCAACGGCGTCGATGCCTCGGGCAACCATGTGGGGGACGGCAACGGCTTCAAGCTCGGCGGCCAGCGTCCGGGCGCGGGGAGCGAGTCGGGGGGGCACACCCTCGTCAACAACGTGGCCTGGGACAATCTGGGGAGCGGGTTCGACGAGAACGGCGCCACCGCGCCCACCACACTGGATGGCAACACCGCCCACGACAATGGGAGCTACAATTTCGGCTTCTGGGAGCAGAACAACACGTTCCAGGGTGACGTTGCTTACGGCTCCGGCAAGCTCGCAGTCTCGGGCTCGTCCACCGGCAGCTCCTGGGACGCCAACGCGGCGCCCGTTACGGTCGATGCGATGACCGATGCCGAAGGCCGCGCCGCGCGGGGCAGCGACGGGTCTTTGCCGGGCATGTCCGCCGCGACCGCGACCGCGACGGAGACGGTCACGGCCCCGACCTCCGCCGCGACGGCAACCGCGACCGCGACGGAGACGGTCGCGTCCCCGACGTCCGCCGTGGCGTCTGTGTCGAACACGCCCGCGCCCGTCGCACCCAGCAGCGAGGACGTCACGAAGCATAAGGTGACCGGCACATCCGGTGACGACATGCTGTACGGCACTGCGTCCGCCGACCGGATCTCGGGCGGGGCCGGGAACGACGTGCTCCACGGGGGCGCCGGCGACGACATACTGAGGGGTGGTTCCGGCAACGACGTGCTCTTCGGTGGTGGCGGGAACGATGTGCTCCACGGGGGGCGCGGTGCCGACACGTTCGTGTTCGGGGCCGTGGCCGGTCAAGTCGGCGGGACGGCGACCGTGCGCGACTTCCAACCAGGCCTCGATAAACTCGCGCTCACAGACGGGATCACGCTCGCGTCGTTCCACGCGTTCGACAGCCACGGCTCCGGCGCGCACAACCTGGCGCTCGACTTGAGCGATGGTCAGAGCATTCACGTCATGGGCGTGACCGAGGCCAGCCCGTGGGACTGGTTCGCCTGATCGGCGCGAGACCGGGGGCCGGGGCGACCAGCCCCGCCGCTTGAGGCTCAGGGTCGCCGTGCGACCTGCCCGGCGAGCGAAGTCTCTCCAGCAGCCACCGGACGAGGGCAGCCGCCCTCGTCCGGTCGGAGGCAGAGAGGAGGAGACCCCAGGATAGCCCGGCATAGCCGAGCGACAGGGCCGTGGCCGTCATGGCGAGCGCTGGCCAGGTCCTGGGCGGCCAAGTCGTCGCGATCAGGAACCCGGACAGGGACAGGCCGACGAGCATGAGTACGCCGCCCGCGAGCGGGCGGATGAAGACCCAGGGCGACAGGCCGAGTACGCGGGCGGCGCAGGTGGAGAGCACGGCCGTGTTCCGTAAGGTCCAGACGAACGCGCAGGCGCCCGCCACGCCCGCGACGCCCCAGCCGCCCCAACGGGCCGCGCTCACCGCCAGCACGATGTAGGCCACACCGCACGCGACGGTCACCAGCCCTTGCAGACGCATCTTGTCGTAGGCCGTGAAGATGTAGCCGACGGGGCGAAGCGCCAGATTGATCGTGAGGTGCCCGACGAGCAGCGCCAGCACGATGTGCATGCCGGCGAAATCCGGTCCGAGCCAGAGCGTCAGCAGGGGCTTGCCCAAACCGCAGATCAGGCCGGCCGGCAAGGCGAGCCCGAGCGCCAGGAGCCGCGCTGCATCGGTGACCAGATTCCGGATGCCCTCGGTGTTCCGGGCGGCGTAACGCGCCATGATGAGGGGCGCGAGCAGGGGCAGCACGATCTCCGCAACGGTGTGGACGAGGAGCGGAATGAGCAGGATGGCTCCGTAGCGCCCCGTCGCCTCCGGCCCGAACATGAGGTTGATGACGAGCAGATCGGCGTGCATCAACATGAGAAGGCCGAGCATGTTGATTGCGGACCAACCCGTCATCCGGAAGAGCCGGCGCACGCAGGCGTGGTCGGCTGCCCCGGGGGCGAAGCGCAGGGTCGGCGTCAGGTGGCGCCAGACCGCGACGTCGATGGCGAGCCCGAGGGCCGCGGAGGCCATCAGACCGGCTCCGACGTGCCACAGGCTCGCGGGCCAGAGGGCGAAGCAGACGGCAACGACCCCGATGCGCGCCGCCATCGACGCCCCACGCCCCAGATTGCGCAGGTCGAAGCGGTGGGCGATGGCGCTGGACGTACTGAAAAGGCCCGTCAGCAGGCCAGCCAGTAGGGTGCAGGCGGTACCTGCGAACAGGAACTGCGTCGCGCGGTCCAGGCCGGGCGGCACAGCCAGCGTGTAGGGGAGCAGGAGGGTGAAGGCACCGAACGGAACCATCAGGAGGCCGCAGGCCAGGAGCGTGAGCAGCGAAGCGCTAGCGAAGGTTCGACGCGCCGCTTCCGCGTCGCCCCGGTTCAAGTCGATGGCGAGGTAGCGGAAATAGGCGGTGTAGAGGCTCTCCGAGACCACGATGGCGTACATCACCACCGAATTCGCCAGCGGCACCATCCCGTAGGCGGCCACACCGAGATGACGCACCAGGAACGGCACGTACCACAGCATGAGTCCCGTGCTCAGGACGAAGTAGGCCAGGTTGGAGGCGACGTTCACGCCGAAGCGGTGCGTGGTGGCGCCGTCGTCCGGACGCGGCAACCCGGGCGGAGTGGCTGGGGGCGCCGGCTCAGACACTGGACGTCCCTCCGCCGGCCCGATGTTGTCGCGGCGCCTTCGGGCCTCCGCCCCTGGCAGCCGTGAGGTGCGCCGGGATGAGCATCAGCGCGAGCAGCAGGATCAGGGTCGGGTGGTGCTTCATCCCCCCCGCCTTGAACCAGGATACGACGAACCCCACCGCGACCCCGATCACGACCGGATAGTAGCCGGGGGGGGCGCCGAGGCCGAGCCAGCGGCGCCGGGAGGTCGCGAAGGTCCAGACGGCGCTGCCCAGCATGAGGACGTAGAGGACGAGACCGAACAGGCCGGTATCGACGGCGATCTCCAGGAACGGCTGGTGGCTCGGTAGGTCGATGCGATGATTGAACGTCCCGGTCGCGGCGGCCATGTAGGCGTGCAGAGCGAAGGGACCGTTCCCGACCCCTCCGCCGGTCCACGGGTGATCCCGGATGAAGTCGAGGCTCGCGGCCCAGAGGGGGGCCCGCCCACCCAGTTCACTCCCCTCCTCTTCCCCGACACGGTGCAGGACCACGTCCAGAACAAAGGGCGCCACCACGAGCAGGGCGACCAGAACACCGAGGCCGGCGATGCCCCAGGGGCGCACCGAGCGGGAGAACAGGAACAGGAACAGGACGATGAGAAGGGAGAGCGCGCTGCCACGCGATCCGCTCAGCGCGACGAAGGCCAGGGTGAGCAGGAGGTAAACGACGCTGAGGGCCATCAGCACCGCACGCCGGCCGCCGCTGGCGCGCATGACGGGCCACATGGCTCCCGGAAGTCCCACGATGAGCAGGATTCCATACATGTTCTCGTTGATCCCCAGCACCTGAAGCCGGGTCGTGAAGTCGTAGCTGGTCAGCGTGACCGTGAAGAGGCCGGCGAGGATCAGAAGCCAGCCGGCCAGCCCGAGAGTGAGCATCAGGGCATCGATGCCCTCGAGCGACCGTGTGCGTTGCAGCAGTAGGAAGAGCAACAGGAAGGACATTGTCCAGGCGATGAGGGCGCGCCGGCCCTCGACGAGGTCGGGCGCCCACAAGAGCGAGATGCTGGCCCACAGGATGCAAATCCCGAGGAGCAGCAGCGTGCCGTTCCACGCCATCGGATCCCGCCGCAGCCCGTCCGCGAGAAGCCACGAAGCCAGTGCCGCCAGGCATGCTCCGTTGGTGGCCAGGGTGTGGAACGGTTCGACCTGAAGCGCGGGCGGCATCACCAGCAGGACGAACCAGCCGTGAAGCGAGAGGCTCGGACGAACGATCAGAAAGAGGCCTGCCGTCCCGGCCGCCGCGCCCGCGATCAAGAGCAGCGACAGGTCCGGGATCGAGGCTGCAAAGAGCACCAGGGCGGCCGCGAGAACGGGTGCGGCGAGGAAGGCCAGGGCGATCAGGACAGACGCGCGACTCGGTCTTGAGGCGTATGTGATGGCCATGCGGGCTCCGTGCGGGCTCGAGCTGATGTCGCGACCTGGCTTCAGCGTACTTCGTCGAGGGATCGCGCCACTCCGGTCGGGGCCGGGGCCGCATCACCTGCGGATGCTCCACCGACGGGGCGCCCCTGCGGGCGGCCAGGGCTGGCGGCCAAGGCGCCCAGCGCCGCGCAGACCACGTCGCTGCCGTGCCAGCGGCGCACATAAGCGAGGCCGGCCTTGCCGAGGCTGCGGTTCAGCCGATCGTCGAGCGCCAGACGCAGGATGTCCTCGCGCAGGACCGTCATGGAACGGCTGACCCGCCCGAGCCCGCGTTCACGAATCACGCCCCCGGGGTCCACGCCGAGCGAGACCACCGGCACGCCCATCGACCAGGCCTCCAGCATCGTGTTCGGGAAGCCCTCCCTGTCGGAGGTGTTGACCAGGACGCGGCTGCGCGCGAGGCAGTCCAAGACGTCCTCGGTGCGCAGGGCGCCGAGCCATTCGAGGTTGGCCAGCGTGGCCATACCCTCCTCCAGGGGGATGCGAGCCCGCTCCTCCACCGTCGGGTCGAACCCGCCCACCACCGCGAAGCGCATCCCCGGTAGCGACCGGGCCAGGTCCAGGAACAGGTCCAGCCGCTTCTCGTGGCGGATCTTGGCCACCCACACGACGTCGATGACGGCCGCTTCGAAGGGGCGCGGCTCCTCGCGTACCCTGCGCACGAGGTTCGGTACCCATGTCAGGCGGCTCGCCGCGGCAGGGCCGGCCAAGACGGCCTGATGCCGATGCTGGACTGCGATGACGTGTGCGCTGCGCAAGCCGAGGCCGTACAGGGGCGCGTGGAACCACCGCCGGTGGTCGTAGGCCGTCCGGGCATCGGCGTGCGCATCGTGGGCCAGCGCGTAGACGAAGCGCGAGCCCGGTTGAATGCGCGCGTACAGACCCATCAGCCACAGGAAGTCGTCGGGCAGGCGCGCGTAGAGCCCGTCGGGCCGGAGACGTTTGAGGGTCCGCCAGAAGCGGACGAGGCTCGCCGGGCGGCGCCAGGCCGGGGCCGCGTCGATGCAGGTGATACCAGCCACGATCCGGTCGGGCGCTGGCTTCCCACCCTCGCCGTAGATCATCGTGACCGCGTGGCCACGCTCGGAGAGCGCGCGTGCCAGGTGGGCCACCTGGGCTTCCGCACCGCCTGCGGAACGCGAGTCGCCGAGGAGCGTGTCGAGCGAGCGGAAGCCTGGTGAGAAGAAGCACCAGCGCCGGTGTGCCCCTTCCGCTTCCGTCACGGAGGGCGGGGAAGCAACCGTGGCCTGAGGCATGCCGGAGGCCGCGTCGTGGGCCGTACCGTGGGCCGAAGCCGCTTCGTGCGTCGGGTTCTGAGGCCGTTCCGGATCGAAGGCTTCGGGAAGGCGGCGGGCGTGCGCCCGGTCATAGGAGGTGCTCGGCATCGGCGCTCCTCATCGCCCGGATCCCCAGGTTCACTCGATGTCTCGAGGTCGGGCTTGGCGGTCTCGCACTGGAGCCTGCTTAGTCGGCAGGTCGGCTCCCGAAGTGATGGCCGTCAGTTTCCGGGCTCGGCACCTCCGCCAATTTGGCCCCGGCGCCGAGGCGACAGTGCCGGAATGCGCGCCGGTCATCGCGGCGCCGATGTCCGCTTCCGACGTCGCCATCGAACGAAGGACGGTGTGCTGATGGCCATGGCCTTCTCGACCTATCCCTGGCGCAACGCGACCTGGCGCGAACGCGTCGACGTCGTCCGCCTGCCACCGTCCTCCATCAGGCGTTTCATGGCCGTCCTACGGGCGGCGCGGACCCACGGCATCCTGATCCTGAATGGCTTCTCGAGGGCGGACCTCCTGGCGGCGGTCCTCGTGGCGCGCCTGCACCGCCCGCCTCACGTCGTCATCCTCGACCCGACCTGGGGGCGCGGGGAGAACTGGGCCGACCGGGCGGTTTGTCGAAGCGTCCTCGCGCTGTTCGACGGCGACCACGTCCATTACGGCGTCCTGACGGAGTTCGAGGTCGGGACGTTCCCTCGCACCTGGGGGGTAGACCCCGCGCGCGTGCACAAGGTGCTGTGGTCCTGCACGCTGAGCGACGACGAGCTGAGCGCCGCCCGCAGCACCGGCGGCGGCGTCTTCGCCGGGGGCAACTCGCTGCGCGACTGGGATCTGATGCTGCGGGCCGCGGCGTTGATCGCGACGCCCGTGACCATCGCGGCGCCGAACCTCACCGCGGAGCAGCTGCGCTCTATCTCCGGGAACGTCACGGCCGGCCCGGTCAGCGCCGCGCACTACGACGCCTTGCTGCGCGGCGCGGATATCGTGGTCGTACCCATGCAGTCGCGTGACGACCGCGCGTCGGGTCAGGGCACGATGCTGGCGGCCATGGCCCTCGGCAAGCCGCTGGTCGTCAACGACGCGCCGGGTGTGCGCGACTACGTGCGCGATGGAGAGACTGGGATCGTCGTCCCGCGGGATGACCCCACGACGCTCGCTGCCGCTCTACGCGCGCTCTTGAGCGACGAAGCGCTGCGAACCCGTCTCGGAGCCGCGGCCGAGCACGAGGTCCATCAGCACTTCCTGCTGCCGCACTACGTCGAGCGGGTTCTCAAGCTGATGGACGCGTTGCCGGTTCACCGAACCGCAACACTCCCAAACCTGGACCGCGTCCGGGCGCGGGCGCTCGCCCGACCAAAAGACTGACACGGTTACTGACGGGCGTCAGATCCCCGCCCCGATGCCCGGCCCAATCTCATTGCGGTGCTTCCCCTTTCGAGCCGTCGACTTCCATGATGAACTGGCGTCATCCCGTCCTGACCGTCTACGACCGCGTCGTCGCACGTTCGCCCATTCCGGGTTACCGCCGGAGTCTGAGCCTCTTCCACGAACTGCCGCTGCAGCAGAGGCGGGACATCCAGATCACCCGCTTGGCGCGTCTGCTGCGCCACGCCGCGCATCACGTGCCGTGGTACCGGGATGAACTTGCTCAGCTCGGGGTGGTGCGCGGCGACGTGCTGGACCTGGAGCGGTTCTCGACCATTCGGCCGCTGACGCGGGACGTCCTGCGGGAGCACTTCGATCGCCTGACCAGCGACGATCTGGCCTCGCGCCGTTGGTACCGGAACTGTTCGGGCGGCACCACGGGCGAGCCTGTCGCCGTGCTGCAGGACCGGGACTACGAGGCGGCGGGACTGGCCGCCATCGAGATGCATCAGGGCTGGGCGGGCCGTCAGCCCGGCGAACCGATGGTCAGGCTGTGGGCGTCCGAGCGCGACATCCTCCTCGGGTCGCAGGGTTGGCGCAACCAGGTCAGTGCCTTCGCCCGCAACCAGGTCCTCCTCAACGCCTTCCGCATGAGCACGGACGCCATGGAGCGCTACGTGGACCAGATCCGGCGCCGACGCCCCGTTCTGGTGGAGGCATTCGCCGAGAGTGCGTACGAGATCGCGCGCCACCTCAACGAGACGGGGCGGCGTCTCGAGGGTGTGCGCGGCGTGGTCACCAGCGCGAGCACGCTCTACCCGTTCATCCGCCAGGAGGTCGAGCAGGCCTTCGGTTGCCCGATCTACAACCGATACGGTTCGCGCGAGGTCGGCAGCTTCGCGGGCGAGCGCACGCCCGGAGGCGGGCTGGAAGTGTTCGCGGCCACGCACTGGGTGGAGGTGGTGCGCCCCGATGGGCAGCCCTGTGCCCCCGGCGAGGAGGGCGACGTGCTGGTCACCTGCCTCACCAACCTCGCAATGCCGCTGATCCGCTACCGGATCGGCGATCGGGCCACGGTTGGCGAGACGGTCGCGACCCCGACCCCCTCGGTGGAGGTGCTTCAGACGGTGACGGGCCGTGCGAACGACGCCTTCGTACGCCCGGACGGGACCACGGTGCCCGGCATCTTCTTCATGTACTTCATCGGGGTGTTCTACAGCCGCGACTGGATCCGGATGTTCCAGGTCGTTCAGCGTGGCTACGACGACGTGGTGATCCGTATCGTCCCGGCCGCCGAACCGCCGGCCAACGCCCTGCAGGAGATCGGGGACACCCTGCGTCGGGTGGTCGGGCAATCCTGCCGGGTCGATTTCGAGTTCACCGACACCATCGAGAAGCTGTCCTCGGGCAAGCACCGGTACCTGGTTCCGTTCGCGGCGCCTCCGGCGCGGGGGACCCCGCCCTGGCCTGCGGGGCTGGACGACGCGACCGTGCCCGAAGCGCTGTCTGCCGGCGACGTGTCGTTGATCGCCATGGGCCCGCTGGCCAATGCGGCTGCGGCGACCCTGGCACCGCGGGCGGATGCCTGATGGTCCCGGTACCGGCCGAGGCCGCGCCGAACCGCTCCATGCCCCCGGCGGTCGGGCGTCGGCGGCAGGCTTCGGGCTTGGTCCGCGCGCCCGAGCCCATCGCGCTGATGGTGGGGCAATTGTCCCAGGGCGGGAGTGAGCGCCAACTCTATTCGTTCCTGGAGCACCGCGATCCTGCACGCTGGTCCCCCGTCCTGTACGTCTCGGGCGCGCTCGGCTTCTGGGAGGGGCCCGTGCGTGCGCTCGGTATCCCCATCGTGCTGCTGGGCGGAAATCCCGCGGTCAAGATGGCACGGTTCCGCGCCGCCTGCCGGGAGCGCAACCCGGCCTGCTTCTTCTCGTGGTCGTCCTACACCAACCCCTACGGCCTCGCGCTGGCGGGGATCGGGGTGCGCCGGATCGGCTCGTTCCGCAACGCCGGCTTCGCCGACCTGCCGCAGCGTTTCCGCGGTCTCTGGTCCCGGGCGAGCCTGGCGGGGCTGTCCGTCGCGGTCTGCAACTCGCGCGAGACCCGTGAGACGCTCCTGGCCTCCACCTCCGCCTCCCAGCGGGTGGTCTATGTTCCGAATGGCGTCGAGGCTCCCTCCACCAGGCAATCGGCCGCCTGGCGCCGGGAGTGGCGGGCGCGGTTGGGAGTTGGGGAAAGCGAGATCCTGGTCGTCGGCGTGGGGCGCCTCGCACCGCAGAAGAATTTCGCGCGGTTCCTGGACGTGATCGCCCTGGTCGGAGCACGCGCGCCTGTCCGGGCGGTCATTGCCGGCGAGGACATGGGCTGCCGCCCGGCCCTGGAGGCCCGGGCCGCCCGGCTCGGGGACACGGTGACGTTCGTGGGGCGCGTGCCCGACGCCCGAGAACTGATCTGTGCCGCCGACGTGTTCCTGCTCACCTCGGACCATGAGGGTATGCCGAACGTGTTGCTGGAGGCCATGTCCGCCGGGGTGCCTTGCGTCACCACCCGCGTCAACGCCGTCGGCGACATGGTGCGCCACGGCGAGACAGGCCTCGTCGCTGGCCACGATACCGGCGCGCTGGCGGATCACGTCGCCCGCCTCGTCGGCGATGGGGCATTGCGGCGGCGCATCGGGGCGAGCGCGCGCGTGGCGGTTCTGCGCGGACACGATCCGGCCGGGGTCGCCGTTCGGCTCTGGAACTTGTGCGAGCCGCCCCCGTCCGGGCAGGCCTGAGGAGGGGCGACCATGCGGCTGGCGGTCTTCGTGGACCAGGTGTTCTGGCGGGACGGACAGGACCTCTCCACGGACGAATCCTACGTTCTGTTCCTCCAGAGCCTCGCGGGCGAGGTGAACGGGATGACCCTCATCGGGCGCCTCGCGCCCGAGCCCCGACGGGCTCCCTACCCGGTCGATTCGGACACGTTCTCGCTCCTGCCCCTGCCCTACTATCCGGACCTTCACCGACTGTGGCGCGCGGACCCGCGCATCTACGGGCGTGTGAGGCGCGAGGTCCGGGCGCAGGCTCGCAACTGGGATGCGCTCCTGGTGAGCGGCCCGCATCCGCTCGGGCAGATGATTGCCCGCGAGTGCATCGCGCTGGGCGTGCCCGTCGTCCTGGTGGTGCGCCAGAACCTCGTCCAGCAGATGGCGGCGCATCGGGGTTTGAAGCGCTGGGCCGCCCTTGCCGCCGCCGCGTTGCTGGAATGGGACTTCCGGCGGTTGGCGCGCGGGCGCACCGTGCTCGCGGTCGGCACGGAGATGGCGGACGCGTACAGACGCGACGCCCGGCAGGTCACCAACCACTTCGCCTGCCTGGTCGATAAATCCCGGTTCGAGATGTTCTCCAAGATGGCTACGGGCGGTGACCCGACCCGGCTCATCTGCGTCAGCCGCCTCTCGCCGGAGAAGGGGCACGCCCATCTGCTCTCGGCACTGGCGCGGCTGACGGCTCGCGGCGTCGAGTACCACCTCGATATCGTCGGGACCGGGCAGCAGACGGAACCGATCCTACGGGCACAGGCCGAGCGGCTCGGCCTCGGATCCCGGGTCACGTTCCACGGCTATGTTCCCTACGGGCCCGCGCTGTTCGACCTCTACCGCCGGGCCGGTGCCCTGGTGCTGCCGTCCATCACCGAGGGCTTCCCCCAGGTGATCAACGAAGCCCTCTCGCTCGGCCTGCCCGTCGTCGCAACACGGGTCGGTGGCATCCCGTCCTTCTTAAGCCACGAGGTCACGGCCCTGTTGATACCGCCGCGCGACATTCCCGCGCTGGCCGACGCGGTCCAGAGCATCGTCACCGACGAAGCGCTGCGCCACCGGCTCAGCCGGAACGGGCGCGCGCTGATGGGCGACAACACCCTCGAGGCCAACCGCGCCCGCGTCCTGGAGGCCCTCCACGATGAGATCCGTCCGCGCCCCTGAGCCGACGTCCGGTCCGGGACCCTCCGTCTCGGGACCACGCTCGGCGCTCATCGATCGTCCGTCGCCATCTCCGCCGGCACAGCCGCCCGTGAGCGTTATCGTGCCCCTCCGCGACGAGGCGTCCGGGCTGGACGCTCTGGTCGCGGACCTGTTGTCCCAGGATTATCCCGGTCTCGCCGAGATCCTGTTCGTCGACGGTGGCTCCCACGACGGCACGCGCGAGAGGCTCGACGCGCTGGTCGCCCGCGACGCCCGGGTCCGGGTCGTCCACAACGAGCGGCGCGGTACGGCGGCCGGCATCAATCTCGCCATGGGCCTGGCCACGGGTGAGGTGGTGATGCGCCTCGACGCGCATGCGCGCTACCGCGCAGACGTCGTTCGGGTCTGCGTCGAGGCGCTCCTGCGCACCGGCGCAGGGTGCGTCGGCTCCATTGCCCGCCCGCGCGCCGCCGCGCGGACGTCGGTCGCGAGGGCCATCGTGGCGGCGCATCTCAGCCCGTTCGGCGTCGGGGTCGCCAAGTTTCGCCGCGCGGGCGCGGAGGGCTGGGCCGCAACCGCCTGGAACGGCTGCTACTGGCGCCACGTCGTCGACCAGGTCGGGCCCATGCGCGAGGATCTGCCGCGCAACGAGGACAACGACTTCAACGCGCGGGTTCGCGCCCTGGGATACGGCGTCTGGGTGACCTCGGCGGCGCACGCGTATTACCGCCCCCGCGAGACACTCGGCGGCCTGTGGCGCCAGTATCGGGGCAACGGGCAGGGCGTCGCCATGACTTTGTTCGAGAACCCGGCGGCTGTGGGTCCGCACCACCTCGTGCCGCTGATCCTGGTGAGCAACCTCGCGACGCTCGCCGCCCTCGCGCCTGTCTGGTCGCCGGCGGCTTGGGCACTCGCGGCACTCCTGGCCGCCTACGGCGCCCTGCTCCTCATGGCGACGGCGCTTGCCGCCTGGCGTCGGGACGCGGTCGAGGCGGGCGAGCACGCATCGCGGCTCCCCCTCCTGGCGCTGCCGGCAGCGCTCGCCACCCTGCACCTCGCCTATGGCTTCGGCACCCTGGAGGGGCTGCTGGGTCGGCGCCTCGCCCGGGCGCGGCGGCTCCTGCCACGGGGAAGCGCCGCGCCCGCCCGCGTGGAGGAGAGCCGATGATCACCCGCCGCAGCTTTCTCCTCGGCACGGGCGGGCTCCTGCTCGCAGGGGCGGTCGCCGCCCGCCATCGCCCGGTCGCCAACGCGAAGGCGCTCCATGTCGCTCCGTACGGTAAGGACGAGGACGAGCCCGGCCACGGCACGCTGAAGCGCCCGTACGCCACGCTGCACCACGCCTATGCCAGGGCGGGTGCGGGCGATACGATCCTGCTCCGGGGCGGCGTGTACGGCTTTGGCGGACGGTCGTCCGGCTGGGTGCTGGCCGGAGGCGGGGGTGTACCCGGCCGGCCGCTGCGCATCGAGGCATATCCGGGCGAGACGCCCGTCCTCGATGGAAGCGACCTACGCCCGCCCGATGGGCCCTACGCGGCTTGGCCCTCGCGCGGCACGGCCGGCGGATTCCCGCTCGTCTTCTGGGACACCCCCTACGTGGAGGTGGCGGGCCTCACGGTGCGCAACGGTCCGTTGGGCGGCTGCCACGTCAACGGTTCCCATCCGGGTTTCAAGGTCGAGCGATGCCGCTTCCACGACAACGGCTGGCTCAACGACGAGCACGGCGTCGGGCTGGGCCTCTACGGCACGGGCGACGGCAATGTGGTGCGGAATTGTGATGCGTTCGGCAACCACGGCGGCGGCGCGGACGCCACCGGCAGCAACGCCGACGGTTTTCAGATCTCGCTCGCCGACAGCACCGGGACGGTCGTCGCGGGCAACCGGGCCTGGCGCAACACCGACGACGGGTTCGACTTCTTCAGTACGCTGCGGGACGAGGATACCCGCGGGGTGACGGGCTACTTCGTGGATGGGAATTGGTCCTTCGAGAACGGGCATCGCGTCGATGGGACGATGGCCCCGAAGGGCGACGGCAACGGGTTCAAACTCGGGGGCCGCCGGCGCGGCGCGCGGTCCCGCCACGGCGGACACACGATCATCCGGAACCTGTCCTGGGCCAACAAGTCTAACGGCTTCGACGACAACGGCTCGGCGGGCGGCATCGAACCGCTGCAAGTCTGGAACAACGTTTCCCTGAACGACGCACGCAACGTCGATCCGTCGATGGGCGATCCGGGCTACGCGTTCGTCTTCGTGAGCCACCCCGACACGGTGCTGGGCAACAACATCGCCTTCGCCACCGAGGGCCGCAACGAAGTTCTGGTTCGCCGGGCGGTCGAGCGCTGCAACCTGCGCAACGGCCGGCCCTGGAACCTGTTCGAGCCCCGGCTCGTGCTGACCGCCGCCGACTTCGCATCGCTGGATGACGCGGTGGCGCGGGGCCCGCGCGAGCCCGGTGGAGCGCTGCCCGTTTCGGGGTTCCTGCGCCCGACCCGAGCCAGCTGCCTGATCGGGCGCGGAACGCGGCTCGGTCTGCCGGCGGAACTGCTGCCGTCGGGAATGCCCGACCTGGGCGCTTATCCGGCCGGCTAATCCGGGCCGGACGTCCGGCGATCAGCGTGACGCCAGGGTACCGAGGAGTTCG
>NZ_BPQL01000127.1 GCF_022179225.1 Methylobacterium goesingense
ACGACCCGGCTCGTCGGCGGCTGCGTACGCGACGCCGACGAGCCGGGTCGTCTCACCCTCCGCGTCCAGGGCCGCGAGGACCCGTCGCAGGCCTGGCCTGTCGAGGAGGCGGGCCAGACCCGATACCGCGAGGACGTGTCCGCTCACAGGAAGCGTCCGGGCACGACCTGTCCGTTCTCCAGGTGCGGCGGCACGTAGCCACCGCGATGACGCTCGCTGAAGAGTCCCGTCGCCACCAGCGAGAGAATGACCAGGGCTAGGCCTGCCAGGGTCAGCCGGAAACCCTGACCTTCCCAGTGCGCGGGCTGATCCGGCCGCCGCCCGCGGATTGCCAGGTAGAACGCGAAGAGCAGGAACGGCGAGAGGAAGATCAGGAGTTCTTCGAGGACGCGGCGGATCATGAATGTCTCGAACGGCGAGGGGACGGGGCGGCGTCAGGGGAAGAGGCGCTCCCGCAAATTGTTCACGATTCCTGCGGTGACGCCCCAGATCCGGAACTCGCCGTAGGTGATGGCGTAGTAGCGCCGCTGCCGCCCACGCCAGACCGCGCTCTCGATGCGGCGCTGGGTCGGATCGAGAAGATGGCGCAAGGGCACCTCGAACGTGGCGGCGACCTCGTCCGGGTTCAGGCAGAGGTCCGCCCTCGGGTCGACGAGGCCGAGGACGGGCAGAACGAGGAACCCCGTGGCCGAGAGATAGGGATCGAGGTAGCCGAGCACACGGATCGCCTCTGCGACAAGTCCGACCTCCTCCCGGGCCTCGCGCAGAGCGGCATGGGCCGGGCTCGCATCGTCGGCGTCGATCTTCCCGCCCGGGAACGCGATCTGCCCCGAATGGTCGCGCAGATGCGCCGCCCGCACGGTGAACAGGACGTGGAGGCCGTCCGCCCGAGGCAGCACCGGCACGAGTACCGCGGCGCGCCGGTGCGGGGTTTTCGGCACCACCGCCGCCTCGGGTCCGTCGAGGTCGTGATCGCCGCGGGGATTCGCGGTCGGAGCGCCGTCGCCCGGCGGCTCTGCGCACAGGTGCGCGGCGGCCCGGGCGAGGAGGTCCGCCAGCGGGTCGTCGTGCGTCATGCGCTCTCGGCTGGCGCGATGCGATGGAAGGCGCTCCCGGCCGCGACGCCGAGCCAGCCGTCCCGCTCCTCGGCCATCGCGAGGAGATCGTAGGTCAGCGCCCGGGTCAGAAGCGCCCAGAGGTCGCGGCGGACATGGACGTAGGGTCGCAGACCGCCGCCCGCATCCTGCTCGAAGCGCAGGGCGTGGTCCGCATCGACCGGGACGAGGTCGTCGACATTGGTGCGAAAGGCGATGCGGCGCTCCGGACCGTCGCCCTCGACCGCCATCTCCACGGCGACGAACGGGGCATCTTCCACCGCGATGCCGACGCTCTCCACGGGGGTGACCAGGACGTAGCCGCCGTCTGGTTCGCGCCGAAGGATCGAGGCGAACAGCTTGACCAGCGCCGGGCGACGGATCGGCGCGCCCTCGTGATGCCAGGTCCCGTCGGCGGCGATCCGCATGTCGATCGCCCCGCAGAAGGGCGGGTTCCATCGCTCCACGGGCGGCGTGCCGCGGCGCGCCGCATCGCCGAGGGCGGCGCTGAGACGGTCGATCGTCGGATCGGCGACGGGAGGCGCTGGATCGGCAGGCGCTGGATCGGTCATGAGGTACAAGATAGCGCATCCGGACGACGGGGGAACGGCGGGCGATGGCCTCTCCCCGCTGTTCGGCGCGGCCCGCTCGCGCAGGCCTGAACCCTGCGTCGTCGCGCCGACCTTGCCAGCGTGCCGGAAAGGGCGCCACACTCCCGGTCAGATGGCCGACGCAAGGCCCGCCCCTCGATGGCGCATTCCCGCTGCGCACGGCCCTCCACGGCCGGCGCGGAGAAGCCAGGACCGACACGCATGATTCAGGGCTCCCAGCCGGCCACCACCCTCGATGACGGCATCGTCGCCACGGCGGAAGCCTGTCTCGGCTCGGTGGGGCAGGCCCGCGAGGCGATCCATAAGGTCATCTTCGGCCAGGAGCAGGTGGTCGATCTCGCGCTGGTGACGATCCTGGCCGGCGGCCACGGCCTGCTTGTCGGCCTGCCGGGCCTCGCCAAGACCAAGCTCGTGGAGACGCTGGGCACCGTCCTCGGCCTCGATGCCCGCCGGGTGCAGTTCACCCCGGACCTGATGCCGTCCGACATCCTCGGCACCGAGATCCTCGACGAGGATGCGGATCGCCACCGCTCGTTCCGCTTCGTCAAGGGCCCGGTCTTCACCCAGCTCCTCATGGCGGACGAGATCAACCGCGCCAGCCCCCGCACGCAGTCGGCCCTGCTCCAGGCGATGCAGGAGCATTTCGTCTCGGTAGCGGGTGAGCGCCACGACCTGCCGCGTCCCTTCCACGTGCTGGCCACCCAGAACCCGATCGAGCAGGAGGGAACCTATCCGCTGCCCGAGGCGCAGCTCGACCGCTTCCTCCTGGAAATCGATGTCGGCTATCCCGACCGGGCCGCCGAGCGCCGCATCCTGATCGAGACCACCGGAATCGACGAGCACAAGCCGCAGGCGGTGATGTCCACCGAGGCGCTGCTTACGGCTCAGCGCCTCGTGCGCCGCTTGCCCGTCGGCGACGCGGTGGTCGATGCCATCCTCGACCTCGTGCGCGCCGCGCGCCCCGAGGGCGGCGATCCCGCGCTCAAGGGCAAGCTGCTCTGGGGACCGGGTCCCCGTGCCAGTCAGGCGCTCACCCTGGCGGTGCGTGCCCGCGCCCTGATCGAGGGCCGCGTCGCCCCCTCCATCGACGACGTGAAGGCGCTGGCCGAACCGGTGCTGAAGCACCGCATGGCGCTGAGCTTTGCGGCACGCGCCGACGGCGAGACCATCCCGGGCCTCATCGCCCAGCTCGCCGGCAAGCTCTAGGGCATGGCGATTCCCCGGCCCGGCGGCGGCGCCACCCAGGTCCTCGACCGGAGCGCCCGCACTCCGGGGCGCCGCGAGACCGAGAGCGCGCTCGCATTGGCCGAGCGGATGCCGCGTCTGATCCTCGAATCCCGCCGGGTGTCCTCGACGCTGGCCCACGGCATTCACGGCCGCCGCCGGGCCGGGCCGGGCGAGAGCTTCTGGCAGTTCCGGCCCTTCGTCGCGGGCGAGGCCGCCGCGCGGATCGACTGGCGCCGCTCGGCCCGCGACGACCGGCTCTA
>NZ_BPQL01000128.1 GCF_022179225.1 Methylobacterium goesingense
AGATGGCGGACCTGTGCGAACAGGTGGGCGCCAACGTCCAGCAGGTCGCCCGCGGCATCGGCCTCGACAACCGCATCGGGTCGAAGTTCCTGCACGCGGGCCCGGGCTACGGCGGCTCGTGCTTTCCCAAAGACACCCTGGCGCTGGTCAAGACGGCCCAGGACGCGGGCACCCCGGTGCGGCTCGTGGAGACGGTGGTCTCGGTCAACGACCAGAGGAAGCGCGCCATGGCCCGCAAGGTGATCCTGGCCTGCGGGGGCTCGGTGCGCGGCAAGACGATCGCCATCCTGGGCCTGACATTCAAGCCCAACACCGACGACATGCGCGACGCGCCCGCCCTCTCGATCATCACCGGCCTGCAGGACGGGGGCGCGCGGATCCGGGCCTACGACCCGGAGGGCATGGAGGCCGCCCGCCCGCTCCTGTCCGACGTGACCTACGCCAGCGACGCCTACGACTGCGCACAGGGCGCCGACGCCGTCGTCATCGTCACCGAGTGGAACGCCTTCCGCGCCCTCGACTTCGCCCGCCTCGCTACCCTCATGGCCGCACCCGTCATGGTCGACCTGCGCAACGTCTACACCGCCGAGGACGTGCGCCGCCGGGGCTTCCGCTACACGGGCATCGGCCAGTCCCGCGCCGCGGCGGTGGACGCCGATCCCGATCCCGGCCTTCCGGTCATGCGACGCGATTAGGCCGACATCCGACATGCGTTACGGCAACACGAAGAAGATCCTCGTCACGGGCGGGGCCGGCTTCCTCGGGTCCCACCTTTGCGAGCGCCTGCTGGAGCAGGGGCACGAGGTCCTATGCGTCGACAACCTCTTCACCGGAAGCCGTCGGAACATAGCCCGGCTGCTGGGCGACGCGCGCTTCGAGTTCATGCGCCACGACGTGACCTTCCCGCTCTATGTCGAGGTGGACGAGATCTACAATCTCGCCTGTCCGGCCTCGCCGGTGCATTACCAGTTCGACCCCGTGCAGACGGCCAAGACCAGCGTCATCGGCGCGATCAACATGCTGGGGCTGGCCAAGCGTCTCAAGGTGAAGATCTTTCAGGCGTCCACCAGCGAGGTCTACGGCGACCCCGAAATCCACCCCCAGCCGGAGGAGTACTGGGGCCGGGTGAACCCGATCGGCTACCGCTCCTGCTACGACGAGGGCAAGCGTTGCGCCGAAACGCTGTTCTTCGACTATCATCGCCAGCACCACATCCCGATCAAAGTGGCGCGGATCTTCAACACCTACGGGCCGCGCATGCATCCCAACGACGGGCGCGTGGTCTCGAACATCGTGCTGCAGGCCCTGCGCAACGCGGACATCACCCTCTACGGTGACGGATCGCAGACGCGCGCCTTCTGCTACGTCGACGATCTCATCGAAGGTTTTTTGCGCCTGATGGCGACCGGCCCGGAGGTCACGGGGCCGCTCAATCTCGGCAATCCGGGTGAGTTCTCGATCCGGCAACTCGCCGAATGTGTGATCGAACTGACCGGATCGCGCTCTCGCATCGTTCACCGGCCGCTTCCCCCCGACGACCCGCGCCAGCGCCGGCCCGACATCACCAAGGCCAGGGCGCTCCTCGCGTGGGAACCGACCGTTCCCCTCGACGAGGGCCTGGGAAAGACCATCGCGTATTTCGAGCGCTTCCTGACCGAGACCGATCACGGCTGATCGTTCCGCCGCACGTCATCCCGCTCGGTCATAGGATGTCCGGATTGCAGCTTCGCTTGGCCAGTCGCGCGAGGTTGCCCCCACCGCTCGTGGCGGCCCGGCGGTCGTGTGGCCCGTCGAGCCCGTAGCGGCTCGGCCCGTCAGGCTCCGACGCGTGCACCATCCGCCGCCCGACGCGGCCCGTAGACCCGGCCGCCGACCAGGAAGGCGTAGAACAGCAGAATCGTGGCGAGGCAGTTGTGCCGCATGAACTGAAAGTCGGTCGCGGACGAGGCCGTGAACAGGATCAGGATGCAGCCGAGGATGTCCGCCGACGATCCGAGCGAGCGGTTGGCGCTGACGCGAAGGCCAACGACCAGGATGACGATGTAGGCCGCGAGTCCGAGATAGCCGAGCACGATGAGCACATCGAGGGCACTGTTGTGGAAGTTCGGCGTGAAGAAAAACTCGAAGTAGGACCACAGGTCCCAGACCTGCGAGTAGGGATCGCGCTGAAAGAAGCCGCCGTAGCCGTAGCCGACCCAGGGATGCTTGGCGATGTAGCCCGGAGCCAGGGCCCAGAAGTCGCCGCGCCCCGTCAGGTTCGAGGAGCGCCCGAAGAGTTCGGTGATCCCACCCACATCGATGTGCGGCAGCAGGACGGAGATCAGCAGCGTCGCCATCCCGACGACGGAGAACACCACGCCGCGCAGACGCGGGGCGGCGCGCGCCGTCGCGATCATCATCACCGAGACCGCCAGCGCGAGAATGGCGGAGGCCGAGTTGGCCAGCACGAGGGCGATCGCGCAGAGGGCAAGGCCGATCCAGCGCCAGACCGGGGATTTCGCGAACGAGCGCGGCTGGAAGAGCAACACCAGGAACGCCGAGGCGGCATTGATGCCCATGTGGATCTTGTGGCTGAAGACGCCGCTGAACTCGCCCGCCGTGAGCAGGCCGGGCCGCTCCGGATCGGTCGTCACCAGTTCGGGTATGATGGCGAGGAGGATGAGCGAGAAGGCGATGGACGGAACCACGACCCTTGCCAGGGCACCGAGCAGGACGTCCGGATGCACCTGCGTCGCGAGAGCGTCCGCGACGACGATGTTGGCGACCAGCATCACGCAGAACACGAAGGCTTGGGCCGGCTGGTAGGCCCAAGTCGCCGAGGCAAGGACGTAGAGGGCGAACGGGATGAGGAGCGCGAAGCGCGGTTCCAGGCCATCCCGCCAGAGGCCGCGCAGAACCACGACCCCCGCGATCGCGTAGAGCAGGATCCAGCCGAGCATGCTGACGATGTCCGCGCGGGATTCGTCGTTGCCCACGAGGCCGGCTTCCTTGAGGGCACGGGGCTGGAACGAGAAGTTGTAGAACGCGGTCGAGGCGAGGAGCATCGCCAGAATCGCGAAGGCCATGCGGGCGACGCGCCAGCGATCCGCCGCGCGCCCCGGCACGGGCAGGCTTGCGCCGTGCAGCGAGGCGGTCGCGGTGTTCACTCGGGCGTTCCCGTCGGACTCACCGTCCGGGCCAGGACCATGCCGGCAAGGGAGAGCCGGGCCGCTTCGCAGAGGCCGATCGCTTCCTGGACGGTGGCCTTGCGGCCCCGCTCGTTCTCGACGACGAGCAGGCCTGCATCGGCCGCCGCGGCGACGAGGGCCAGGGATTCGGTGGGCGCCGACCCGAAATCCAGAATCACGAGGGCGTAGTCGACCAGCGCCTGTCGCACGAGGCCGGAAAGGCCCGGGCCGCCCATGCGTCGCAGGTCGTTGGCGGCGATCGCGTCGGCGGGCAGGAACCCGATACCGTCCTCGCGGATCGGCCAGACGGCCTCCTCGAGGCTGATCCGCCCGGCGCTGCAGGCTCCGAGCCCGACCGCCGCGTCCAGTCCCAGGAAAGCGGTGAGGCCACGGGCGCCGACGGCGGCATCGATGAGGAGTACCTTCGCGCCGATGCTGGCCGCGGCCCGCGCCAGGTCCAGCGCCACGAGGCCCGACATGGCGTCGGCTTCCGTGGACGACACACCGATCGAGCGTGGTCCGCCGGGGCGTCCGACGCCGAGCCGGTCGATCAGCTCGAGCCAGGGCCGCGCGTCCGTGCGGTAGAGATTGGCGCTTCCCGGATGGACGGCCCGGGTCGCCACCGGAACGGAGCCGAGGATGCGCAGCCGCGAGGTCTGCTCGAGGTCGTTCCGGGAGCCGACCTTGCCCGCCATCAGGTCGAGGGCCATGAGGCCGCCCGCGCCGACGATCAGACCACCGATACCGGCCAGGGCCAGGATCAGCGAAGCCGGAGCGTTCGAGGACCGCTCGGGCGCGACGGCGGGAGCGACCTTCCGGATGTTGGTGGAGTTGAGGAGGGCCTGCTCCTGAAGCTGCCGGCTCCGGACCAGGGCGGAATTGTAGACGGACCGGCTGGCCTCGGCCTTGCGCTCCAATTCCCGCAATTGCACGAAGGCGTTGCTCGCCGAGGTCGCGGTCCGGCTCTGGGCCTCGATCTCGCGGGTGTAGAGCCGCTCCGTCTCCCGGGCGCGGGCGAGGTCGCTGCGGGCCGCCTGGGCGAGGCGATCGATCTCCTGGTTGATGCTGGTCTGTGCCTCCTGCACCTCGCGGCGCAAATCGACGAGGTCGGGGTGCCGGGGTCCGAGCTTATTCTCGAGGCTGGCATAGCGCCGCTTGACCTCGGCCATCTGCACCCGAAGCGCCGTGATCGTCGCGGAATCCAGGCTTTCCAGGCTGCCTTGGCCGCGATTGATCTTCGTGAGGCCGTCGACGCGTGCCTGAGCCTCGGCCACCTGCGTGCGGGCGCGGCCGAGCTGGGAGTTGAGTTCGGCCAGCTGCTGATCGCTGAGAAGCCGCCCGCCCGCGTTGACGAGCTTGTTCGAAACCTTGAACTCCTCGACCGCGTCCTCCGCCGCGCGGACGCGGGCCTGCATCTGCTTGATGTTTCCGTCGATCGACGCGCTGGAACTGCGCGCCAGATCGGCCTGCGCCTCGGCGCTCTCCGTGATGTAGCTGTCGACCACCGTGTTCGCCACGAGGGCGCTCTTGCGGGCATCCGCACTCGTCATCGTGATGTCGACGACGAAGCTGCGCTCGATGCGGCGGATGGCGAGGCGATCGCTCAGGACCGCGACGGCGCGGGCCTTGAGGTCCGGTGCCGGCTTCTCGCGGGTGCCCAGGAACGCTGTGAAGACGCCCTTGATGGCGCCGATGGCATCGCCGACGAGCGAGGATTTGGTGCCGTTGAATTCCGGGTCCTCGGTGAGGCGGAGCTTGTCCACCACCCGCTCCAGCAGGTCTGTCGCCTTCAGCACCCGCATCTCGCTCTCGACGAGGTTCGTCACCGCGTCGGCGGACTGCGCCGACGGCTGCACCTCGGTGTCGAGAACCTTCAGGCCGCGCGGATCGATGATGATCTGCGCCGTCGCGACGAAGCGTGGCGTGCTCGTGGCAACAACGGCAAGGCCGATGCCGAGGGCGAGCAGGACGATCAGGATCAGCCAGCCGATCCGCCGGCGCAGGATGGCGCCGAGATGCCGGAGGCTGATGGTCTCGGCGGAACCCGCGACCGGCACGGGCTCGACGATGTGCGACGGCTCCGGTCGTGCCATCAGGACGCGAGAGAGGTCGGCGATTTCAACGCTCTTCATCAGCTGCACCGGCCTGGCCTCCCCGAACGCGTAGTCCCGTATCCCGGCATCTGCGCCGAGGTCGTGTCCCGCTTTGGAACGCATCTGTTCCGAAATCTGGGCGGTAGCCCGGCGGGATCCGCGCCGTTCGATCCGGTCTGCATGGCGTGAGCCAGGGGCTCGGCCGCGTTCCGGCCTCGCGCGGCGAAGAGATTCCCGGGGATGGGGTATCTCATCGTCCGCTGCCCCGGCTCATCGAGGCCCGGCCCTCGGCGATCCTGGCCCGGAGCCGATAGATCGCGGGCCGAAGGCGCCGCTTGATGTCGAGTCGGGCGAAGTGCAGCACGGTCGCAAGGTGGCCCGGCCCGATCAGACCGAGCCGAGATCGGCGCGTCACCACCGTCTGGAGCGGGATGCAGGTGGCGCCGACCTGAGCCTTGTAGGGCAGATCGCCCCACATCAGGTTGAAATCCAAGATGCCCGCCGTCCGGCAGGCCTCGATCGAATTGATGAGCGTGATCTTGCCCAGGCTGCTCGTCGGATAGCCCGGGTCATACCCGTGCGTCAGAAAATAGGCCTGATCTCCCGAATGGCAGATGAGGTCCGCGGCCAGGATCGTCTCGCCCATCGTCAGGATGGAGGAATGTCCGACCTCGGACGCCACCGTCGCGAGGCGCACGGTCTCGCTGTCGTCGATGCCGTAGCGCCGGCCCTGGCCCTCGATCCGGATGCGGCCGAATGCGGTGATCGCGTCGAGAACGCTCCGGCGCGGGGCGGCCTCGAAGCGGATCGCCACGCCCGGGTTGTCGCGCGCGAGGTTGCGCAGACAGCGCTTGGTGTTGGCGACGACCTTGGGCGGGACCTGTGCCTCGCGCTCCGACAGGGGCAGACGCCAGTTGTTCTGGTAGTGGAACACGAAGCGTCTCGGCCCCCGGGGGAGGGGGGCAGCGCACTCGACATCCTCGAACACCACGAAACCCGCGCCGGCCTTCGCCATGAGCCGGTCCGCGAGGCCTGAGACCAGCGTCTCATCGACCCTCGCGAGGCGTCCCTGATGGATCAGGCCACCCTTCGCACGGGTGAAGACGAGGCGTGGCGCGTCGCGCCCGGGCTGGGCCTCGACGAGGAGGAGCACGCCGGCCTCGTAGGCGCGCAGATAAGTCGGCTCGGTGAAGAGGGTCGAGGGCGCCGCATCGGCGTAGTGCGACGCCTCGGCGGTCGCGAGGCGCAGGCCGCCATCGGCGCCGAGATAGTCCGCCGCAGTGAGGACCCGACGGCCCGACGGACCGCGCGGGCGCTCGGCCGGCGAGGGCGTCGCGTCCGGGGCGGATCGTGCCATGGCGAGGGACCCACTCATCTCGATCTTTCCGGCCTTTGCGATCTTACCGTTGCGCCCGTCGGCCCGGTCGCGCACGCGGTTCTGGACATGTCCGGTCATCGTGTCGGCATCAGGCGGCGAGGGGCGGCGGCACGAACCGCCGCTCGGCGCGGGTGGCGTAGTAGACGACCGTGCTGATCGGCCAACCCGGCTCGAAATGGTGGCGCGGCAGGTAGCGGGGCATGCCCTCGCCGGCCTGGAGCGACCCGCGCACGCTCGAGAAGATGGCGCGGTATCCGCTGGCTCTGGCCCGTGCGAGCGCCCGCTCGCTCATCGCGGTTGTGCGTCCGAACGGCCAGGCGAAGCTGGTGCAATCGCCCGGCAGCCGTGCCTCGACCGCAGCACGGCAACCCGCGATCTCGGCATCGAGTTCGTCCTCGGAGAGCTTCGAGACCTCGCGGTGCGTCAGTGTATGCGCGCCGATCTCGACGTTTTCGCGAGCGAGAGCCGCCAGGGTCGCCCAGTCGGCGAGCAGCAGCGGCTTGGCGTAGCGGGCGTTGCGCCGGAACGCCTCGCAGGCATCGGCCGGCTTCTCGATGAAGGCGGGGCAGACCATCAGGGCATAGGGGATACCCGCTTCGTGCAGGATGGGATGCGCCTCGCTCGCGATGTTCTCGAAGCCGTCGTCGACGGATAGATGGAACAGGCGTCCTCGTCGGCGCGACGATCCGTCGAGAAGCGAGACCAGCTCGGCCGTCGTGATGAAGTCGCCCTCGCGCTTCAGGGCCGCGAAGAGGCGGGTCGCGTGCTCGCGCTCCTGCGGGAACAGGTAGTGGAAGGTCAGGCAGCGAACCGTGTCGGTGGTCCGCTCGTAGGCCAGGGGGCGGACACGATCCATGATCCCCCGCAGGATCAGGCGCTTGACCCGGTCGGATAGGCCGGCCGGCGGCGTCATCTCCGAGGCCGACGTCGCATAAGCCGGGGACAAGTCAGGCATGGAAGAATGCGCATCCATCGCGGGAGGCCGGTCGCGCTGGGCCTCTGCCTCTGTCCACACCGTGCCGTGGAGGGTCTGCATCGCGATCGAGCGCTCCGTCGATAAGCCGCCAGGAACCCGGAACGGGACGGGCCACGATGCGCCTCGGACCGGTCCGACATCGTCCACGGCCGATGCCACCCTGGGCGACGGACCGGAACAAGGGCGACATTAGACCGAGAGGGTAAAGGAACGCTCGCGCGCCCTTCGAAAAACGCCGTATGGTTACCAATATATTCTTGTTCACCCACATAAACTTATCTGTCTCGAAATCCGTTATATTGACGTTCGCGTGATCCATGCTTGGTTCAGTCCTGAACATGACCGTGCCATCTTCTGGCGACAGGGGGCGGCATCCCGCCTGCATTGCGGCCGGCGGTTAAGCGGTTCGTCGATCCATTCGGACCGCTCGCGCGTCTTCGAGAATAAAGCCCATGACGCTGCCCCAGTCCCGCGCTTCGACTCCTGGCCGCGATGCCCCTCGCGGGCATCGGGTTCGGCCGGCCTGTCTGGCCGCGATCAGCCTGCTCGTAGGCGCGGCGCTTCCGTTCGCCGGGGATGCGGAGGGCGCGACAGCCTCGCGCGCGGCCGGATTGCAGATCCGGGTCGATCCCGGCGCGAACCCCTCCGCCGCGACGGCGGGGCGGGAAATCGTGGTCGCGACGCTGGAGGAGGCCGTCGCACGGCTTCGGCAATGGCGACGGACGGGGCGTGACGGAGAGGGGGCCGCCCTGATCGCGTTCGCCGGCGGCGTCCATCGTCTCGCGGAGCCGGTCCGGATCGAGAAGGGTTTGGGCGGGCGACCGGGTCAACCCCTGATTCTGCGCGGGGCTGCGGACGGAAGCACCCGGATCGTCGGCAGCGTTCCGCTGGCACGCGTCGACGAACCCGTGCCGGGCGGTGTCGATCCGGGACAGCGCAGCCGCGTGCGCAGCTATCGCCTGCCGCGCGCCGCCGCCGAAGAACCCAGCATCAACGTTCACCGCATTCACCCGGTGCCGGCACCGCCCCTCGGCCTGGAGATCTTCGACGCGGAGGGGGCGCTGACGCCGGCCCGCTGGCCGAATGCCGGGTGGGCTCGGCTCGCCCTCTCGCCCGAGCCGCCGAAAGGCGCCGAGGCCACGGACCCCACGATCCTGCTTCCGGAGCCGCGCGCGGCCCGTTGGCGCGAAGAGGGCGACCTCTGGATCGCCGGGTATCTCGGCCAGGACTGGTCCTTCGAGACGCTGCCGGCGCTGGCCCTGCCCCCCGCCGCGAACCGGCTCGCCCTGCTTGGCTCGCCGCACTACCCCCTCCGGCCGAAGGACCGCTTCTACGTCGAGAACGCCCTGGCGGAACTCGACGCACCGGGCGAATGGTGGCGCGACACGAAGCGCGGCCTCGTTCTCCTGATCCCGCGGACGGAGGCGTCGGGACCGATCGAGGTCTCGCTCGCTTCGGGGCTGATCGCGATCGACGGGGCCAGCCACGTCCGCCTCGAAGGGCTCACCCTGGAGCGCACGCGCGGCGATGCCGTCGTGGTGACCGGGGGCGAGGACGTCGTCCTCGAGGATTGCACCCTGCGCTGGACCGGCGGACGCGGCCTCGTCATCACGGACGCCGTCCGCTCGGGCCTTCGGCGTTCCGTCGTGACCGAGACCGGCGAGGGCGGGGTCACGCTCACAGGCGGCGACCGGGCGACCCTCGTCCCGGGCGGAAACTTCGTCGAGGACAGCGTCCTCGTCCGGTTCAGCCGCCTCGGACGGACATACAAGGCGGCGGTCTCGGTGGACGGCGTCGGCGCGCGGGTCACGGGCAATCTCATCGCGCACGCGCCGCACCTCGCCATCCTGTTCCAGGGCAACGACCATGAAATCGCGCGCAATGAGATTTACGATGTCGTTAGAGAATCGTCGGATGCATCAGCGATCTATACGGGACGCGACATCGCTGCTCAGGGCACGCGTCTGACCGGAAACTTTCTTCACGACATCCGCCCCGAACCTGGGTTCGAGGTGAAGGGAATCTATCTCGATGACATGGCGAGCGGTTTGAACATCACCAACAACCTGTTTCTCCGCGTCGACCAGCCGGTCTTCATCGGCGGCGGCCGGGACAACACCGTGACGGGTAACACCTTCGTGGGATCCCCGCCCGCCTTCTTCCTCGACGGGCGCGGCGAGGTCTGGCCGGGTCCGCCCATCACGGATCCGAAGAACACGGTGCGGGCGGCCTTCGATGCAGTCCCAGCGACCCGGCCGCCGTGGTCGACGCGCTATCCTCAGTTGGCCGGTCTGCTGTCGGACCAGCCCCTGGCCGCCAAGCGCAATGTTTTTCGCGACAATCTGCTCGTGTCGAGCGGCGCGCCGCACATCGAGGCCGGCGCCGATCCGCGCCTGCAGACAGTCGAAGCCAACCGGACCGGGGACGTACCGGAGGCCGCGCGGGCGCCGACATCCGCCGCCCTCGAATCCATCCTCCCCACGGATCGCACCGGCGCGCGTGCTTTCGACGCGTTCGACCGCGTCGCGATCCTCTCCCGAATCGCCGCCCTCAAACGACGGGCCGGCCACCTCCTCGCACGCGACGGATCTCCATGAAAGTCGCTCTCCTCACCAACATCGTCACCCCCTATACCCACCGGCTCTTCGAGCGGATGGGTCAGAGCCTGGGCGGCGACCTCTCGGTGTTTGCCTGCAGCGAGACGGAGCCGGAGCGGCACTGGACCGTCGCGCCGGCCCGGTACTATCGCCGCGCGGCCCTGGGGGGCCTGCGCCTGCACCGGTCCTACGTCAGCCACATCTACCTCAACCCGGGCATCGTGCCGGCCCTGCTGGGGACGCGCTACGACGTGGTCGTCCTCAGCGACTTCTCGCCGACGATGATGATGGCCTGCGCGGCCGCCCGCGCGCGTCGCATCCCGGTGATCATCTCGACCGACGGGCAGCCCGAGACCGATCCGGGGCGGCATTCCCGCATTCACCGCCTGGCGCGCCGCGCCATCGTGCCACTCTGCGCGGCCGGGGTCGGGGCGAGCCGGGGCAGCCTCGCGCTCCTGCAATCCTACGGGCTCGCGCCCGAGGCGTCGTTCCTCTCGCCGATCGCGCCCGGCTGGGATTTCGTCGGTTCGCCCCCGAGCTTCGACGCGCGGCCGTTCGATCTCCTGTTTTGCGGCCACCTCGACGACGATCGCAAGGGCGCCCTGTTCTTCGCCGACGTGGTCGATGGCCTCGTGGCACGGGGACGCCGCCCCACGGTCCGCGTCGCCGGCGACGGTCCCCTGCGCGAGGCCCTGGCCGAACGCCTGCGGACGGCCGGCGTGGAGGCCCGGTTCGATGGGTTCCTGAGCCAGGAAACCCTGGCCGAGGCCTATGCGTCCGCGAAGGTCTTCCTGTTTCCCTCGCGCGGGGATCCCTGGGGGCTCGTGGCGAACGAGGCCATTCAGTGCGGTACGCCGGTGATCGCCTCGGTGCATGCGCAATCCGGCCTGGAACTGGTGGGCCCGAGCGGGACCGGGCAGGTGCTTCCACTCGTGGTGGCGGACTGGACCGCCGCGACCGAGCGCTACCTCGACGACCGTGCGGCATGGCAGGACGCCCACGCCGCCGCCGTCGCGGCAACGCGGACCTTTTCGATCGATGCCATGACCAACGGCTTCATGGCGTCCTTCGACTACGTCACCGCCGGGTCGGGCGGGACGCCGTCCGGTGCCTTGGGCGCGAGTCTCGGACGGGCGGAATGATCCATCCGTCGATGGCCTCACCGGCCCGGCCCGGCTCTCCTGGGGGGCTCGTGCGCAGCATGGCCCTGCGCCTGTGGTCGGACCCCTGGATCTGGTCGGCGGGCGTGCAGGCGCTGTCGAGCGGCATGAGCCTCGTCGTGTCCGTCGTGGCGGCCCGTCTGCTCGGCGTCGCGGATTTCGGCGTCTACGCCCTGGTTCATGCCGGGGTCGCGCTCCTCGGCGTGCTGCAGTACCAACTCGTTGCCGGACCTATGATGATCGTGGCCGGGCGCCGGAGCCGGTCCGCCGACTACTTCGGCACCGTCGCCCGGGCGGCGATCGTGGTCTCACTTCTGGTCGGCGCCGCGATCGCGATCTATGCCGCCGTCCTCATCGAGCGGCCGGCGGGGAGCGTCGGCTGGGCTCTGCCGCTCGCGAGCCTCGTCTACGCCGCTGGCTACATCGTACATGACAACGCCAAGCGGCTCGCCTTCGCGCGCGGCTGGTCCCGGGCGGGCTTCGCCTACGAATTGGCGCGCCACCTCGTCTTTGTCGCCTTGCTCTTCGCGGTGTGGCTGATCCACGGGGTGGACACGCCGATCCTGCTCGCCTGCGGGGGCGTCTCCGCGATTCTGGCCTCGCTCCCGGCCTTTCTGGATGCGCTCCGGACCCGTACGCGAGGCAGCCTCCGGCGCACCGTCGGCCGGCACCATTGGGTGCTCGGGCGTTGGCTCGTCCTCGTCGTCTTCGTCTCGGCGGCTCATGAGCAGATCGTCACGATCCTTGCGGGATCGCTGATCGATCAGGATGCCTCGGCGGCCCTGCGCGCCGTGCAGGTGCTGTTCGGGCCCCTGCTCGTCCTGATGATGAGCCTCGAGAACATCGTGCCGCGCCAGGCAACCAACCGGTTGCGGGTGGGCGGACGGGCTGCACTGGCCCGCTATCTCCTGCGCGTGCTCGTCCTGATCGAAATCCCGATCCTCGTTATCTGCCTGATCGTCGGCCTTTACGGTGCGTCGATCCTCGGCTGGCTCATGGGCCAGGGCTTCGCGAGCTTCGGACGCGTGGCCGCCATCATGGCGCTGGCGCCGCCCGTGACGATGTGCCGGGAGATCGGGGTTCTCTACCTGCGCACCACCGGCAACACGCAGGGCGTCTTCTTCGCCTTCCTGACCAGCGCGGTGGTCACCGTGGCGGCGATCTACCCGCTGATCCATACCTTCGGCCTCGAAGGCGCGGCGGCCACGGCGATCCTCGGCCACGGCGTTTCGACGGCCGCCATCCTGTTCCAGGTCTGGCGGCTGCGGCCGGGTCTCGATCGGCCGAGCCCCGCGTTGGCCTGACGCGAACCCCGCAAACCGAGAGCGGTCGCCCTCGCGTGGGCGGTCGCCCGGTTTGTGCTTGCGATCCCGATCCTACGGCTTGCCGGACTTGCCGCGATCGCGCGCCACGATGGCGAGGAAGCGGGGGACCACCGTGGCGTAGCGGTGGCCCAGGCGGCGCGGCTCGCGGATCAGCCGATACAGCCATTCGAGGCCGAGCCGCGTCATCGCGGCCGGCGCCCGCGGAATCGTGTTCAGGTTCACGTCGAAGGCCGCGCCCACGCCCATGGCGATCGTGCCCGGCAGGAACGGCGCGTGGCGGTGCATGAACAGTTCCTGCTTCGGCGTGCTGAGCCCGATCCACAGGATCTGCGTACCCGCCCCGCGGATGCGCTGGTGTAGCGCCTCGGATTCGGGCTCCGTGAGGGGGCGATAGGGCAGGGTCTCGTGCCCGGCGATCGCGAGGCCCGGCGCGCGCCGCGCCATCTCCTGGGCCAGCGCCTCGGCGACACCCGGTCCGCCCCCCAGGAAGAAGTGCTTCCAGCCCTCGGCGAGGCCGGCGCGGCACACGGTCTCCACCGATTCGATACCCGGAACCTGGTCGATCTTCGCGTGTCCGCGCAGGCGCCCGATCCAGGCGAGGGGGCGCCCGTCCGCACAGACCAAGAGGGCGGCGTGATGAGCCGCCATCACATCGGGATCGTCCTGCGCCCGGACGATCCCGTGCGCATCGCGGAAGACCACGAAGGTACCGGGCGTACCGGGCCCGCGCCGGAGCCGCCGGCGCATCGCGTCCACCAGCCCGGCCATGTCGGTGACGGAGACCGGAACGCCGCCGAGGGCGTAATGCGCGATTTCGGGATCATGCCCCCAGGCGTGGCGCCCGGTCGTCTGCCGGAAGGGTTCGGATGCGGACAGGATCATGACGCCTCTCGCTGGCGGCTGCTGGCGCGGGCGGCGATCGCCTCGCGGTAGATCGGAAGAGCGCGGGCGGTGACGGAGGTTTCGGTCCACTCGCGCTCGTAGACGCCGCGGCCCGCGCGGCCCATGGCGCGCGCCTCCTCGGGTGCATCGACGATCCGGTCGAAGGCGCGCGCGAGGGCGTCCGGGTCGCCGGGCGTGGCATGGAGGCCGGTCACGCTCTCGGCGACGAGATCGGGCAGCGCGCCGATCCGCGACACCACGACGGGCGTACCGACACTGAACGCTTCCGCGATCACCATGGGCAGGCCCTCGTAGCAGAGCGACGGCACGACCACGGCCTCGGCCGCGCGCATCGCCGCGCGCACGCCGTCCCGGTCGCGGGGGCCGAGGTAAGTCAAGTTCGGCGCTCCGCGCACGAGGTCCGCCAGGGGGCCGTCCCCGATGATCGAGACCGGCGCACGGGTCCTGCGCGCGGCCTCCACCAGGGGCGCCACGCCCTTCTCGGGACCGAGCCGGCCGACATACAGGATGCCGGCGCGCGGGCCGTCCGGCCCCGCGCCGGGATCGGCGAGGCCGTTGGGCTTGATCCGGATCCGATCCCCGGGAAGGCCGGCCGCGACGAAGCGGGAGCGCGCGAAATCGGTCAGCGCGATGAAGCGATCGACATCCCGGGTCCAGGTGCCGGCGCGACGATGCAGGTCGATCATCCGCGCCACCGCCAGGGAGCCGAGGCGCGATCCCCGGTAGCAGGCGTGGCGGACGGCTTGGTAGGGCGAACCGCCGACACAATCCTCGCAGGGGCGCGCATCCCGCATCAGGATGCCGTTCGCGCAGGTGACGCGGAAGTTGTGGAGCGTCTGCACTGTCGCGGTGCCCGTCGCGCGCACGGCCGCGTGCATGCCGGGCGAGATCCGTGGGAAAACGTTGTGCGCGTGCACCACGTCGGGTCGAAAGGCCCGCACGGCCTCGATCACGGCAGCGATCCCGCGCGGGGCGTAGGCCGCTTCCCAGGCGGTCCTCAGCTTGTCGGCTGCCGTGCGGATGCCGTCGTTGTCCAGGAATAGGGTCTCGACGCTTTGGCCCGCCCGGCGCAGGCTCGCGACTTCCTGCTCGACCACCGCGTCCTCGCCGCCGCGGACCTGATAGCGGTTGTGCACCACGAGGATGCGCAGGGGAGCCACGATGCCGTCGCGCGACGCGCCCGAGCCTTCGCCCGACTGGAAAGCGTCGCCCGACACGGCGTCTTCGTTCACCGGGGGATCGTCCGAGCGGTGGAGTGGCCTCGAAGCTGTCTCTGTCATCGCCACATGCCGAGCGTTTTCCTGAACGGTGCGTGCCTTGCCGAGATCAACGCCTGTCGAAACCATGCGGACGGATGGCGGAAGCGTCGGCGATGCACGTCCAGGCATCATCGTTGGTGACCATACGGGCTATCTAACCGCACAGATCTTAAGAATCGCTCGGTGGCGTCCCCGATCCATTGACATTGAGATTTACGATTCTCTCACCACCATGCGCGGTGATCGTTCAAGCGTCCGGAACCTTTGGGGTCCCCGCCGAGCGAGGCCTGCCGGGCCGGTTCGACTGTTCACCGCGGGCAGGTGCCAACGCGCGCCGCAGGCAGGTGCCATGTGTGATCCGCATGGATAGGAACACAGGCCGGACGACGCCGTTCTATGCTTGAGCGCTCGGGCGGACGACGCATGCCGCTGCCAGCCCGGGACCAGGTTCATGAACATCGACGTCGCGCACCGCATCCGACGAGGGGTTGGAACGCCGGCTGCCGCTTCGCCGAACCCGAAAGGACGACACAATGGCTGATTCCAAGGCTCAGGCCGGCAACCAGCGTCTCCACGAGACGCAGAATGGAACGAAGTCGAACGCCAAGAAGGTCTCGATCGACGTGCTGAACGCGCGTCTGTCCGACGGCATCGACCTCGCGCTCGACGTGAAGCAGGCACACTGGAACCTGAAGGGTCCCCAGTTCATCGGCATCCACGAGATGCTGGACGGCTTCCGCACGGAGCTGGACGACTACAACGACAAGGTGGCGGAGCGCATCACTCAGCTCGGCGGAACCGCGCGCGGAACCGCGCAGGCCGTGGCGTCGGCCTCGCAGCTGAAGCCCTACCCTCTCGATGCCTACGCGATTGCAGACCATCTTGCCGCGCTGATCGACCGCTACGGCGTCTACGCCAACGCCGTCCGCCAGAATATCGACGAGACCGACGAAGCCGGGGACGCCGGAACGGCCGATCTCCTCACCGAGGTCTCCCGCGGCGTCGACAAGCAGCTCTGGTTCCTTGAGGCCCACGTGCAGGAGCCGACCGGCACCCTGCGCGACGGCGACCACGCCGGCCAGCGCTAAAGCGTCTCGACCGACCATCCGCACGAATCTTTTGCAGGGGAGGCGCTGTGAGGCGCCTCTCTTTCTGTTTGCAAAGTGTCGTGCTTTGTTGCGGACCCGCAGCGGTTAAGCGCACGGACGGATGCCCGGTGCCGAGGGTGCCGCGAAACACGGTTTCGCCATTGCCCCTTCACGCACCCGTTCCACCACTGTCGGTGTCCGGACCAGCATCCCGATGAAGCACATTCGACCCTGCGGGAATGGAGGCATCCCGGGCAATCCAGCGGGTCGAAAGCCGTCTGATCGCTCGCTCGGGCCAGGAGGGGGGAGGGCCAGGGACCGCCGCCGGGTATGGAGATCGTCGCCGATCGGGGCGATCGTCATGCCGGAGGGCGCCCGAAAGAGGAGATCGAACCATGCCGGACACGGCGCGCGCGTGCCGGCCGCCTGCCGGCTCGTCAGCTGATCTGGCTCACGCATCGCAAGGATCACCGGCATCAGTCCCCAGCAGGCGATCCGGCCTCACCGCAAACGCTGATCGTCTGTCTCTCCCGGAGCCGCAGCAAGGACCGGCGCCGTGCCGGAATGCGAAGCCGTCAAGCTTTCTCGTGTTTGCACGCTTGTCGAGGCAAGAGAACTCGTGTTACGGAGCCTGCGTCTCATCGAGGCGCCTTCGCGGAGAGGTGGCAGAGCGGTTGAATGCACCGCACTCGAAATGCGGCATGCCTGCAAGGGCATCGGGGGTTCGAATCCCCCCCTCTCCGCCATTCTATTTTCTAAAGATAAATCAATGACTTAACTTGGCACCTGGGTGGCGCTTTGTAGCTCGTTTGTGGTGTCGAAGTTGTAGCAGAAGAACGGGTCGTTAGTTCAAATCCCTGCGAGCTCTACACCGCTTCGCCCACGAAGCGCCTCATAGAGCTGAGCCGGTCCGAGCAAAACATCCTTCAATCCTGACCTGACCGGCTGGCTT
>NZ_BPQL01000129.1 GCF_022179225.1 Methylobacterium goesingense
CATCCCGCTCCCTCCGCCAAGCCTTTCTCAATCCGATTCAGTTATTGGTTTCAGTAAGTTACGCACCGATCATCAGGCGGTGCCCCCGAATGCGTCTCCTCAGAGCGGTGGATCAAGTCGGGTCGGCCCAATGGAGGCTATTACGGACCCACACACGAGGATCCCGAGGAAGGGGCATGCCCCCTTCGACATAGCGTCTAGCCGTCCGACGTTTGCCACGAAGAATGGGCGCTGATGCGGACGGATGCGGGGCAGCGTGAGCACGGTCTGCGCGCGGTATTCAATGGGCCGCGCTCCGTGGTGGGGCGGGCGCGCCGTAGTGGCAAATGCTCAACGATCTGCCACCTTGAAAAGCCGTCCACCAGCAAACGCAGCGCTGGCTGATTGCAGACCGCTTCGAGCAACCGAACGACGATCTGAATGCCCTGCCGCGCCTCACCCTCGGCCGCTTTCCAGAGCAGACCGCGTCCATCTCCAAAAGCCAGAGCTTACGCTCCTCACCCGAGAGTGGCGAGCGGGCAGGCTAGGAGGGTGCCGGGCGCGAAGGGTTCGAATGACTATCTGGCCATCGACTGGCCGCGCAACTCGCGGCCAGTTTACTACAGCGCTTAGCGCCAGGACGGCCGCGTCGCCCCTTCAGTGCGCGTGATTATGGCTTCCACCCTCGTAATAATCGTTGCCGCGCGAAAATTCGACAAACACGCAAGCTTCCTCGCCGACAGACCAAGCGTCATGACCTGGCGGGAGGAGCATGACGTCGTTCTTTCGAAAGGTCATCTCCTGGCCATCGTCCATACGAACACAGAGCGCCCCGGAAAGTACCAGTGCGACATGTGGCAAGATACAACTTTCAGTGCCATGCGCAGCCTTGAGATCATTGGACCATTTCGCACCGACATCGAAGGTGACGCGCGTCACCGACACACCTTCGAGTTCGACGGTCTGCTTGCTGATGAGGCCGTAGACATCCGGCTCGATCGAATCCAGGCTTCCAATTTGCATAAGTGGATTGAATGTCATTTCGATTTTCCTGTTATAATCGAGCATCGCCCGGCCCAGCACATAGACCGTTTACACGCCGATACCCTGATCGTGCGGGCCAGCGTCATAGAACAGATCAGGCAAATGCCTCAGGGCGCTTGTAGCACCTCGAGCGGAACTGAAATTGCGGACGTGTCGGAGGTCGCCTAAACTCCCATCAACGCCGCAAATCCCCAGTCGCGCCCGGACGCATCGTCATGCAACCTGAAGATCGACTTGCTAGCTCATGACGCGGTCTTTCTGCTTTGAAGCCTGATCTTAGCTCCAGTCGATGGTTATCGACAGCACAACACGAAGCAAGACTCGTACCAATTCACTCGATAGCTTTAATAAAAGTACTTCCTAACGAAAATTGTATGGATTTAGCGCACCTTTGGCCATCTCATCGGAGAAGCCTCGATAGAGCATCCGCTAAATTCAAGAGACGTTGCAATTCCCTGACTTGCGGAAACTGAGTTTGCAGCTGGTTCAGGCAGCTTTCCAGTTTCCGGCACGCGTTCGAGCCGCTATGTCTGTATGCCAAAATCGTGCTAAAATGCGTTACCGGCGCGGTCCCGGGCAGTCAGACTCCGGTCGACCTCCCGGGATTTATCGTCAACCGGAAGCAAATGATCTCCCTCAGGACACCGCCTTCAAGGCGATCCGGATGAGATCCGCGAAGTTTCGCGCGCCGAGCTTCTGCCGGATGGTCGAGCAGAGGTTGACGACGGTCTTGTACTTCATCGTCAACGTGTCGGCGATCCCCTGATAGGAATGGCCGTCCTTCAGCAGAGCGAGAACCTGGAACTCGCGCTCCGTCAGGGACGCGAGGGGTGAGGGCTGGACGTTGGCGTTCAGCATGGCGACGCGCAGGGCGATTTCGTGGTCGAGGTAGCTCTTACCGATACGGACATGGTCGAAGGCCTTGAGGAACTCGTCCGTGGAGGCGTCCTTGAGGACGTAACCGGTGGCGCCACTTTCCAGGGCGCGTGCGATGATGGTCGGATCGTCGTGCATGCTGAAGGCGAGGATGCGGGTTCGGCCCTCCAGTGTGCGGATGCGCCGGATCAGGGAAAGGCCGGAAATGCCCTGGTCGCCGAAGGTGAGGTCTGCGATCACCACCGCCGGGCGCAGGCGGTAGAACGACCGGTAGGCCTCCACGATGGTGGTGGCCTCGTGGATCGTCTCCACGCCGGCATCCTCCATGATGGTGCGGAACCCCTTCAGGATCACCGGATGATCGTCCGCGATGAGAACACTGGTGCCGGTCTGGCTCATGGGGTGGCATCCGGGACCACCGGCTGCGCGGCGTAGCGCTCCGTCAGGCGCGCGAGGGCCCAGGTCCGGTCGAGGCCCTGCTGGCGGGTGTTGTAGTAGTGTTGGCACAATTCGCCGTAGAGTTGCTTGCGCCGGGTCGGGGCGGCGGCCGCCTCCAGCCCGTCGAGGAGGGATTCGTAGGATTCGGGCTTGCCGGCCTCGGCCAGCATCTGACCGAGCTGCACCGTGCGGTTGGCGATCATGCGGGGATCTTCGATGAAGGTCTGCCTGGCCCGGGCGAGGCTGTGGCGCAGGTGTTCGCTCCGCGCCGCCGCCGTGGCGGCCTGTCCGGGCTCCCGCCGGGCAAGCCAGAGGGCCGGCTCCATCGCGTCCGTGGGCGAGAGCCAAGTCGGCACCTCCGCGTCGGACTTCGTCGCGACCACCGGCACCTCCTGCGGGGGCTCGCCACTGTCGCAGGCACTGAGATGCGTGAGGAAGAGCAGCGCAAGGGGGCGCAGCGCGGGACCGAAACGGCGGTTCATCGGCGCCCTCGCACGGGGATGGCGAGGCTGCGCGGCCCCTCGGGCACCGCGATCCGGGCCGTCTCGCGCAGGCTCGCCAGATCGATGACCGAAATCGAATCCGAGAACCAGTTGGCCACATAAGCCTCCGGCCCCGCGATGGCGACGCCTTCCGGGTAGCGGCCCACCGGAACGGTGGCGCGGATGGCCCCATCGGCCGCGTCGAGCACCACCAGGGCTCCGGCCTGCTGATTGGTGACGAGGATGCGGGCGCCGTCCGCGCTCACCGCGACCCCGTAGGGCATGCCGCCGGTCGTGAAGGTCGCGACGGACTTCAGGGCCTCGGTGTCGACGACGCTGAGCGTGCCGCTTCGGACGTTGGCCACGTAGAGGCGGTCCTCAGCCGGGTTCAGGGCCATCGCGAAGGGCGCCTCGCCCACCGGGATCGTGGCGATGCGAGTCAGGCCGGCCGTGTCGATCACGCTGACCTGCCGGCTCTCCCGGTCCGCCACGTAGAGCCGGCCGCGCCGATCGAGGAGCAAGGCGGCGGGTTCCCGGCCCACCGCCACCGCGCCCTCTACCGCGCCGGTCTCGGCGGAGAGGCGCAGCACCCGGTTGCCGGCCCAGTCGCCCACGTAGAGATGCGCGGCATCGGCAGAGACGGCGAGGCCGAAGGGCTGGCCCGGCACGGACAGTATCCTGAGCACCGCCCCGTCCTCGACCACCGAGACCTGACGGGTGTCGGGATGGGTGAGGTAGAGCCGTCCGTCCGGGCCGGCCGCTACCTGGGCCGGCCCGCGCGCCACCGCGAGGGGCGCTCCGACCTTGGCACCGGGCGTCAGGGCGACGAGGGTGCCGGCGCCCTGGCTCGCCACGTAGACGTCGCGCGCGACGGCGGCCGGCGGCGCGAGACAGGCGAGCAGCCCGGCGAGGACGAACCGCCCGAACCCCTGGCGCGCGGTCATGGTGCGGCCTTCCCCTCGACCTTCGCCTTCAGGCCCTTGAGGCCGTCGGCGAAGTAGCGGTTCATGGCGGTCCGGCCGGCCTCGTCGCTCAGGTCTTCCGGCGGCTCGTTGCCGGTATCGCCCCGGTAGAACCGGCCGAGCCATTCGACCTTGGTGCCGTCGCCCTCGGGCGAGACCGTCAGGGTCGCCGAGTAGGACGAGACCGGCAGGGCCTTCAGGTCGGGATCGGACAGGCGGTAGGCGTAGCTGCGCCCGGCGGCGTTCATCTCGTCGAGCCCCTCGTCGAGGGTGCCGCCGCTCTTCAGCGTGACCTTGCGGCGGCCGCCGGAGGCGTTGCCGCCGCTGCCCTCGCTCCGGGTGACGTCGGGATGCCAGGTGCCGATCCCAGCGAAATCGCCGACGACCTTCCAAACCGCGTCGGGCTTGGCCGCGATGACGATGCTCTGGTCGACCTTCTGCGGCGTCGGGCCATGCGCGAGGGCCGCGCCGGTGAGAAGGGTCAGAACGAGAGCGGGAACACCGAGACGCATCGATCAGGCCTTTTTCCAGGTCGGGACACCGCGATCGCGGATCAGGGGGAGAAGGAAGACAGCGAGCAGGAGCAGGAGCGCGGTCGCGCCGAGGATCGGGCGGGGGTCGAGGCGGCCGGGGACAGGCCGGGGCGTCGCGGCGGAACTCAAGGCCGAGCCGAGGCCGGTCGGTCCGTCGAGATGCGCGTAGGTCAGGCCGGTCTTTCCAGCGAGCGCGCGCAGATAGGGTTCGCGCACCGAGGACAGGTGTTCGGTGCCGCCGGCGGCGGCGGCGCCGAAGGGGGCATTGCGCGGGTTGTAGCCCTCGCGGCTCTCGGCATCGGCCGGGGGCGGACCGAAGCGGTTCTCCTGTTGGACCTCGTCCGCCCGGTAGAAGCCGGTCTCGCGGCCCCGGTCGTTGAAGCGCGGAATCGGCGAGAGGCCGGCGGCTCCGGCCCCGACGATGAGGCCCTTCACGGCGCCGGCCTTGCCTTCGAAGGCCGGGCCGCCTTTGCCGAGCAGCGGCGGCCCGGCCTTCGAAG
>NZ_BPQL01000130.1 GCF_022179225.1 Methylobacterium goesingense
CCCCTTGTGGGGAGGAGTAGGAGGTGGGGGTGGTTGGGTGACCCTCGACCTGCGGAGGCTAGCGGAACCACCCCCACCCTCGATCCCTCCCCACAAGGGGGAGGGAGGCGCGGAAACCGGATCGGTTGGTTGGAGGCGCGACGGCCTATGCCTTGGAGAGAATCGCCGTCGGCCGAAGCCTCGCCTCGCGCCCTCGTGCATGCGAGGGTCCTGCGTCGAACCTCGACCGGTGCGGAGCGGCGATTGTGGCGTCATCTCCGCCATCGCCTCCCGCTCCAGGGCTCGCACTTCCGGCGCCAAGTCGCCCTCGGTCCTTACGTTGCGGATTTCTGCTGCTTGTCGGCGCGGCTCATCGTCGAAGTCGATGGCGGGCAGCATACCCTCGATCACAGCATCGTCTACGATGAGGCGCGCACGATCTCCCTTGAACGACAAGGCTTCCGCGTCCTGCGCGTCACCAACACCGACGTCATGCACCGGATCGACGACGTCCTCGAGACGATCCGCGCTGCCCTCGCGATCATCCCATCCCCGACCCATGGCCCCGCCGAACCCGGGGTTTAGGAGCGCACATGGCCGACACCTATGACATCCTCATCATCGGCGCCGGCCCCGGCGGCTATGTGGCGGCGATCCGGGCGGCCCAGCTCGGCTTCAAGACCGCCGTGGTGGACCGCGAGCATCTCGGCGGCATCTGCCTGAACTGGGGCTGTATCCCCACAAAGGCGCTGCTGCGCTCGGCCGAGATCTACCACTACATGCAGCACGCCTCCGATTACGGGCTGTCGGCCGAGAAGGTCGGGTTCGACACGGCCGCAATCGTCAAGCGCTCGCGCGGGGTCTCGACCCGGCTGAACGGCGGCGTCGGCATGCTGCTGAAGAAGAACAAGGTCGACGTGATCTGGGGCGAGGCCACCATCACGGCGGTCGCCAAGGGCAACCAGCCGGGCCAGGTCACGGTCAAGGAGACCACCCGCGCGCCCGCCCCGAAGGGCGCCCTGGCGGCGGGCGCGTATTCCGCCAAGCATATCATCGTGGCCACCGGCGCGCGGCCCCGCGCGATCCCGGGCATCGAGCCCGATAAAAAGCAGATCTGGACCTACTACGAGGCCATGGTGCCGGAGACGATGCCGAAATCGCTCCTCGTCATGGGTTCGGGCGCCATCGGCATCGAGTTCGCCTCGTTCTACCGCACCATGGGCGCAGAGGTGACGGTGATCGAGCTCCTGCCGCAGATCCTGCCGGTGGAGGATGCGGAGATCGCCGGCCTCGCCCGCAAGCGCTTCGAGAAGCAGGGCATCAAGATCCTCACCGGGGCCAAGGTGACGAAGGTGGAGAAATCCGCCGCCGCCGTCACGGCGACGATCGAGACCGGCGACGGCAAGTCCCAGCAGCTCAGCGCCGAGAAGCTGATCTCGGCGGTGGGCGTCGTCGGCAACATCGAGGGGATCGGCCTGGACAAGCTCGGCGTCGCGATCGAGCGCGGCATCGTCGTCACGGACGGCTTGGGGCGGACCAATGTGCCGGGGATCTACGCCATCGGCGACGTCGCCGGCCCGCCGATGCTCGCCCACAAGGCCGAGCACGAGGGCGTGCTCTGTGTCGAGACGATCAAGGGGCTGCACACCCACGCCATGGACAAGGCCAAGATCCCCGGCTGCACCTATTGCCAGCCGCAGATCGCCAGCGTCGGGCTCACCGAGGCCAAGGCCAAGGAGCAGGGCTTTTCGGTCAAGATCGGCCGCTTCCCCTTCGCGGGCAACGGCAAGGCCATCGCGCTCGGCGAGCCGGACGGCCTCGTGAAGACCGTCTTCGACGCCAAGACCGGCCAGCTCCTCGGCGCCCACATGGTCGGCGCCGAAGTCACCGAGCTGATCCAGGGCTACGTCGTCGCCATGAACCTGGAGACCACCGAGGAAGACCTCATGCACACGGTCTTCCCGCACCCGACGCTCAGCGAGATGATGCACGAGAGCGTGCTGGATGCGTATGGCAAGGTGATCCACACCTGATCAGAAAACTATCGTTGTATCATAGCCTTAGGGGTGCCGACGCTAGCGTGAGTCGGTGCTTCGGGCAATGATGGAATCGGTCGTGTCACAGTGATTTCAGGCTCCCACTGTGACGGACGTGTGACGAGATGGCTCTTAACGAACTAAACATGTGAGACGTGGATCGGGCCATTTTTACCCTGTCCCACTGTCGATACGAACCTCGCCGGCCTTCACGATCAAGGCTTCCTCACGTTCGTGGCCGCATCGGTGCCAGTACCGCCGTTGTCTGATCCTAAGCGACACCGGCAGGATTCTGGAACCTCGCCGGGCGAACTACAGGGGCATAAGGTCGCCAAGTGGGTTCGTGAAGCGATCAGGCTCGATCCGGCCGTCGACCCGAACCACGGCTGGCGACACCCATGGAAAACACGTGCTCTTGGCACTGGCATCGAGGAAAGGCTTCGGGACGCAATAACGGGGCATCGAGTAGCATCTGAAGGCAGGCATTATGGGACACCTTCACTGACGAAGCTCGCAAACGCAATGAGCCACTTTCCTTACTAACCCGTCCATGCCGGCGCCTTTGCCCAATGACATTTGCCTTCGGAGCGGACGCCAGGGAAAGCTTGGATCAGGGTAGCAACCCATTGTGTTCAATAATTTCGCATTATGTTTAACCTATTATCCTCAAACGCTACGCCGCCACCAAAATGGGGGTAAGTGACTATGGGCTTAGATTGGAATAGGCGAATGTGCCAAGAGCCAATCGGCTTGATATTGAGTCACCAAGAAGCGATAAGCCGGCAGTCGAATACGGAATGCAAATTCATGATGGCCTACTAATATTTGAATGCAGTTCCGCTATCATTTGGATTAAAATATTGGAAGTTTTCATCGAACGTTACCTATGCTTCAATGGGGGAACGTTGTTACGATTTGCGATAGGAACGGACCGGCACTTCCGCTTAAAGCCCCCTTCAGCTTAGGGTTAGACCTATCCTGAACCCTGAACAGACCCCGCACCGAAATATAATTAGATTCCAAGTGTGACCTGCCGGTGACTACATCGAAGCTGTCAAGAGATAACATGCGAAAGAAGGGGCGGCCCTGAAAGGTGAAACCTCAGACGTAGTGCACCGAAGGGTTTATAGGACAACAGCAATGCAGTCGGGGACGTTACCGGAAGACATTCATCTTGCCATTCAAGGTATATTTAGAAGTACGCCGGCAATACTTATAGGTTCGGGTTTTTCCTGCGGCTACGGAATGCCGGGAATGTGGCATCTCGGCGAGCATCTTTCAAACACGGTCGGCCCTAGGCTCCAGGACGCAGACGCTATAGCATTGTGGGCAAGATCGATCGAAGCGGTCAAACACGATCTTGAAAAAGGTCTGAATACAATTGCTACAGGCGATCGGGGTCGGGAACTTGTCGTATCGATCGTCAGAGAAGAGACTGCTAGTTTTATATCGGAGCGAACGTACGAGGCAGAGGAAGCGATCCTTGCTGCGGCGGAAACAATAGATCATGCGCCAGCGCGCCTTTTGAGACGGTTATTCCACGGAGCTCCGCAGAACACAGATTGCATTCCTGTTATAACTACTAACTACGACACATTGTTAGAACTCTTCTGTGACATCGCCAGCCTGCCAGTCGATACTGGATTTACCGGGTTTCGTCACAGATGGGCGAGACAACCGCCAACATTCCCGACACATTACCGCAGAACTGTTGTCACAAAGCATAAAGGGGGAAGTCTATACGACCATAGCCCTTACCTTACAATAAAACTACTGAAGCCCCACGGATCGATAAATTGGCGATCAAGCACGAAAGGACCGATCGAAGTATTACACAACTATTCAGCGGGCCCGAAGTCGATAGTAATACCGGGACCGTCGAAATATGAAGATTCTCTTGTAAACACGTTGTTCGACAGCGTGCGTACAGAGATGAATAGCTCGATTACAAAGGCCCACGCGCTCGTGGCAATCGGTTACGGGTTCAATGATCAACATTTGCAGGGGATTATTGAGAGCCGCCTCGCAGCACATATGCCAACAATCATCATCACGCGCGAATTGACACCTGCTACTGAAGCATTACTCCTTCGGTATCCTCACATCATAGCAGTCTGCATGAAAGCGGATGGAAGCGTCTGCCATCATAACCGCGAGATACATTACTCTGATCTGCCTTTGTGGCAGCTTGACGACTTCTTACGGCATTTCTTGGAGTAGTGAAGGCTATGGCGATCTTCATGTTCAACGACAATTGTTCCATCGGTGAGGTAAGAAGTGTTGAAACATCCAGAATTACAGTCCGAGTTACGGACGGTCACAAGCTACAGAAAGCGCGAGTTGGAAGGCTCGTTGCCATTCAGTCGATGGGAGATGAATGGCTAATTGGAATAATAGAGCGCGTCTGGCGACATCCGGTAGAAATTCCGAAACTGGAAGACGACGGATCGAGTGACACCGCGCTTGTAATACCTACCGAAGAGAACGGGATATGCATAACACTTGTTGGAACTTATCGTGAACGTCACGGATCGCAGAAAGACTTCTTTACAAGAGCCGTTTTCTCCCTACCAGAGATCAATCGCCCGGTCTTTCCAATCGAAGAGAAGTCTTTAGAAGATTTTATGGGAATTCTTAGTGCTTCTTCGAGAACCTCTTCTGCGGCACCCTTGAACGTTGGGACATACACGCTCGACTCGAAGGCAGCCGCTTATATCGATGGTGACAAGCTGTTTCAACGGCATGCTGCATTACTTGGGAGCACGGGTTCAGGCAAGTCTTACACGGTAGCGTCGATCCTAGAGCAATCCGCTGCGCTGCCTCACGCAAACGTAATAGTCTTTGATTTACACGGCGAGTACGGAAGCATGTCATTTGCTTCCCACTACAGGATCGCGGGAATATCCGACGTTGCGGTACCATCCGAAAGAGCCATTTTTCTTCCGTTCTGGCTTCTCACCTATGATGAGATGCAATCTGTCTTCGTTGATCGCTCGGGGGACAACGCGCCGAATCAAGCATTGGCGTTAATGGACTCGGTAATCGAGATGAAGCGTGCCGCTATCGCACAGATGGGTAAAGAAGATTTATTGGAGGGGTTCACCGTTGACACCCCAATTCCCTACAACATGACCGATCTTGTCGCTTCTCTCGACGCCAAGAACGATGAAACTTTGGATACTGGTGATACCTATGCATCAGGACCTCGAAAGGGACTCGCCAAGACGGAAAAGGGCCCCTTGAACGGAAAGCTTTCGAGGTTCTTGATCCGCCTCAAGACCAAAATGAATGATAGAAGATACGCATTCCTTTACAGTGCGCCTTCTTCGTACAACACTTACGAGTCGCTCCACGATCTTGCGCGTAAACTTCTGCAGTCCGGCAACGGTACAAGCGAGAGGAATGATGGCATAAAGATTATTGACTTCTCTGAGGTTCCGTCTGATATATTGCCGGTCGTTGTTGGTATAGTTGCGAGACTTGTCTATCAAGTTCAGTTTTGGAGCGATCCTGGGCCAGGTGGGGATAGCCGCCATCCTGTTGTGCTTGTCTGTGATGAAGCTCATGTTTATCTCCCGAGTCACGCGAGTACCGCTGGCCCACTTGAGCGAAGAGCTCTTGAGAATTTCGAGCGTATCGCAAAAGAGGGACGTAAGTACGGCGTCGGATTGCTGGTCGTAAGTCAAAGACCATCTGACGTAAGTACGACAATACTTAGTCAGTGCAGTAATATCATCAGCCTGAGATTGTCTAACAAGACGGACCAAGGCGTTGTGCGGCAATTGCTGCCGGAGAGTCTTGAAAGCTTGATGGAAGTACTGCCAACTCTTGATATCGGCGAAGCAGTTGTTGTAGGTGACGCTACGCTTCTTCCTACGCGAATCAAAATTAGCAAGCCGAAACACTTACCAAGAAGCGCGACAATCCCTTTCTGGCTTCGGTGGGCCAAGCCGAAATCTCAGGTCGATATCGCGGCTGCAGTAGAAAACATGAGGAAGCAAACTCGAGGGTAGCTGCCGCATTCCATTGAACATTCCTATAAGGACGAGTCTCTCGCGTATACCCATCCGAACGCAAGAGTTTCGGATGGGTAGCCCCATACGATATCGGCCACCCTTGGTTCATTTTTGGGTCGCTTAACGATCCATAATGAAGCGGATATATGTGAACCATCCAAGCTGAACAGAATGGTTTCGGGTGTTCGTTCGCGCGTATCTGTGTACGCAGTGGCGTTCCGGAACAATTAGAGGCGCTCGCCCGCCCTGACGCGGCGGCCTGACGGGAGAATCACGATGGATGGACAGGTCTACGGCGCCATGGGTCAACCCGGCGTCGGCTTTCTGATGGCGATCGTGATCGGGGCGCTGGCGGGATGGCTCGCCGAGCGGTTCACGGCGGCGAATATGGGGCTCATCGCCAACATCGTGATGGGCATCCTCGGCGGCCTGCTCGGCAACTACCTCGCGCACAAGCTGCACATCCCGGTCTTCGGGTTCTGGCGCAACCTGATCTCGGCGACGGCCGGCGCCGTCATCCTCATCACGATCTACCGGGCGATCGCCGGGCGCCGATACTGATCCACAGGGTGCCTGACGAACCGTGTCCCCTGTCGCGCCATCCCGTCGCGGCGGGTTTGCGGTCGTGGGCGTCACGGCTTAAGTCGTTGTCATGCGCCGGCATCTCCCGGGCGAATCCCGTGGATTGTCATGGCCGTCGTCCTCGACCTCCTTCGCAACGATCAGCGTCCGCGCCACCCCGAGAAGGCGCACCGGCCCGACAAGCCGATCCAGCGCAAGCCCGACTGGATCCGCGTGAAGGCGCCGGGCTCCAAGGGCTGGGAGGACACGCGCAAGATCGTGCACGAGCACGGTCTCGTCACGGTCTGCGAGGAGGCGGGCTGCCCCAACATCGGCGAGTGCTGGGAGAAGAAGCACGCCACCTTCATGATCATGGGCGACACCTGCACGCGGGCCTGCGCCTTCTGCAACGTACGCACCGGCCTGCCCGAGGGCCTCGATGCGGGTGAGCCCGACAAGGTCGCGGATTCGGTGGCCAAGCTCGGCCTGCACCACGTCGTCATCACCTCGGTGGACCGCGACGATCTCGGCGATGGCGGCGCCGAGCACTTCGCCCGCACCATCCGGGCGATCCGGGCGCGCAGCCCGGACACCACCATCGAGGTGCTGACCCCGGACTTCCTGCGCAAACCCGGCGCCCTCGAAGTCGTGGTCGCGGCCCGGCCCGACGTGTTCAACCACAACATGGAGACCGTGCCGGGCAACTACCTCACGGTCCGCCCGGGCGCGCGCTACTTCCACTCGGTGCGGCTGCTCCAGCGGGTCAAGGAACTCGACCCGACCATCTTCACCAAGTCGGGCATCATGGTGGGCTTGGGCGAGGAGCGGAACGAGGTGGTGCAGCTCATGGACGACCTGCGCTCGGCCGATGTCGACTTCCTGACCATCGGCCAGTATCTCCAGCCGACCAAGAAGCACCACGAGGTGGTGCGCTTCGTGCCCCCGGACGAGTTCAAGGGCCTGGAGACCACCGCCTACACCAAGGGCTTCCTTCTCGTTTCGGCGACGCCCCTGACCCGCTCCTCCCACCACGCCGGAGAGGATTTCGCAAAGCTGAAAGCGGCCCGTCTCGCCCGCATCGCCAACGCTTAGAGTCTCGATGCCCTCATTCCGGATCAACCGCGCGGTGCGGCACTCGCCGCGCCAGATGTACGACCTCGTGGCCGACGTGGAGCGCTACCCGGATTTCCTGCCGCTGTGCGAATCCCTGCGCGTGCTGCGGCGCCAGCCGGGAGCGGACGGCACGGAGGTGCTCGTGGCCGAGATGGGCGTCGGCTACAAGGCGATCCGCGAGCGTTTCACCACCCGCGTCACTCTCGACCCCGAGAACCTGCGCATCGTGGCCGAATACATCGACGGTCCGTTCCGCCACTTGGAGAACCGCTGGAACTTCAAGGCGAGCGACGGCGGGGGCTGCACGGTCGACTTCTTCATCACCTACGAGTTCAAGAGCCGCACCCTCGGCATGCTCATGGGCACGATGTTCGACCGGGCCTTCCGTAAGTTCACCGACGCCTTCGAGGCGCGGGCGAACCGGGTCTACGGCGCGGCCTGAACGTCAGCGCAGGTGCGGCGTCACGCGAGCCCGCAGCAGCCGGACGAGGTCCGGGTCCATGAAGCCATAGACATCGGGGATGTCGAGGCAGACGAGCCGCGCGTGCCTGAGGCTCGCGCGGAACCGGCGTTGCAGCAGCGCCCGGTGCCGGTTCTCCATCACCACGATCAGATCGGCCCAGGCGAGCCACTCCGCCGAGACCGGCTCGTCGGCCGCGGCATCCGTCCCGGCCGAGGCGACCTCCAGATCGGGCCAGTGCGAGAACACCTGCTCGGCGGTTGGGCTGCGCAGCCGGTTTCGGCTGCACACGAAGAGTACGCGTCGCGTGCGCCTCACGCCGCCGCCACCCCGCCGGCCTGGCGCTCGAACAGGGCGCGGTAGCGCCCCTCCGGCCGGACCAGTAGGTCGTCGTGACTGCCGTCCTCGACGATGCGGCCGCTCTCGAAGACGAGGATGCGGTCGAGGGCCCGCACGGTGGAGAGCCGGTGCGCGATGACGATCGCCGTGCGCCCGCGCATCAGCCGCTCCATCGCCTCCTGGATCAGCGCCTCCGATTCCGTATCGAGGCTCAAGGTGGCCTCGTCGAGGATCAGGATCGGCGCGTCGGCCAGGAAGGCGCGGGCCAGCGCCACCCGCTGGCGCTCGCCGCCCGAGAGCTTGACGCCGCGCTCGCCCACCAGGGTGGCGTAGCCCTGGGGCAGGCGGGCGATGAAGTCGTGCGCATTGGCGAGGCGCGCCGCGCGCGCGATCTCGTCAGCCGAAGCGCCGGGGCGCGCATACGCGATGTTCTCGGCCAGCGACCGGCGAAACAGCACCGGCTCCTAGGGCACGATGGCGATGTGCGCGCGCAACGACGCCTGCGTCACCCCGGACACGTCGCGCCCGTCGATGCGGATGCAGCCCCCGGTGACATCGTATAGCCGCTGCACCAGCTTGACGAAGGTGGTCTTGCCCGAGCCTGAGCGGCCGACGAGGCCGACCCGCTGCCCGGCCGGGATGTGCACCGAGAGGTCGCGGTAGAGCGGCGTCTCGTGCCCGGCATAGTGGAAGGTCACGTGCTCGAACTGGAGGTCGCCGTCCGTCACGGCGAGCGCCGTGGCGCCCGGCCGGTCGGCGACGCCGTAGGGCTCGGCCTCGAGGGCAACGAGTTCCTCCATCTCGTTGACGCCCCGCTGGACCCGATTGATGTGGCTACCGATGTCGCGAAGGTAGCCGTGCACCACGAAGTAGGTGGTCAGCACGTAGGCGACGTCGCCGGGGCTCGCCGCCCCCGTCCACCAGAGCCAGAGCGCCGTGCCTACGATGGCGGTGCGCAGCACTAGGAGCAGAGCAAACTGCGCCGTGATGCTCCAGGTGATCCGCATCCAGGTCCGGTGGGTACGCCGGTTCCACTTGCCGAGCAGCCGGGCGAGGCGCGCATCCTCGCGGGACTCGGCCCCGAACGCCTTCACCACCGCGTTGGCGCCGACGGCGTCGCTGAGCGCACCGCCGAGGCGGGAATCCCAGACGTTGGAAAGCTGCGCCGCGGGCGCGATGACCCGGGTGGCGAGCATCACCACGATGCCGAGATAGACCAGCGAGCCGAGGCCGATCACCAGCCCCATCACGGGCCACTGCAGGCCGAGCAGGATCATGGTGCCGAGGAGCACCGTGAAGGCCGGCAGCAGTTCCAGCAGCAGCGTGTCGTTCAGCCCTTCGAGGGCCCACATGCCGCGCGAGACCTTGCGCACGGTGGAGCCCGCGAAGCTGTTGGCGTGCCAGTCGGTGGAGAGGCGCTGGACCCGATGGAAGCCGGCCTGCGCCACCGCCTGCATGGTCGAGAGGGTCAGCGGTACGACCAGGGCCCAGGCCACGTGGCGCAGGGCCAGGGTGATGAGGCCAAGCCCGGCCATCGCCGCGAAGGCGAGAAGGGCGTCCCCGCGCGCCGCCGTGCGGTCGGCGGTCGAGAGGGCATCGACCAGCCGGCCGGCAAACAGGGGCAGGAACACGTCGGCGAGCGTTGAGCCGACGATCGCCGCGACGACACCGGCGACGAGGGGGAGGCGCGTCCGCCACTGACGGACGAGGAAGGCGAGGACGGCCCGGTAGGCCTCCGCGCCGTGCAGGCGGTCGAGGAGCATGGATGCGATAACGGCGCGGAGCGGGCGCCGACTCCGTGGATGGCGGACGCACGCGGGCGACCGGCCGAGGATTCGGAGAGGTGCGGGGAGGGGACGGGCGCGGCGCGCTCGGGCGCGCGGCGGCGTCAGGCCGGCAGGCGCGGGGAGCGCGGGCGGGCGGGAGAGGCGAACGATACCGATGTCATGCAGCCTCCCCAATGGATCGCGGGCGAACCCGGCGCGCAACGACGCGCCGTGATTCGCAATCTGACGACCGAGCGTGTCGGTTTCAAGACGTCGGCGCGAGGACCGATTCGAGCAGGCCCACGGCGTCGCTCACCGCCTGCCGGCGGATCTCGGTGCGGCCGAGATCGCCGTAGCGGCGCTCGAGGTGGCGCACGGGCACGCCCTTCGCGGCCAAGCCGAAATGCACGAGGCCGACCGGCTTGTCCGCGCTGCCGCCGCCGGGACCGGCGATGCCCGTGATGGCCACGGCGACATCGGCCCGCGCGTGCGACAGGGCGCCCTCGGCCATGGCGCGGGCGACGTCCATGCTTACCGCCCCCTGCGCCGCGATGAGGTCGGCGGGCACGCCGAGGCTCTCGGCCTTCGCGGCGTTCGAGTAGGTGACGAAGCCGCGCTCGACCACCGCCGATGAGCCGGGGATCGCGGTGAGCAGTCCGGCGACGAGGCCGCCGGTGCAGGATTCGGCCGTGGCAACCGTCAGCCCCGCCGCCGCGTAAGCGGCGACGAGCGCCTCCGCGCGGGCGAGCAGGGCGGGATCGTCGATCACGCGCGGCGCTCGGCCGTCTCGTCGGCGGCGTTCAGGGGGGCGGCCTCCGGCAGCCGCACCGTCGCGGCGGCCTGGGCGGCGAGGCCCTCGGCGCGACCGACGAATCCGAGCTTCTCGGTGGTGGTCGCCTTGATCGAGACGGAGCTGAGCGGCACGCCGGCGATCTCGGCGATGCGGGCGCGGATCGCCTCCCGATGGGCGCCGATCCGGGGCGCTTCGGCCAGGACCGTGATGTCGAGATGGTCGATTTTGCCGCCGCGCGCCCGCACCAGCTCCACCGCATGCGCGAGGAAGCGGTCGGACGACGCACCGCGCCACTGCTCGTCGCTCGGCGGAAAGTGCGTGCCGATATCGCCGTCCGCGATCGCGCCGAGGAGCGCGTCGGTGAGGGCGTGCAGGGCTACGTCGCCGTCGGAATGGGCCAGCACGCCCCGGTCGGCGGGGATCTTCACGCCGCCGAGCCAGACATGATCGCCCTCCGTGAAGGCGTGGACGTCGAAGCCGGTGCCGAGGCGGGTGACGTAGGTGGTCATGGAATGAGCCTCGCTCAGGGCGTTGGGGTTTTGGCCGGAGAAGCCGCGATCGGCCTCGATCAGGTCGGCCGGCTGGGTGATCTTGCGGTTGCGCGGGTCGCCCTCGAAGACGACGACGGCCAGGCCGGCCCATTCGGCGAGCGCCCCGTCGTCGGTGAAGGCGTGGAGATCGGCCTCCGCCGCCCGGCGGTGGGCGTCGCGCAAGGGGCCGTAGGCGAAGGACTGGGGCGTCTGCACGGCGCGGAGATGCTCGCGCGGCGGCGTCTCGCGGACGCGGCCGGTGCCGTCGCCGAGATCCTCCACCACCTTGATCGTGTCGGTGACGGCGATGCCCGGCACGGCGGCGCCGTGGTCGCGCCCGGCCACCAGCGCGCGCTCGATCAGCGCGCGGTCCACGTGCGGGCGGGCGGCGTCGTGGACGAGGACGAGGTCCGGTGCGCCGGCGCCATCCAGGGCCTCGAGCCCGGCGCGGACCGATTGCTGCCGGGTGGCCCCGCCGGGGACCGGCTCGGCGAGCTTGTCCCGGGTCGCGGCGTCGAGGTCGTCGAGGCAGGCGCGGTAGAAGTCGGCGGCGTCCGGCGCGATCACGGGCTGGATGCGTGCGATGCCCGGATGGGCGGCCAGGGCCGCCAGCGTCCGGGTCAGCACGGCTTGGCCGCCGACGCGGCGGT
>NZ_BPQL01000131.1 GCF_022179225.1 Methylobacterium goesingense
CCTGCTCCCGGTAGAGCGGGGGCGTGACGTAGCTGCGCTCGTCGGCCCGCACCGCGCCGGTCAGGGTCGCGGCCGCGAGGGTGGCGAGGACGAGAGTGCGGAAAGCTCTGTTCTGCGTGGTCATGATCGAATGTCCTGGTTGTCGGCGCGAGGCCCGTGCCCCGCTGCGTGATCGGAAGATGTATTGCGCCGCACCATCATTCAAACAGATGATTTCAATACTCGTTATCGATCGCATCGATGATGGTAGATGCGACTTCGCATGATCGGAGCACGTCGCATCCGGGTCCCGACGCCGGTCTCCTATCCCGAGAGTTTTGCGCAGGCTGACCGAAGCGATCGACCGGAAACCACATCGATCAGCGGAAGCCCGATCCGAGCACCTGAGATCTCGCGTGTGCGAACGGTCCGGGTACTTGCGCCGAGCCCGTGTGCGGCGCCGGCGGCGTCGGGGTGCCGCCGAGCGGTCGGGGGAGGGTGATGCGCCGGCGGTCGGCGCCCTATCTGTGGACCATGACCACGCACGCCGATCCCGCCCTCACCGTCTACTACGACGGAGCCTGTCCCCTCTGCGCCGCGGAGATCCGTCTGTACCGGCGAGCCGAGGGGGCCGAGCGGGTCGCCTGGGTCGATGTTGGGGCGGAGGGCCCGGCCGAGCTCGGGCCTGAGCTGACGCGGGAGGCTGCCCGCGCCCGATTCCACGTGCGGCGCCCGGACGGTGCCCTGGTCTCGGGGGCGGCCGGGTTCGCCGCCTTGTGGGCCGTACTGCCGGGTTGGCGCGGGCTCGCCCGCCTTGCGGGCCTGCCCGGCGTGACGGCACTCGGCGAGGTGGCCTACCGCCTGTTCCTGCCGCTTCGCCCCTGGATCGCCCGGCTGGTGCCGGCCGGCGGACCCCGTTGCGACAAGGCTTGCGGATAGGGGGACGGGGGCGCAGGAGACGGCGGATGATGCCAGAACCGGAGCCCCGGCGCGCCACGCGGCGCCGCTGAGGCTCGCGCGCCCCCGGACGTCCCATGCGAAATCCCCTTCAGACCCTTCCCGTCCGGGCCTTCTGGCTGCGACCGCGCCTGCTCGCCTCCGTCGGCCTCACGCTCGTCCTCGCCCTGGTGCTGCCCTTCGCGGACCTGTCGGTGCGGCTCCTCATCGGCTGGTGCCTCGGCGTGCTCGTCTATTGCGGGCTGATCGTGGGCAAGGCGGCGCGGCAGTCGCAGGACGCCCTGCGGGCCGAGGCCACGCGCCTCGACGATTCCGCACTGGCGGTTTCGCTCTTCGCGATCCTGGCCGCGGCCGCGAGCTTCGGCGCCGTGGCGATGCTGGTGCTGGGGGGCAACGGCAGCGAAGCCTATCGCCTGAGCCACTTGGCGCTCGCTGCCGCCACCATGATCTGCGCCTGGCTCTTCGTGCAGGTGGTGTTCACCGTGCACTACGCGCATCTCTACTACGGCGCCGAGGGCGATGCCGCGCGCGGCGGCCTCGACTTCAACGGCGACGAGAACCCGGATTTCTGGGACTTCTTCTACTTCTCCGTCACCATCGGGGCGACCTCGCAGACCTCCGACACCGACATCACCAGCAAGACGATCCGCCGGGTCGCCACGGTGCAGACGATCTACGCCTACGTCTTCAACACCAGCGTGCTGGCGCTGGCGATCAACATGGCGGCGGGAGTCGCGCAGCACTGAGGCGCCTCACCGGGCGGCCTCCACGGCCTCCCGCGCCGCCCGATGATCCTCTGCCGTCGCCTCGGGCGCCTCCTGCAGGCGCGGGGCCCGGTCCGTCCGGTACAGGCTGATCAGAATCGGAAAATGGTCCGACTGGATGTGGGGCAGCCGCTCGATCCGGCCGAGGAGAAAGTCGTCGCTGAAGAAGATGTGGTCGAGGGGCCAGCGCAGCAGCGGCCACTTGGCATTGAAGGTCGGGTAGAGGCCGCGCCCGATGCGGGGGTCGAGGAGCCCGCTGATCCGCTGGAACAGGTCGTTGGTCTTCGACCAGGCGACGTCGTTGAGGTCGCCCGCCACAACCGCCGGGCGCCCGTCCGCCGCCACCTCGCGGGCCACCATCACGAGTTCGGCGTCGCGGGGCGCGCTGCTCTGCCCGGGATGGGGCGGGCGCGGATGCACGCCGAAGAAGGTGAAGGTCTGCCCCGAGCGCAGGGTCACGCCCGTCCGCACGGAGGGCACGTCGTCCTCCAGGAGGAAGCGCACCTGCGGGTCGGTCAGGGGAAGCTTCGAATAGAACATCAGCCCGTAGGTGTTGTCCTGCGGCTGGGCCATCACGTGGGGATAGCGCGCGCGCAGCGGCTCCAGCGCGTGGGCCCAGGCCGCGTCGGTCTCGACGAGCAGGAGGAGGTCGGGGTCCTGCGCGGCGACGAGGTCGAGGATGGGGCCGTAGCTGCGGTTCGATTCGAGGACGTTGGCGATGAGGATCGAGACGCCGGCGTCGGTGCGGCAGGCCCCCACCTCGGCCGCGACCGCCTGCGGCGAGACCAGCCGCGTGAACGGGTAGATGCACGCCACCTGGTACGCTAGGGCTGCCAGCAGGGCCGCGACGAGCGTCAGCCCCGCGGCGTCGCGGGCGACGAGGACGAGGCCCAGGATCACCGGCACGATCAGGGCCGCGATCTGCAGTCGCGGAAAGTCGAAGGTGCGGATGAAGCCGGAATTGCTGGGAACGAACGGCAGCAGCGTCGCCACCGCGAGGAGCACCCCGGTGGCCTTGAGGCCGATCGCCATCCACGTCATCGCCGCACTCCGCTCCCCACGCCGTCGCCGGCACGTCGTGGCCAAGCTTCGTGAAACGTCCAGTCCTGGTGAAACGTCCAGTCCTGGCGAAAAGTCCGAGGTCTTCCCGCGCGACAAGTCCTTCCCGCGCGAGAAGCCCAACGCCTTCGCAACGCCCGGCATCCCGGATTGTGCCCGCCCCGCGCGGCCGGAGTCGCCCTATGGCGCCTGAGACGTCACCGGACACGGGCGCGGCGCAGGTCCGGACCGACGCCTTCCTGGCGTGCCTCGAGGCCGGCGTGCCCTTCGTGGCGGGCGAGGGCCTGGATCTCGGGGGCCTGAACCTCGGGCGCGAGGCGCTGACGGCGCGCCTCGGCTCGGAAGCGGCGCCCCCCTGGTGGGACGCCAAGCAGAGCGGCCTCGCCCTCGCGGGGGCCGACCTCGCCGAGGCGCACCTGGAAGATACGGACCTCTCGGGTGCCAACCTCTCGGGGGCGAGCCTGGCGGGCGTGCTCGGCCGCTCGGCGCACTTTGCCGGGGCAACCGTGGAGGAGGCCAGCTTCGCGGGCGCCGACCTCAGCGGCGCCCGCTTCACCGGGATTGCCGGCGGCGAGGCCAATTTCGACGACGCCATGCTGGAAGACGCGCATTTCGGTGGCGCCGCCATGCGCTTCGCCAAGCTCCGCCGCGCCCTCCTGGACGGGGCCAACTTCGACGGCGCCGATCTCTGGGGCGCTGATTTCACCGGGGCGGACGCCGACTACACGCATTTCCGCGGCGCCCGCCTGGACGAGGTCAAGCTCGTGGGCGTCAACCTCACCTACGCGGATTTCGAGGGCGCCAGCCTGAAGAAGACGCAGCTCGGCGGCTCGCGCCTGAAGGGCGCCAACTTCACGGGTGTGAAACTCGACGGCGCCAACCTGTCGGAGGCGGATCTCTCCGAGACCAGCCTCGTGCGCCTCAACCTCTCCACCTGCGACCTGCGCCATGCGCGCTTCGCCGGGGCCTGGCTCAACGGCACCCGGATGCGGGTGGACCAGCTCGGTGGCGCGGTGGGCGAAGAGGTCGCCCGCGACTACCCGGCCGCCCAGGCGAGCTACCTCGCGCTTGAGCAGAACTTCAAGAGCATCGGCAGCCAGGATGCGGCGAGCTGGGCCTACAAGCGCGGGCGCCGGATGGGCCGGTTCCACGCCGGCGCCCAGGCGCGGGCGGCCTGGGAGGCCCGCTCCGGGCCGGACCTCGCCCGGCACGGCTACCAGTGGGTCGCCGACCGCTTCGTGGAATGGCTCTGCGACTACGGCGAGAGCCTGTCGCGCATCGCCCGCGCCTTCGTCATCCTCATCTTCGTGTTCGCGGGCCTCTACGGCCTCACCGGCGGCCTCATCCCCGAGGGCGGCGACGGCCGGGCCACCTACAACCCCCTCGACCTCGTGAGCTACAGCGCCCTCAACATGATGACGGCGAACCCGCCCGAGATCGGCGTCAAGCCGGTGGGCCGCGTCACCAACCTGCTGGTGGGCATCGAGGGGGCGGCGGGCATCATCCTGATGGGCCTGTTCGGCTTCGTCCTCGGCAACCGCCTCCGGCGCTGATCGTCCCCGCCGCCATGCGCCCGCTCAGCACAGGCCTCGCCGGCCTCTACGAAGGCTCGACCGACCGCGCCCACCGCTTCCGCTACGGCCTCCTCGTCTTCGACATCGGCACGGTGATCTGGGTCGTGGCGACCTCGTTCCTGCCGCGTCACGCCTGGATCGAGGGGGTCGACGTGGGCCTGGGCCTCGTCGTGCTCCTCGATTTCCTGGCCCGCCTCGCCATCAGCCGGGACCGGTTCGGCGAGTTCCGGCACCTCTCGACCTGGGCCGACATCGCCGCCGTGGTGTCGTTCCTCGCGCCCGTGGTCGGGGAGGGGGTCGGCTTCCTGCGCATCCTGCGGACCCTGCGCCTGCTGCGGACCTACCAGCTCCTCGACCGGATGCGCGCCGACAGCGCCCTCTTCCGCGACAACGAGGACGCGATCCTGGCGGGCACCAACCTCGCGGTCTTCGTCTTCGTGATGACGGGGATCGTGTACGCCACCCAGCACGGCAGCAACCCGGCGATCGGCAACGCCGTCGACGCGCTCTACTTCACCGTGACCTCCCTGACGACCACCGGCTACGGCGACATCACCCTGCCGGGCACCTCCGGCCGCCTTATCTCGGTGGCGGTGATGATCTTCGGGGTGACGCTGTTCCTGCGCCTCGCCCAGGTCCTGTTCCGGCCGCCCAAGGTGCGGTTTCCCTGCCCGGCCTGCGGCCTCCAGCGCCACGAGGCCGATGCCGTCCACTGCAAGGCCTGCGGCACCCGCCTCGCCATCCCGGACGAGGGCAGCGATTGAAGCGGCTCCGCTGCCGCGATGAACGGAACCGGGGCCGGCGCGTTTGCGGAGGTCGGGGCGCGCGGCCCGCCAGGGCGGGCCCGCACGGAACCTGTTCCACCAACAGTCCCCCTCCCTAAAACCTGCCTGCCCCAAATCTCCCTGCCCCTTGCCGTCGAACCCCGTGAACCGCATCGCATGACCAGCGCGCCCCCGAACGCCCCCGCCCGAGGCTGGCGCAAGACCCGCCTGCTCTCCGGCCTTCCGAGTTCACCCCTGGCCTTCGTGCTGATCGGCGTCGCGGTGGCGGCGGGACTGGGCAACTACTTCGCCGGCGAGGCGAGCCGCACCGAGAGCGCGCGCCAGCACGACATCCTCACCCAGAGCGACCGCCTGCTCGCCAACATGGTCGAGCTGGAAACCGGGATGCGCGGCTTCGTTCTGCTCGGGGAGGAGGTCTATCTCGAACCCTACGACGCCGCCCAGAGCACCATCGACGGCCAGTTGAGCGCGATCGACGATCTGACCCGCGGCATGGATGCCGAGGCCCCCCGGCACATCGGTGCCCTGCGCGGCGCGGTCGAGGCCAAGCGCACCTATGCGGCCCGCGTGATCGATTTACGCCGGACGCAGGGCTACGATCCCGCCGTGGCGCTCGTCCGCACGGGGGAGGGCAAGCGCACCATGGACGCGGTGCGCGCGGCGGCCCGGGACGTGCAGGCCCATGCCAACGCCGTCCTGACGGCCAGCGAGCGCTGGGACCGGATCCTCTCCCTCGTGCTCTCGCTGGTCTCGATCGCCTCGGCGCTGGGCGCCGTCGGGCTCCTCGGGCGCCTCGCCCTGGTGCGCCGACGCGACGAGCAGCGCACGGCCGCCCTCCTCGACGGGGTCTTCGCCAACGCCCCCGTGGGCCTCGGCTTCCTCGACCGCGACCTGACGATCCAGCACATGAACCGGGCGCTCGCGACCATGAACGAGCGTGGCTTCGGGGCCGATCTCGGCGCGCCGATCTGGGCCAACGTGCCCACGCTCCAGGAGCAGCTGATTCCGAAGCTCAAGGCGGCCCGGGACGAGGGCCTGGTGACCACCAACGTCGACGTGGCGGTGCCGACGCCGAGCGCCCCGCGCGGCGTGCGCCACTTCCAGATGAGCTTCTACCCCCTGCGGGGACGCTCCGGCGGTGCGGGGGCGGGCCGGGTCCAGGCCGACGGCGTCGGGCTCGTGGTCTCCGACGAGACCCTGCGCAAGCTCTCCGAGGAGCGCATGCGCCACAGCGAGGAGCGCTTCCGCTCGCTGACCGAGGCCACCACCGCCATCGTCTGGACGACCAATCCCGAGGGCGGCTTCGAGGCGACGCCATCCGAGTGGACCCGCTTCACCGGCCAGTCACCCCGGCAGGCCGCGGGCGCGGGCTGGCTGGAGGCGATCCATGTGGACGACCGGGCCCGTACCAACGCGGCCTGGCTTCAGGCCGTGGAGACCCTCTCGCCCTACGAGATCGAGCATCGCGTCCGGCGCCAGGACGGGGTCTGGCGGATCATGTCGGCCCGGGCGGTCCCGATCCTGGAAGAGAACGGCAGCATCCGCGAATGGGTCGGCACCCATTCCGACGTCACCGCCCGCCGGGAGGCCGAGCTGGCCCTGGAGGCCGCCAAGGAAGCGGCCGAGGAAGCCAACCGCGCCAAGAGCCAGTTCCTGGCCAACATGAGCCACGAGCTGCGCACGCCGCTCTCGGCGGTGATCGGCTACTCGGAAATGCTGCAGGAGGAGATCGAGGACCTGGGCGAGGAGGGCCTCCTCGCCGACATGCGCAAGATCGAAGCGAATGCCCGTCACCTGCTCGGCCTCATCAACGACGTCCTCGACCTCTCGAAGATCGAGGCCGAGCGCATGGAGATCTACGCCGAGGCCTTCCCCGTCGCCGCGACCGTGCGCGACGTCGCCGCCACCGTGGAGACGCTGGTCGACAAGAAGGGCAACGCCCTCGCCCTGGAGATGGCAGACGGGCTCGGCGAGGCGCGGACTGACCAGACCAAGCTGCGCCAGTGCCTCATCAACCTCCTCAGCAACGCCGCCAAGTTCACGGAAGGCGGGCGCATCGTGCTGGCCGTCTCGCGCGCATCGCGCGATGGGATCGACTGGCTCACCTTCCGGGTCACCGACACCGGCATCGGCATGAACGCCGATCAGCAGGCCAAGCTGTTCCAGCGCTTCACGCAGGCCGACGCCTCCACGACGCGGCGCTTCGGTGGCACCGGCCTCGGCCTCGCCATCACCCGCGCCTTCGCCGACATGCTCGGCGGACGCATCGAGGTGGAAAGCCAGGAGGGGGCCGGCACCACCTTCACCCTGACGGTGCCGGCGGTCTACGTGCCGCAGAACCCGGCGGAGGCGAACCACCCCGACCACGACGCCCCGCACCCCAGCGGCGAGGTCAGGTCCAACTCCGGCGGCCACGTTCTCATCATCGACGACGACGCGGCCACCCGCGATCTCCTCGCCCGCTTCCTGGAGAAGGACGGCTTCACCGTCGCCACCGCCCGCGACGGGCGCGAGGGCGTCGAGCGGGCCCGCGAACTCCGGCCCCGCGTCATCCTCCTCGACGTGACCATGCCGCGCATGGACGGCTGGTCGGTGCTGCGCACCCTCCGGGCCGACCCGGACCTCGGTGTGACCCCGATCATCATGGTGACGGTGCTCGACGAGCAGAACCTCGCCTTCTCGCTGGGAGCCACCGACTACCTCCAGAAGCCGATCGAGTGGAGCCAGCTCAGGTCGGCCATGGAGCGGTTCAAGCCCTCCGAGCACGAGGGGCCTGTGCTGATCATCGACGACGATCCGGATGCCCGCGAGCGCCTGTCCGCGATGCTGACCCGCGAGGGCTGGCGCGTGGCCGCGGCCGAGAACGGCGTCGCCGGCCTGGAGGCGACCGCGGCCAAGAAGCCCTGTCTCATCCTCCTCGACCTGATGATGCCCGAGATGGACGGCTTCGGCTTCCTGCGGGCGCTGCGCGAGCGGCCGGAGTGGCGCGACATCCCCGTCGTGGTCCTCACCGCCAAGGACATCACCGCCGACGACCGCAGGCGCCTGGCCGGCCGGGCCGACCGGGTGCTGCAGAAGGGCGGCCTGAGCCTCACCGACCTGGCCGAATCCCTGCGGCCGCTGGTGGGTCCGGGGGTTTGACGATCCAAGGCCGGCGGGGGTGCCCACGCACCTCGCCCGCAGGCGCCTTGCCGCTCCCCCCGGCCCGGCCTATAGCCCTGGACCCAGCATGACAGCCGCGCCGCAACACTTCCCCCACCGGCACCTGCTCGGGATCGAGGGGCTCTCGCGACCCGACATCGAGGTTCTCCTCGACCGGGCGGAGGATGCCGTCGCGCTCTCGCGCCAGGTCGAGAAGAAGCGCACCACCCTGCGGGGGCGCACCCAGATCAACCTGTTCTTCGAGCCGTCCACGCGCACGCAGAGTTCGTTCGAGCTCGCGGGCAAGCGGCTGGGCGCCGACGTGATGAACATGTCGGTGGCCTCCTCATCGGTGAAGAAGGGCGAGACCCTGATCGACACCGCCGCGACGCTCAACGCCATGCGGCCCGACATCATCGTGGTGCGCCACCACGCGGCGGGCGCCGTGCATCTCCTCGCCCGCAAGGTCGACTGCGCCGTGGTCAATGCCGGCGACGGCGCCCACGAGCACCCGACCCAGGCGCTCCTCGACGCCCTGACCATCCGGCGCAACAAGGGCCGGATCGAGGGCCTGCGAGTGGCGATCTGCGGTGACGTCCTGCACAGTCGCGTGGCCCGCTCGAATCTCATCCTGCTCCAGGCGCTCGGCGCGCGGGTGCGCATCATCGGCCCCTCGACCTTGCTGCCCACCGGCATCGAGCGCTTCGGCGTCGAGGTCTTCACCGACATGCGTAAGGGCCTGGAGGGCTGCGACATCGTCATGATGCTGCGCCTTCAGCGCGAGCGCATGAACGGCTCCTTCGTGCCCTCCGTGAAGGAATACTTCCGCTATTTCGGCCTCGACGCCGACAAGCTGCGCCTGGCCGCCCCCGACGCCCTGGTGATGCATCCGGGCCCGATGAACCGGGGCGTCGAGATCTCCTCAGAGATCGCCGACGGCTCCCAGTCGCTCATCCGCGAGCAGGTCGAGATGGGCGTCGCCGTGCGCATGGCTGTGCTGGAAGCGCTCGCGACGCACCTGCCGAACGCGTGAGCCGGCGCGGCAGTTTGCCGGCCTAAAGGCTGAGCAGCGCCCCGTCCGCCGGCGGCACGTCGTCCGAAAACATCACCCGGTCCCCCTCCAGCCGCACGCGACCGCCCGCGACCAGCGCCAGGGCCTGCGGGTAGAGCCGGTGCTCCTGCACGAGGATGCGGGCGGCGAGCGCGTCGGCATCGTCGCCGGGCAACACGGGCACGGCGGCCTGCGCGATGATCGGGCCGGCATCGAGTTCGGGCACGACGTAGTGTACGGTGCAGCCGTGCAGGCGAACCCCGGCTTTCAGCGCCTGCTCGTGGGTGTGCACGCCCTTGAACAGCGGCAGCAGGGACGGGTGGATATTGATCATCCGCCCCGCCCAGGTCTCGACGAAGCCGGCGGAGAAGATCCGCATGAAGCCGGCCAGGACCACGAGGTCGATGCCGGTCGCCACGAGTTCGGCCTGGAGGGCCGCGTCGAAGGCCGCCCGGCTCGGATAGGCCTTGTGGTCGAGGGCCAGCGTGGCGATGCCCCGCTCGGCCGCGAAGGCGAGGCCCCCGGCCTCGGGGCGGTTGGATGCCACCAGCACGATTTCGGCCGGGAAGTCGGAGGCTGCCGCCGCCGCGATCAGCGAGGCCATGTTCGAGCCGCGCCCCGAGATCAGGATCGCGACCCGGGTCTTGTTCGCCGGGGCCATCAGAAGGCGAGCCGGCCTTCGAAGGTCACGGGCTCGGCCCCGCGCGGGGTGATGCGGCCGAGGCGCACCGGGGAGGCGCCGCCGAGGTCGAGGGCCTTCGACACGGCGCTGACGCTGTCGGGGGCCACCACCACCACCATGCCGATGCCGCAGTTGAAGGTGCGCAGCATCTCCGATTCGGCGACCCCGCCCACCTGCGAGAGCCAGCCGAAGACCGGCGGCGGAATAATCGCGTCGAGATCGATGCTGATGCCGACCCCCTCGGGCAGCACGCGGGGCAGGTTGTCGGGAAAGCCGCCGCCGGTGATGTGGGCCAGCGCCTTGATGCCGTCCGTGCTGCGCAGGGCGGCGAGCAGCGGCTTCACGTAGATCTGGGTCGGCTCCAGCAGGGCCTCGCCGAGAGTCCGGGCGGGCTCGAAGGGCGCCGGGTCGTCGTAGGACAGGCCGCTGCGCTCGACGATGCGGCGCACCAGCGAGAAGCCGTTGGAATGCACGCCCGAGGAGGGCAGGCCCAGCACCACGTCGCCGGGCACGATGTTGCCGCGCGGCAGCAGGGTGCCGCGCTCGGCCGCGCCCACGCTGAAGCCGGCCAGATCGTAGTCGGCGCCGTCGTAGAGGCCGGGCATCTCGGCAGTCTCGCCCCCGATCAGTGCGCAGCCGGCGAGCCGGCACCCGGCCGCGATGCCGCGCACGATGTCGGCGCCGACCCCCGGCACCAGCTTGGCGGTGGCGAAATAGTCGAGGAAGAACAGCGGCTCGGCGCCCTGCACGATGATGTCGTTCACGCACATCGCCACGAGATCGATTCCGATCGTGTCGTGGCGGTTCGTCTCGATGGCGATCTTCACCTTGGTGCCGACGCCGTCGTTGGCCGCCACCAGGATCGGGTCCCGGAAGCCGGCGGCCTTGAGGTCGAACAGCCCGCCGAAGCCGCCGATCTCGGCATCCGCCCCCGGCCGGCGGGTGGCACGCACCAGCGGCTTGATCGTCTCGACCATGGCGTTGCCGGCATCGATGTCGACGCCCGCCTGCGCGTAGGTCATTCCGGTCTTGGGCTCGCCCGTCATCGGCACCTCGTCTCAACGTCCTTCGATCGTTGCTCTAACGGGTCGCGTCGGTTCCGGCGAGTCGTGAATGACGCATGGCCGGGTCGACGCCTCGGCCCGGCCCCGCCGGACCCGGGGCGGATCGCGGCCCGGAGGGTGTTTCGCGGCTCGCAGCCTTGACCGTGCCGGGTCCCGTTCCCACTCTTGGAAGTCCCGTTCCCACTCTTGGAACCGGACGACGAAGAGCGAGGACGGCCGATGCGCGGCAGGGCGATGATCGGGCTGGTGGCCCTCGTGGGCCTCGCCCTGCTGATCTACCTCCTCGCCGACGTGCTGCTGCCCTTCGTGGCGGGCTTGGCCCTGGCCTACCTCCTCGACCCGATCGCCGACCGGCTGGAGCGCCTCGGGCTGGGGCGGCTCACGGCCTCCCTGCTCATCCTGGCAATGTTCGTGATCGGCCTCGTGGTGGCCCTGCTTCTCGTGGTGCCGCTCGCCGCCAACCAGATCTCGGCCCTGATCGCGACCCTGCCCGGCATGGTCTCGCGGCTCCAGGGGATCCTGGCTGACAGGGCCGGACCGCTGCTGCAGCGGGTGGGCGGGGCCGACGTGCTCACCGACCTGCAATCCCAGGTCGGGACCCTGGTGGGGCAGGGAGGCACCTGGTTCCTGGCCTTCCTGAAGTCCCTGTGGTCGGGCAGCCAGGCCATCATCTCCATCGCCTCCCTCCTCGTGGTGACGCCTGTGGTGGCGTTCTACCTCCTGGTCGACTGGGACCGGATGGTGGCGGCCGTGGACGGCTGGGTGCCGCCGCGCCACCGGCCCGTGGTGCGGCGCCTCGGCTGGGAGATCGACGGCGCGGTGACGGGCTTCGTGCGCGGCCAGACCCTGGTCTGCCTCATCCTCGGCACCTTCTACGCCGTCGGGCTGTTCTTCGTCGGTCTGAACTTCGGCGTGCTGATCGGGCTGATCGCGGGCTTCCTCACCTTCATCCCGTATGTCGGCACGCTGACCGGGTTCCTGCTCTCGGCGGGCGTCGCCCTGGCGCAGTTCTGGCCGGATTCCGACTGGCTGCACATCGGCCTGACGATCGGGGTGTTCGTGGTCGGGCAGTTCCTGGAGGGCAACATCATCTCGCCCAAGCTGGTGGGCGAATCGGTCGGCCTGCACCCGGTCTGGCTGATGTTCGCGCTCCTCGCCTTCGGCTCGCTGTTCGGCTTCGTCGGGCTGCTGCTCGCGGTGCCGGTGGCGGCCTCCATCGGCGTGCTGGTCCGCTTCGTCCTGGAACGCTACCTCCAGTCTCCGCTCTACCACGCGGATTCGCCCGTGCTCCTATCCAACTCTGTTGTGTCAAAGCCCGATCGCTAGATGGCCTCCCGCGAGAACGTCCCTCCGAAGCAGCTGGCCTTCGACCTGCCGGCCGATCCGCGCTACGGCCGCGAGGATTTCCTCGTGGGCCCCGCCAACGAGGCCGCCTACGCCCTGATCGAGGCCTGGCCAAACTGGCCCGATACGGTCTGCCTCCTCACGGGGCCGCCGGGCAGCGGCAAGAGCCACCTCGCCTCGATCTGGGCGACGCGCTCCCATGCCTGGACCGCGCAGGCCTCGGAGATCACCGCCGCCACCGTGCCGCGCTTCCTCGCCAACGGCGCCCTGGTCATCGAGGACCTCGACCGGGAGCCCCGCGACGAGGCGGCCCTGTTCCACCTCCTCAACGTCGCCCGCGAGCGCGCCAGCCCCGTGCTCCTCACCGCCGCCACCTCGGTGGAGGGGCTGGGTCTGTCCACGGCGGACCTGCGCTCGCGCCTGCGCCTCGCCCCCGGCGCCACCATCCTGCCCCCGGACGACGCGCTCCTGCGGGCCGTCCTCGTCAAGCTGTTCGTGGACCGTCAACTGGTGGTGGATCTCGCCATCGTCGAGGCCTTGGCCCTGCGGATCGACCGCTCCCTCGGGCGCGCCCGCGACGTCGTCACGGCGCTCGACCGCGACGCGCTCAGCCGGGGCCGGCGCATCACCAAGCCCCTGGCGCTGGCGGTGCTGGAACGCCTCGGCTTCGGAACGGACGAGACCGACGACGACGGCGAGGACGACGAAAGCGAGGACGCGTCCCGCGACGGGCACGTCGACTGAGCGCGATCGTCATCGAACTGTCAAAAACGCCGGCCCACCCCGTGCTAGGGAGCCGGACCCTCGACCCATAGGAGAGACGCACTTGGCGGATATCGACCCGGACGCGACCACAGTGGAGACCGCCACCCCACGTGCCACCAAGGCCCGTCCCCGGCCCGCCGCGCGCCGAACCGCCTCCGCCAGCGCATCCGACACGCCATCCGCCCGGGTGATCGGAGAGGCGGCACCCGATGCCCTCCCCGATGCCGACCTCGACCTGCCGTCCGGGGGCCTGCCCGCGCCTGCCGAGGCGGGACCCGGCGCGGAGGCGCGCGATTCGGTGCGGGAGGCGGGCATCGCCCTGCGCCACTCCCCCGAGCGCTTCGTCAACCGCGAATTGTCGTGGCTGCAGTTCAACCGCCGGGTGCTGGAGGAGGCCTCGAACACCCACCACCCGCTGCTGGAGCAGCTGCGCTTCCTCTCGATCTCGGCCAACAACCTCGACGAGTTCTTCATGGTGCGGGTCGCCGGCCTGCACGATCAGGTCCGCGCCGGCCTCGTCCTGCCCTCGCAGGATGGCCTGACCCCGGCCGAGCAGCTCGCCCGCGTCGGCACGGAAGTCTCGCACCTCGCCCTCGACCAGCAGGCGCGCTGGCGCGAACTGCGCCGCGAACTCCTCGGCGTCGGCATCGAGCTGATGGAGCCCGCCGGCCTGACGCCGGAGCACCGGGCCTGGCTGGAGGATTACTTCCTCAACCACGTCCTGCCGGTGCTGACGCCGCTGGCCATCGACCCGGCGCACCCGTTCCCCTTCATCCCGAATCTCGGCTCCACCATCGCGCTGATGCTGGTGCGCCCCCGCGACGGCCGCACCCTGCGCGCGCTCATCCGCCTGCCCGCCGTGCTCGACCGCTTCGTGCGCCTGCCCGACGCGGACAACGACGCCACCGCCCGCTTCATCGCCATCGAGCAAGTCATCGTCCTGTTCACCGGCCGGCTCTTTCCCGGCTACGCCGTGCGCGGGCAGGGCGCCTTCCGGGTCATCCGCGATTCGGACCTCGAGATCGAGGAGGAGGCCGAGGACCTCGTCCTGCACTTCGAGACGGCCCTGAAGCAGCGCCGCCGCGGCGTGGTCATCCGGCTCGAAGTCGAGGCCGGGATGCCCGAGGACCTGCGCGCCTTCGTGGCCGACGAGCTCGAGATCGGCGGCGACGCGGTGATCTTCGTGGAGGGCATGCTCGCCCTCAACGAACTCTCGCAGATCGTCGGCATCGACCGGCCGGACCTGAAGTTCAAGTCCTACAATCCGCGCTTCCCCGAGCGCATCCGCGAGAGCGGCGGCGACGTCTTCGCAGCGATCCGGCAGAAGGACTTCATCGTCCACCACCCCTACGAGTCCTTCGACGCGGTGGTGCAGTTCCTCGCGCAGGCCGCCCGCGACCCCAACGTGGTGGCGATCAAGCAGACGCTCTACCGCACGTCCTCGAACTCGCCGATCGTCGCCGCGCTCGCGGAGGCCGCCGAGCTCGGCAAGTCGGTCACCGCGCTCGTCGAGCTGAAGGCCCGCTTCGACGAGGAGGCCAACATCCGCTGGGCGCGCAATCTCGAGAAGGCGGGCGCGCAGGTGGTGTTCGGCTTCATCGAGCTGAAGACCCACGCCAAGCTGTCGATGGTGGTGCGCCGCGAGGGCGACCGCCTCGTCACCTACTGCCACGTCGGCACCGGCAACTACCACCCGATCACGGCGCGCATCTACACCGACCTGTCCTTCTTCACCGCCGACCCGGCGGTGGCCCGCGACGTCAGCCGGATCTTCAACTTCATCACCGGCTACGCGGAGCCCGCCGAGCTGGAGCGGATGGCGGTCTCGCCGCTCACCCTGAAGCCGCGCCTCCTCGAGAACATCGAGGCGGAGGTGGCCCACGCCCGGGCGGGGCGCCCGGCCGCGATCTGGCTCAAGTGCAACTCGCTGGTGGACCAGCAGATCATCGACGCGCTCTACGATGCGAGCACCGCCGGCGTGCAGATCGATTGCGTGGTGCGCGGCATCTGCTGTCTGCGGCCCGGCATCCCGGGGCTGTCGGAGACGATCCGGGTCAAGTCCATCGTCGGACGCTTCCTGGAGCACGGACGCGTCTACTGCTTCGGCAACGGCGTCGGGCTGCCGCACCCCAAGGCCACCGTCTACATCTCGTCGGCCGACCTGATGAGCCGCAACCTCGACCGACGCGTCGAGGCGCTGCTACCGATCACCAATCCGACGGTGCATCAGCAGGTGCTGGACCAGATCATGCTGGCCAACCTCCTCGACAACCGCCAGAGCTGGCGTGTACTGGCGTCGGGCGCGGGCGAACGGATCCAACCTGCCGAAGGGGAGGAGCCGTTCAACGCGCACAAGTATTTCATGACGAATCCGAGCCTGTCCGGGCGCGGCAAGTCGTCGAAGAAGTCGAGCCCGCGCGCCTTGAGCCGACGCGCGCAGCGTGGCTGACGGCGGCGTGCCTGACTGTTTGTCCAGAGGAGCCCGCATGGGCCTCGATCCCGCCCGCCCCGCGCCCGTCCAGGGGAATTCCCTGCACGGGACGCGCGACCATATCGAGCCGGTGGCGATCATCGACATCGGCTCGAACTCGGTGCGGCTCGTCGCCTATGACGGGCTGACGCGGGCGCCGACGCCGCTCTACAACGAAAAGGTGCTGTGCGGGCTGGGCCGCAACGTGCTCACCACCGGCCGCCTCAACGAGGAGGCGGTGCGCCGGGCCCTGGTGGCGCTGGCCCGCTTCCGGGTGCTGTGCGAGACCATGCGGGTCTCACGCATCTTCGTGCTGGCGACCGCCGCCGCGCGCGATGCCGAGAACGGGGCGGAATTCCTCGCGGCCGCCGAAGCGGCTTGCGGCCAGCGCATCGAATTGCTCTCCGGACGGCGCGAGGCCGAGCTCTCGGCGCTCGGGGTCATCTCGGGCTTCCATGCCCCGGACGGCGTCGTCGGCGACCTCGGCGGCGGCTCCCTCGAACTCGTGGACGTGCGCGGCGCCACCGTCGGCATGGGCGTGACCATGCCGCTGGGCGGCCTCGCGCTCCAGGATCTCTCGGGTGGGTCGGTCAAGAAGGCCCTCAAGATCGTCCGCGAGAACCTGAAGAAGGCCGCCCCGCAGCTGGAGACCTTGCGCGGGCGCAGCTTCTACGCGGTCGGCGGCACCTGGCGGGCGCTCGCCCGCCTGCACCAGTCGGCCCGGGGCTACCCGCTCCACGTCATGCACGGCTACAGCGTCGAGCCCTCCGACGAGTTGAACTTCCTCGAAGTGGTAGAGCGCACCGACGCCGCCCTGCTGCAGGACGTCGAGAGCGTTTCCGAGGCGCGCCGTCCGCTGCTGGCCTACGGGGCCGTGGTGCTGGAGGAGATCATCCGGATCGGGCGCCCGCGCGAGCTCGCGGTCTCGGCCTCGGGCGTGCGCGAGGGCCTGCTCTACGAGCAACTCGACCGCGACGCGCGGCTGACCGACCCGCTGCTGGCGGCCGCCGCCGAACTGAACGACCTGCGGGCGCGCTCCCCCGGCCATGCCCGCGACCTCATCGCCTGGAGCGACCGCTTCATCGCGAGTCTCGACCAGCCCGAGACCGCCGACGAGCGCCGCCTGCGCCACGCCGCCTGCCTCCTCTCCGACATCGGCTGGCGGGCGCACCCGGATTACCGCGGCGAGCAGAGCGTCAACGTCATCACCCATGCGGCCTTCGTGGGCATCGACCATCCGGGCCGGGCCTACCTGGCGCTCGCCATCTATTTCCGCCACGAGGGCATCGCGCCCGAGAAGGCGAGCCCGATGCTGCGCAACCTCGCGGGTCCCCGCCTGTTCGAGCGGGCGCGGCTCCTCGGTGCCCTGCTGCGCCTCGCCTATCCGCTCTCGGCCGGCATGGAGGGGGCGCTCGGCGACCTGCCCGTCACGGTGTCCGAGGGCCGCGTGAGCCTGACGCTGCCGCCCGGCCGGGAGGCTTTGCCGGGCGACCGCATCCTCAACCGGGTCCGCGGCCTCGGCCGCCTGCTCGGCCTCGACGGGCGGATCGTCGGCGGCTGAGGTCCTCAGGGCGTTTGGTCCGCCGCCTCCGGTCAGGAAGCGGGGCGCGCCGGAAAGATCGACTTCTTGACGATGGCGTGGACGCCCCAGTTGCCGTCCACCACCTGGGTGATGCCGAAATCCACCGCGATGGACATCAGGGAGATCGCCTCGTCCTCGGTGAGCCCGTGCCCGTGCATGAGGAACTGGCGCATCTTGCGGAAGGCGTCGCGCATGGCGAGGTCGATGGAGGACTTGGAGAAGATCGCGTTCTGCGCGTCGGGTCCGAGATCCGCGAGGTAGTTCGGATAGCTGAACCCTGAGAGCACCCAATCGTCGGCTGTCTCGATCATGGGGAAGTCGAGGGTCTCCAGGGCCGTGCCCGGCAGATCGGCCTTCTTGTGCAGGATAAACTGGAAGGTGCCGGTGAGCGAGCACTCGATGGCGGTGCCGCAGAGTTCGGAATCGCCCTGGCTCGCATGTGGGTCGCCCACCGAGAACAGGGCGCCCGGCACCGCCACGGGGTAGTACAGGGTCGCGCCCTTACCGATGCGCCAGTTGTCGATGTTGCCGCCGGTGTAGCTCGGGGGAATCGAGTTCACCATCTCGGCTTCCTTCGGCGCCAGGCCCATCGTGCCGAAATGCGGGCGGATCGGCACGCGGAAGCCCTTGAGCACGTCGAAGTTGCGCTTGGTCTTGGCGTGGTCCACCGGCAGGCCCGGATAGTCGATGGTGGGGTGGTCGATCCCGGCGGGGTCCGTCACGCCCGGCCAGCGGAAGCTGTAGACCGCCTGGGCCCAGTCGCGGGCCCCCGTGGCGTCGACCTCGTAGATCGTCACCACCTCGCGGGGCCGGTCCCCAGTGATCATGTCCTTGTAGTGGTAGCCCCAGTTGGCGGCGGCGTTGCTGCCGAAGGTGCGGCCCTTGAAGGCCGGATTGGCGCAGGGGCGGGGCGCCACGTCGAGGATGCGCACCTCCAGCACGTCGCCGGGCTCCGCGCCCCGGATCGCCACCGGCCCGGTGCAGATGTGCACGCCGAGGCCGCCCCCGGGACCGAACTTGGCGTCCTCCGGGCCGGCCCCGCGCCGGGCGACGCCCTTCCGCTCCTTGGTCCAGAGGAAGACGCTCTCGGCGCCCGGATCCCCCGTGACCATGCGCTCGGCATCGTCGTTGGCGTGATGGGTCAGGGTCTCGATCGTGACGTAGTCGCCGGAGGCGATCTCGACCTGGGGCTTCAGGCTGCGGCTGAAATAGCCCCAGTGCACCGTCTCGGCGGTGGCGGGCAGGTGGTAATGCGCCGTCGCCTGCGCGCCCCGGCGGGCGCTCGCCTGCGCCAGGGCCGCCCCCGGCAGGGTGAGGCCGCCGGCCATCAGGGCCGCCGCCCCGCCCGAGGCCACGAAGCCGCTCTTCAGGAAGGCCCGGCGCTCGGGGGCGAGGTCGCCGAGGAAACGGCGGCGATGCGCGGCGAAATGCGCGCAGTTCGGATCGTCACCCTGGCACATCCGGAAGTCTCCCTTCGATCGGGGCGAGAATTTCGCCTTCGGCAGGAATTTTGTATGCAAGCCTGTGGCCACGCTTCCGATTCGGGGTGGGGCGCCGGCAACGAGTCGGACCCAGGCGCGTTCGTTCCCCTGCGGACGGCCACGTTCACGTCAGGGGCGCCGTCCACACCCCTGTACCCGCCCATCGCGGGCGCCGCCCCGCACGCAGGATGCCAAGACCTTTGACGACGGGTGTCGACCGTTCCCAGCTCCGCCAGATCATCGCCGGCCTCACCGAGGGCGTGATCCTGATCGAGCCCGATCAGCGGATCACCTGGGCCAACGCGGCGGCGCTGGCCATGCACGGGGCGGCCGACCTCGCCGAGCTCGGCGGCACCGTCGCGGCCTACCGCGCCCGCTTCGAGCTGCGCTACCGCAACCATCACGTCATCACGAACACGCCCATCGAGCGGGTGCTGAGCGGCGAGAGCTTCGACGAAGTCATCGTCAACGTGCGCCGGACGGACCGCCCGGACTTCGATGTGATGCACCGCATCCGCAGCCTCGTCATCACCGACGCGGCCGGAGCGCCGGACTGCCTCGTGCTGATCCTCTCCGACGTCACCCCGCAATTCGAGGCCGAGGAGCGCTTCGAGAAGACCTTCAACGCCAACCCGGCGCCCGCGCTGATCTGCCGGCTCTCGGACCTGCGACACGTCAAGGTCAATCTCGGTTTCCTGGAGATGACGGGCTACACCCGCGACGCCGTGATCGGCCGGAGCGCCTACGAGATCGACGTCCTCAACGAGGCGCGCAGCCGCGACCTCGCCATCGCGCGCCTCAACGCGGGCGAGACCATCCCGCAGATGGAGGCCTGCCTGCGCCTGCCCGGCGGAGGCACACGCTTCGTCATCGTGGCCGGCCAGCCCATCGACATGGGGGACGAGCCCTGCATGCTGTTCACCTTCGCCGACCTCGACCTGCGCAAGAAAGCCGAAACGGCCCTGCGCCACAGCGAGGAGCGCTTCGCCACGGCGTTCCGCCTCGCGCCGGTGCCGACGATCCTGTGCCGGATCGACGACTTCTCGGTGATCGGGGCGAACCAGGCCTTCTCGCGCGTCTTCGGCTACCCCGAGGAAACGCTGGCGGAGCAGGGGCTCGATGCCGTCGGCCTGTGGAGCGACCGCGCGCAGCGCGAGCGCTTCGCGGCGGATCTGGCCGCGCAGGGGAGCGTGCTGGGCTTCGAGACGTGCCTGCGCAGCCGGGACGGGGTCGAGATGGATTGCCTCGTCTCGGCCGAGCGCGTGACCATCGGCGACGAGGCCTGCGTGCTGGCCGTCCTGCAGGACATCAGCGATCGCAAGCGCTCGGAGCGCGAATTGTTCGCCGCGATCGAGACCGTGATGGCCGATACGTCCTGGTTCACCCGGGGCCTGATCGAGAAGCTCGGGAACCTGCGCCATCCCACCGCCGAGGCGCCGGTGAACCCCAGCCCCGACCTGACGCGCCGCGAGGGCGAGGTGCTGCGGCTGATCTGCCAGGGCCTCGGTGACGCGGCCATCGCCAAGCGCCTGGGCCTGACACCCAACACCGTGCGCAACCACGCCGCCGCTCTCTACCGCAAGCTCGGCATCCACCGGCGCGGCGAGGCGATCATCTGGGGTCGGGAGAACGGGTTCGCGACCTGAACAGAGGCCGGATCAGAACGGCGTCACGGCCGCATCCGCGGACCGGTTCGCCACGTCCGCGAGGGCGACCGTGCCGTCATGGAGCTTCAGAAAACGGACACCGCCGCCTTCCAGGGCATCGACGGCGACGCGGCGGCTGCGAAGGCCCACGGCCTGCACGTTCTGCTCGAGGCGCCGGATCGTCGACAGGGACAATCCACTGACTGCCGCCAGATCCGACATCGCCCAGCCGAGGAGCGCGCGCGCCCCGCGCAGATGAGGGCCGCTGACGGCGGCCACGACCTCGAAGGCGGTCAGGCTCGGCGCCGGCCTCCGGTGCGCACGGCCGGGCTCCTGTGCCTGCGCCGCAGAGCGAAGCATGAACGGGTTTTCCCCCTCCACCCGTTTCGTCGGGACCGCGGATGGCGGAGACGCGACGCCCGGGGACACAGGCTTGAGATGGGCAGGAACGGGGTGCGCCGGGCTGGGCCATTCGCAGGAGATCGCCCTGCATTCATCGTGCAACGACCCCGGCAGCATCAGGCCGCCCGCGCGCCCGCCAGAAGATCGATCGGCCTGCGCCGCACGATCCAAAGCAATGAGCAAACTGTCTATCAAGTATTTGCTCCCATACAACGTAAGATTTAGTCGCAATACTTTCACAAAAGATAGGTTTTGTCAAATTTTCGCAATATTTATAGTCTTCTTCGCAATCCTGATAGCCGTGATCGATCTCGCGACGGTACCGGCCCGAGACTCGTCAGGGGCGGATCGGCTCGGCGAGCGGATCGGCGCTGCGCCGAATCCATGGGATCGCTTCGGGAAAGCGGATCCGGCCTCAGGCGCCGCCCGCGCTGAGCGACCCGGTTCCCCGTCCGATGCGCGATAAACCCGGATCAGGGCGCGCGTCCGGCCTCATGACGCGTCGCGGATGGTGTGCAACCGTAGCGATTGCGGTAGCGCTGCCCGAAATTGCTGGGATGCGCGAAGCCCCAGCGTCGCGCGATCGCGGCGACCGACAGTGTGTTGCCGGGCGAGAGCAGGTCGCGATGGGCGTGCTCGAGGCGTTGATCGATGAGGAACCGGACCGGCGTCTGGCCGAGGTCGCGCCGGAAGCGGTCCTGAAGAGAGCGGACGCTGATCCCGGCGGCGGCCGCGATGTCCGCCAGCATCAGGGGACTGCCGAGGTTCGCCATGATGTAGTCCAATGCGGTCTGGAGGCTGCGAGGCGCCCCCTCCCGCCCGATCGCGGCCGAGGCCGCCGTCTGCCTCGGCCAGACCGAGAGCAGCTGATAGGCCATGATCTCCCGGACCAGGGGCACCAGAAGGTCCCCGGACCGGGGCGCCTCCTGGACCTGACGTCGAACTTCCCGCACCGTGCAGAACAGAGCCCGCATCCCGGGGCTGGCGATTTCGGCGACGGGCGCGAGCCGGGGCAGGGCGAGCGGGTCCCCGCCGGTCAGCGCCGCGTGGGCGGTGGCCAAGTCCGCGACCCTGAGGGTCGCGCTGACGGCAGCGAACCCACCCGACGCCTCGACCTCGCGCAGATCCTCGAACCCCACCAGGGTCGCGTGCGTCGGTAAACCGACGATGTCGCCGACGCGGTGGCGATAAACGATCGTCCCACTCGTGACGAAGCGGATCGTGACGAGTTCGGCATTACTTCGGGCGCGTGATGAATCCGCTGCCCGAGCGGGTCTCCCACAGACTGAGCGACTCAGTCTGTGTGCCGACGAGGGCGATCTCGGGTTCGCGCGCGCGTCGAACGTCGAAATTGACCGCGACGCCGCCAGTATCGTTGAACATCCGGAGTTCGCGCAGCGACACGATGGAGGCAGCGAACCGATTCTGTTGCCGCCAGTTCGCAGAATCGAGCCCTGCCTGTCCTATCATCCGTCGACCTTGTCCTCGCTTTCGCGGCGCGATCCGGGCTTCCACGCGAACGCGAAGCGGCCTTCGCATCCTATCGGGTCGGGGGGATACCAGTCGTGGGACACGTCGGACACCGACAGCCCCCGTGACACGATCGTGCACGGCGGGTCCGAATGCCGGGTCTCGTCGTCGAATCCGATCCCACCACCGCTCTCCGCAGTGGTGATCACGCCACGCCTCCCGCGTGCCTCCACCCGGAAGGCTCACATGGACAAGGACCGTGTCGAGGGCGCGAAGAAGCGGACCAGGGGTTCGCTCAAGGAAGCGATCGGGAAGATTACGGGCAACACGCGCGCGCAGGTCGAGGGCCGGGCCGAAGCGGTGGCCGGATGGGCCCAGGGCGCCCGCAGCGAGGCGTGGGACGCTTCGAAGAAGTAGGCATCGGCCGCGACGATACGGATGCGACGCCGACCGGCGCGCATCGGCGCCCGGCATGCGAGACCGAGATTGGCGCCGGCCCTCCGGTCCCGGCGGGGAACGGAGGGCCGTGGTTCATACGGGCCGGTTGTCCTGCGCGCCCTAGAGGGCTGCTTTGATCGCGGCCGCGATCCGCTTCAGTCCGGCCTCGACCCCGCCGCCCTTGATGTGGACGCGCAGCGCCCGCCGCCTGCGCTCGGCCAGCACCGCGAAGTCGCCCCGAGCCTGGGCCGCCACCACGGTGCCGAAGCCGAGGCTGCGGCCGGGAATCGCCAGATCCGCCGCGGGGTAGGCGGTGATCTGCAGGAACACGCCGGTGTCGGGGCCGCCCTTGTAGGCCTGGCCGGTGGAGTGCAGGAAGCGCGGCCCGAACTCGAGGCAGGTCGCGAGGCGGCGCTTGTCGCGCAGGGCCACCCGGGCCTCCTGCAGGATCGCGTGGTGGCCGGGATTGCGTGCGACATAGGCCAGCAGGGCCACGTAGTCGCCGTCCTTGGCACGGGCGAGATGCGCGGCGATCGCCGCATCCAGGCCCTCGGCCGCCTGGGGCAGGGCGCCGGCATTGCCCGCATCGGCGTAGAGGGCGATCCCGTCATCCGCGAAGATCGGGGTCTCGCCCGGCAGGGCGCCGCTCTTCTCGGCCGCGTCGAAGAGCTTCTTCGTCTCGATCTTGCTCGCCTCGACATCGGGCTGGTCGAAGGGGTTGATGCCGAGCATCGCGCCCGCCACCGCCGTGGCGATCTCGAACCGGAAGAATTCCTGCGGCAGTTGCTCCTCGTTGGCGAGGGTGATGTGCGCCACCGGGTGCCCCTCACGCTCGAGGTTGCGCAAGGCCTCGTCCTGATGCGGATCGGCGCGGCCGTCGAGGCGCAGGTAGACGAAGAAGCGGTCGCGGCCATAGACGGCGGGCACGTCGACGGGCTCGCCGTCTATGGGGATCAGGCCCTTGCCTTCCTTGCCCGTGGATTCGGCGATGAGCTGCTCGGCCCAGGCGCCGAAGGTGTCGATGCCCGGCGAGGCGATGATCGTGACCTTGTCGCGGCCGGCATTCAGCGCGGCGGCGCCCAGGGCGGTGCCGAGGAGCACGCCGGGGTTCTGGGCCGGTGGCACGGCCGGGCCGCAGGAGCGGACCATGGTCCGGGCGGTGTCGAGGAAGGCCTTCACGTCGATGCCGGACGCCGCCGCCGGCACGAGGCCGAAGGCCGAGAGCACGGAGTAGCGCCCGCCGATCTGCTTCACGCCGTAGAAGATCTTGCGGAAGTTGTCCGCCTGCGCGGCCTTTTCCATGGCCGAGCCCGGATCGGTGACGGCGACGAAGTGGGCGCCGGCCTTGTCGGCGCCGACTGTCTCCTTCATCCGGCCGAGGAAGTAATCGCGAAACACGTTGGGCTCGAGGGTCGAGCCGGACTTGCTCGCCACGATGAAGAGCGTGGTCGGCAGAGCGATCGCGGCCTCGGTCTCACGGACCTGATCCGGATCGGTGGAATCGAGGATGCGCAGCTTCGGAAACCCCTCGCGGCTGCCGTAGGTCTCGGCCAGCACCTCCGGCCCGAGGCTCGACCCGCCCATGCCAAGGACGACGACGTCGGTGAAGCCGCCGGCGCGAACCTCCTCGGCGAAAGCCTCGTACGCGGTGACGCGCTCCAGCTCATCCTCGACGATGCGCAGCCAGCCGAGCCAGTTCTGCTCGTCGGCCCCGCTCCAGACGGTGTTGTCGTGGGCCCAGAGCCGGCGGATCTTTCCGCTGGCCCGCCACGCCTCGACGGCCTTCTTCGCCGCCGTGCTCAGGGTCTCGTCGAGGACGAGGGTCTGGCCGTTCAGCTTCGGCCCGAGCAGGTCGATGCGCTTTCCCGCCACCGCGCCGAGCAGCTTGTCGGCGGCGTCGATGAAGAGCTGCACGCCCTCCTCCACCAGGGTGTCGCCGACCTTGGCGATGTCGATGCCGGCCTCGGCGAGGCGCGCCATCACGGCTTCCGCGCCCGCCACATCGTCCTCGATGGCGGCCTTCGGGGTGCCGTGGTCGCGGAACGCGTCCATGGTCGCGGGCGGCATGGTGTTGACGGTGTCGGGACCGATCAGCTCCTCGACGTAGAGCACGTCGGAATAGGCCTTGTTTTTCACGCCCGTGGAGGCCCAGAGCAGGCGCTGCGCCTTGGCGCCCTTCGCGGCGAGGGCCTGCCATTGCGGCTCGGCGTGGATGGCCTTGAAGCGCTGGTAGGCGAGCTTGGCGTTGGCGATGGCGACCTTGCCCTTGAGGTCGTCGAAACCGCCCGTCTCGTCGAGGGCCTTGTCGACCGCCACATCGATGCGGCTGATGAAGAAGCTCGCCACGCTGGCGACCTTCGAGACGTCGCCGCCCTGTGCGGCGAAGGCCTCCAGGCCGGCGATGAACGCGCGGGCCACCGCCTCGTAGGTGTCGACCGCGAAGAGCAGGGTGACGTTGATGCTGATGCCGTCCGCCGTCAGCGCCTGGATCGCCGGGATACCCTCGCGCGTGGCCGGCACCTTCACCATCAGGTTGTCGCGCGCCACCATCTTGTGGAGGCGGCGCGCCTCTTCCAACGTGTCTTCGGTGTTCAGCGCAAGGTAGGGCGAGACCTCGAGGCTGACGTAGCCGTCGGCGCCGTCGCTCGCCTCGTAGACGGGGCGCAGCACGTCGGCCGCCGCCTGGATGTCGGCGATGGCGCAGCCCTCGTAGAGGTCGATGACGCGGGCATCGCCCTGGTCCATCACCGATTTCAGGGCGTCGTCGTATTCCGACGAGCCGCCGATGGCCTTCTCGAAGATCGACGGGTTCGAGGTCACGCCGCGCAGGCCGTCCGCGTCCACCAGGGCCTTGAGCTTGCCTTGCGCGACGAAGCCCCGGGCGACGAAGTCGAGCCACACGGCCTGACCCTGTTCGGGGAAGAGCGCCTTGAGCGGGTTCATACGAAAACTCCCAGTCGTCCGTCGTCGTGAGTCGCGCGCAAAAGGCAGCGCCGTTCAACCATCGTCCTTCGGAAACGCGCCTCCGTTCCCCCTCGCGGGGCGGCGTCGGAGGTGGAGGTGATGGGGAAACCCCCGGCCTCTGCGGAGGCCAGCGGAACCACCCCCACCCCTAGCCCCTCCCCGCAAGGGGGAGGGGGACGCGCATTCCGCCCTCCAGAACCCCCGAACCCTACTTCTTGTGCCGGGCGATCTGGTCGCGGGCAGCCTGGAGCACCTTCTCGGGCGTGAAACCGAACTTCGACTGCAGGTCCTTGATCGGCGCCGAGGAACCGAAGGTGCTCATGCCGATGATGCTGCCGGCCGAGCCCGCGTAGCGGTCCCAGCCGATGACCGAGCCCTGCTCGACGGCCACGCGCGCGAGCACGTCCGGGATCAGCACGCTGTTGCGGTAGGCCTCGTCCTGGCGTTCGAACAGGTCCCAGGACGGCATCGAGACGACGCGGGCCTTCACGCCCTCGGCGGTCAGGGCCTCGTAGGCCGAGACGCAGAGCTGCACCTCGGAGCCGGTGCCGATGAGGATCACCTCCGGCGTACCCTCGCAATCGGCCAGCACGTAGGCGCCGCGTGCCGTGCCGGCAGCGCTGGCGTATTTCGTGCGGTCGAAGGTCGGCAGCGGCTGGCGGGAGAGCGCCAGCACCGCCGGCTGGTTCTTCAGGCCCAGGATCACGCGGTAGGACTCCGCGACCTCGTTGGCGTCCGCCGGGCGCAGGGTGACGAGGCCGGGGATCGCCCGCAGGGTCAGCAGCTGCTCCACCGGCTGGTGGGTGGGGCCGTCCTCGCCCACGCCGATCGAATCGTGCGTGAAGACGTGGAAGACCGGCACTTCCATCAGCGCCGCCAGGCGGATCGGCGGGCGCATGTAGTCTGCGAAGACCAGGAAGGTGGCGCCGTAGGCCCGCAGGCCCACGAGGCCGAGGCCATTCACGATGGAGCCCATCGCGTGCTCGCGCACGCCGAAATGGATGTTGCGCCCGCCCGGCTCGAAGGGGGTGAGCGAACCCGCCCCCTCGAAGGTGAGGTTGGTCTTGTTCGACGGCGCGAGATCGGCCGAGCCGCCGAGCATGAACGGCACGTGCTGCGCGATGGCGTTCAGCACCTTGCCGGAGGATTCGCGGGTGGCGAGCCCTTTGGCGTCCGCCTCGAAGACCGGGATGTCGCGGTCCCAGCCCGCGGGCAGGCGGCCTTCGAGATAGGCGGCGAGTTCCTCGGCATGCTCTGCATCCGCCGCCTTGGCTTCGTTGAAGAAGCCCTCCCAGGTGGCATAGAGCTCGGCGCCGCGCTGGCCGATGCCATCGCGGAAGTTGTCGTAGACACCGTCCGGCACCAGGAACTGCGCGTCCTCGGGCCAGCCATAGGCGCGCTTGGCACCCTTGACCTCGTCCTCGCCCAGCGGGTCCGAGTGGGCCTTGGCGGTGTTCTGCTTCTTCGGGGCGCCGTAGCCGATGATCGAGTTGACGATGATCAGCGTCGGGCGGTCGCCGGACTGCAGGAAGGTCTCGAGCGCCGAGGAAATCGCGTGGACGTCGTTGGCGTCGGCCACCCGCAGGACCTGCCAGCCATAGGCGAGGAAGCGGGCCGCAACCTCCTCGGAGAAGGCGAGCTCGGTGTGGCCCTCGATGGTGATGGTGTTGTTGTCGTAGATCCAGCACAGGTTCGACAGGCGCAGGTGCCCGGCGATGGAGGCGGCCTCCGCGGCCACGCCTTCCATGAGGTCGCCGTCCGAGCAGATCGCGTAGACGTTGTAGTCGAACAGCGGCAGGTCGGGCCGGTTCAGGCGCTCGCCGAGGAAGCGGCCGCCCATCGCCATGCCGACGGAATTCGCAACGCCCTGGCCGAGCGGCCCGGTGGTGGTCTCGACGCCGGTGGTGAAGTGGTACTCGGGGTGGCCGGGGGTGCGGCTGTCGAGCTGGCGGAAGTTCTTCAGGTCGTCGATGGTCAGCGCGGGGGCGTTCCCGCCATCCTTCTCGGCCACGCCGGCCAGATGGATCAGCCCGTAGAGCAGCATCGAGGCATGGCCGGCCGAGAGCACGAAGCGGTCGCGGTTCGGCCAGTGCGGATGCGCCGGGTCGTAGCGGAGGTACCGGTTCCACAGGGTGTAGGCCACCGGCGCCAGCGCCATCGGGGCGCCGGCATGGCCGGAATTGGCCTTCTGCACCGCGTCGATGGCGAGCGTCCGGAGCGTGTCGATGCTGAGCTTGTCGATTTCGCTCAAGGCCGCGCTCGGCTTGGTGTCTGCTCCGCTCATTGCTCGTCGTCCTTCAATCTCTGGGCTTGTTCGCCGTGGGCGTCCGGAACGCTCAGGCGTCGCGCCGTTGGGGTGCGGAGACCGTGTCGGCCGCACCCGGGGATTCGGCTTGGGCGGAGCCGCTGCTCCGCTCCTTGGCCGGGCCCTTGGCCCGGCTGTAGTTGAGAATGGTGTTCACCAGCGTGACATGGCTGAAGGCCTGCGGGAAATTGCCCACGAGCCTCTGTGCCTTCACATCATACTCTTCCGCCACCAATCCGACATCGTTGCAGACGCCGATCAGCCTCTCGATCAGCGCACGCGCCTCCTCGCAGCGACCGAGACCGATGAGGTTGTCGGCGTACCAGAACGAGCAGGGCAGGAAGGCGCCCTCGTCGCCGGGCAGCCCGTCGGTGGTCTGGTTCTCGGTGTCGTAGCGCAGCACGAAACCGTCCCGCATCAGGGTGCGGCCGATGGCGTCGACGGTGCCGACCACGCGGGAATCGTCCTGGGGCAGGAACCCCATATGGGCGATGAGCAGCAGGCTCGCGTCGAGGCGTTTCGATCCGTAGGATTGCACGAAGCTGTTCAGCTCCGGATCGAAGCCCTTGGCGCAGACCTCGGCGTGGATCTGGTCGCGGATCTCGCGCCAGCGCGCTACGGGCACGTCGCGGGCGCGACTCGGCCGGTGGTTCACGCCGGTGGCGCGGATCGCGTCCTGCTCGTGCCCTTCCGCCTCCTCGAAGGAGCGGATCGCCCGGTCGAAGGCGACCCAGGCCATCACCTTGGAATGCACGAAGTGCCGGCGCCCGCCGCGCACCTCCCAGATGCCCTCGTCGGGCGTGCACCAGACCTTCTCCAGGTGGCGCAGCAGCGCCTCGCCGACCCGCCAGCCATCCGCGTCGCCCTGCAGGCCACGCTGGCGCGCCTGGTAGAGCGCGTCGAAGATCTCGCCGTAGACGTCGAGCTGGAACTGCTCCACCGCCGCGTTGCCGATCCGCACGGGCTTCGAGTTCTCGTAGCCGGGGAGCCAGTCGAGCTCGATCTCGGGCAGCATGCGCTCGCCCGCGATGCCGTAGAGGATGTGGGCCTGCTCCGGATTGCCCGCGACCGCGCGCACCAGCCAGTCGCGCCAGGCGCGCGCCTCGTCGAGGTAGCCGCCATCCATCAGGGCGATCAGGGTGAAGGTGGAATCGCGCAGCCAGCAGAACCGGTAATCCCAGTTGCGCACGCCGCCGAGATCTTCCGGCAGGGAGGTGGTGGGGGCGGCGACGATGCCGCCGGTGGGCTGGTAGATCAGCGCCTTCAAGGTGAGGAGCGAGCGCTTCAGGATCGCGTCCCAGGGCGTGCCGGAGGCGGCCCGGCTCGACCAGTCGCGCCAGTAGCGGTCGGTCTCGAACAACACCTTGCGCGGCTGGATCGGGGCCGGGTCGTCCTCGTGGGAAGCGCCGTAGCTCAACGTGAAGGCCACGCTCCGGCCGGCCTCCACGGTGAACTCCGCCACCGTGGTCTGGTCCTCGCCGTGGGTCGGCACCAGGGTGCGCAGCACCACCTTGTGCGGCCCCGAGATCGCGCGGAGATCGCCGAGCTCGTTGTGCGAGACCCACGGCACGGCGAGCCCGTAATCGAAGCGCACGCGCATCCGCATCCGCATGGGCACGGCGCCCTCGAGCCCCTCGACGATGCGCACGAGGTGCGCGCCGTCGTTGGCGGGCATGTAATCGGTCACCCGCACGCTGCCGCCTGCGGTCTCGTGCCGGGTCTCCAGGACGAGGCTGCCCTCGCGGTACTGCCGGGTGGTGGTGGCGGGCTCGGCGGGGCCGAGCTTCCAGTAGCCGTGGTCCTCGGTGCCCAGCAGGGCGGCGAAGCATGCGGCGGAATCGAAGCGGGGCCAGCAGAGCCAGTCGACGCTGCCGTCGCGGGCGATCAGCGCAGCGGTCCGGCCATCGCCGACGAGCGCATAATCCTCGATCCGTCCGGCCATCCGTGTCCTCGTCCTCGCGACGTCGACCGTCACGGGGCCGCGCAGCATCGCTGATGCGTCCACGTAGTCTTCGAAGCCGGCAGGGTCCAGGGTTCAGGGCCGCTTTTGCTGGCGCATCAGTGCCGCCGGGGCGCTCAGCGCAGGCGTCCGACCCAGCCGGAGACGGCCGCGCCGAGGGTCACGCTCTTGTCGCTGACGAACGCGCCCGCAGCGGCGCTCTTGTCGCTCACGAACGCGCCCGCGGCGGCGCTCTTGTCGCTCACGAACGCGCCCGCGGCGGCGCTCGCCCGGCTGAACGCGCGGATCGTCGGCGCGAAGGGCAGGGCCAC
>NZ_BPQL01000132.1 GCF_022179225.1 Methylobacterium goesingense
CGGACCGGATCTCCTGGAACCGGTCCGGCGGCGGGCCGAGATCGGCAACTTCCTCGAACACCTCGTGCGCCCGCGGGTCGAGGCGGCGGCCTGAACCTCAGGCCGTACGCAGGGCGCTGGTGGCCGCTCTCGGCCGCGCGCTCACGATGTGGAAGGCGCGTGGACGTTCGAACAGGAAGTCGAACCGGGTGTTCCGGACCATCCGTTCCAGAGCCAGGGGCACCAGCACCGCCACCACCGTGACGGCGAGGCTCGCGACGCCGATGTCGGTGATCGCTTCGGTCTTGGCGATGAGCGTCCGGGTGAACGCCATCGGCAGGAAGAACGCGAGGTAGATTACGATCGAGCGCTGGCCGCAGGTGCGCAGGAAGTTCGTGACGGGCCCACCGGCCCGGGTCAGCAAGGCGCCGACGGTGATGATGGCCAAGGCCCCGGCGCCCCCCAGAAGGAGGCTCAGGCCGGGTAGCTGGGCGAGGGTCGGTGCGAAGGAAAGTTGCGTCTGCGTGAAGGCCATCATGGCGTTGACGACCGCCCAGAGGGCGAGGCCGGTCAGGGCCGCCCCGGCGTTGCGCCGCACCCAGTCGGCAAAGGTGAAGATGCGCTCGGCGCAGAGGTAGCCCAGCAGAAACCAGACGTAGCGGGCGCAGAACTCGTCCACGAGGTTGCTGCCACTATGGACCGGGACGCTTTCCAGGAGGATCGCCAAGCCGAGGAGCAGCGGCGCCGGCACCCGGCGCAGCAGCTTGGTGCAGACCGAGAACACCGCCAGGACGTAGATGAACCACAGGGTCGAGTAGGGCTCGACCACCGCCATCGCCAGGTGGCTGAGGAAGGCCATCGGCCCGGCCCCGTCGACGATCTGGCCGTACTTCACCACCGACTGGATCAGCACCCAGAGCACGTAGAAATACGCGAAGTGCACGAGGCGGCGATCGAGGAAGAGGCGCCAGTCGCGGTCGATCACCCGGCCGAGGAACAGGCCCGACAAGAGGAAGAAGTCCGGCATCCGGAAGGGTTTGGCGAAGGCCACGACGGTGTGGAGGAAGCCCTCGCCCCCCAGGGTCACGCCGGTGCTCAAGGTAGAGTGCATCATCACCACCAGGACGATGCAGAGCCCCTTGGCGACGTCGACCCAGGCGAGGCGGTTTGCCTCGTCCGCGCCCGCTCGCCCGATCGCCCCCACTTCCAATGCCGACACGGTCGCGCTCCCTTCACATCGTCGGTCACCCTCCGGCGGGAAGTCTTAAGGAGCGGATACGGGGTCGGGATCGGCGCGGATCATGCCGAAGAACGGGTAAAGGCCATGCCCTGAAATTGGCGACAGTGGCGGAGGCATCGCCGCATCCTCAGGTCGGATCGCGCTTCGGGCCCTTGCGCTCCCGGCTCATCCGTGTCGCGGCGTGGAAGTCGTCGGGCTTCGTTCGGACCCAGGCCAGGAATCGCGACATCTCGGGTTCGGCGCGCAAGGACTCGACGTCGGCGAGGCGCCGGGCGATCTCGGCCTCGCTGAAGCGGGCATGGATGGCCGAGTGGCAGATCTGGTGCAGCCGCACCGTGCCGGCCCGAGCACCGCCCTTCAGCTTCGGGACGAGGTGATGCAGGCTGGACTTGGCACGGGGCGGGATCGGGCGCTCGCAGAGCGGGCAGATGACAGGGGGTTTCGCCGCCGGCCCATGGGTCGTCGGATCGTCGTCGCGCCAGAGGCGGTCTCGTCGTCCCATTTCGGCTCCCTCAAGGCGCATCCGCCGCGAGGGCATCGGCGCGGGCCGGGGCACCCCCCGGCCGGAACAGCGGCTCTGCCTCCCGGTCCCATGCACCCAGGATCGAGACGTGATCACCCTCCAGGATGGTCAGTCGGGCGCGGTCTCCCGCCCGTTCGGCCAGATGCCGGGCATGGGTGAGGGGAACCACCCCGTCCAGCCTGCCGTGCACGATGAGGACCGGGCCGGCGGTCGCGGTGATCCGTTCGTCGGAGCGGAAGGTGTCGCGCAGGAGCAGGCCGGTCGGCAGGTAGGGAAAGCGGGAGGCGGCCACAGCCGCTAGGGAATCGAAGGGCGCCTCCAGATAGAGGCCGAGATGGGGCACGCTCACGCCCGTCGCCACCGCCACGGCGGCCCCAAGGGAATGGCCGTGCAGCAAGACCGGCACCCCCGGGGCACGGGCCGTGACGGCCCGGTAGGCCGCGTCCGCGTCGGCGATCAGGCCAGCCTCGCTCGGGGATCCGGTCGAGCCCGGATAACCCCGATACGCGATGGCCAGAACGCCCCAACCCTGAGCGCGCCAGGGATCGGCCGAGAAGCGCGCCGCCGCCGGCTCGGGCCGCGAGCCGTTCCCGTGGAAACTGAGGACGACGGCGCAGCCCGGCGCGGGCGGACGCCAAAAGCCGAGAAGACGCTCGCCATCGGCGGTCTCGATCTGGATCGCCTGCGTGCCGGCTGGCGCCGCCCGAGGAGCCGGGGCGGCTTCGCTTCGGAAGGCACCCGGATAGATCAAGTGCCGCTGGAAAAGGGCCAGGAGGAGGATCGCGCCGCCAAGGACCGCGAGCGGCGCCGTGATCAGGATCGAGAGGAGAAGGCGCATGCGTCCGAACGTGTGTGTCGGCGGTCGGAGATCCCGACCGGTCCGGCGATCCGCGAACCCGTCCCGGGTCCGGGCTCGTCGAGGTCCGAGGCTCGTCGAGGTCCGAGGCTCGTCGAGGTCCGAGGCTCGTGCCTGGAGTGCCAGCTATCCGTGACAAGCTAGGGACTGGACTTTGGCGTGTCACCAGCGATGTTGCGTCGCGTGAGAGCCCTGCGTCCCGATCTTTGTCCGCGACCGGCCCCGCATGGCCAGTGCGGAGTTTCCATGCGCGCCGTCCGCTCGCCCGCTTCGTCGGGAGGGGGAGACCCGCGGCGTGCCCGTGCCCATCTCGACGTGCCGCCCCGCCGCGCATGACGACGATCCGGGACGAAGGAAGCGGCGCGGGCAGACCTGGCCTGAGCATCAACATTCTGCTGATCACGCTGATCTTCAGCGGCCTCGGGTTCGGGATCGGGGCCGAGGCGCTGGAGGGGTCGGGCGCGGCCTTCGCCTTCGTGATCGCCGGGTGGGTTCTCGGGCTGTGCCTGCACGCCTTCGGCCACGCCTTGGCGGAGGTGCGGTATGGCCTGCCAGCGACCGGGGCCCTCACGCTCGATCCCCTGCGGGCCTCCGATCCCGTGGCGACGATGCTGCTGCCGGTGATCTTCACGATTCTGGCGGGCCTGGGCTTTCCGGGCGGCGCCTCGCCGGGGGATGCGGCCGAGGGCCTGAGCCGGGGGCGACGGTCGGCCGTGGCAGCGGCCGGTCCGGCGGCGAGCCTCGGCTTCCTCCTGGCACTCGTTCTGCTCTACACCCTCGCCACCCCGGATGCGGAGGTGCTGCGGGCCGTGCTCGCGGTCTCGGTGCTGTTCCAGGGGACTGCCCTCGTCCTCGGGCTGATGCCGATCCCCGGCCTCGACGGCTACGGCATCCTGAGGCCCTGGCTGCCCGGCGACTGGTCGTGGACCGACCGGATGGCCCGGCACGCCGCTCTCGTCCTGCTCGGATTGTTCCTGCTCGCGGGCGCGTTTTCCCGTCCTCTGTTGCGCGCGAGCCTGCGCCTGACCGCCGGCCTCGGCATCGACCTGTCCGACGTGATCACCGGGTATCGACTCATCCGGCTCTGGTAGTCATAAGCTGTTCACAACCTGAGGTTTGCAAGGCGGAAAATACAAGATCACGAATACGTGTACGAGGCGCGGGCGTTCCGTGCGCTATCGGCGTCTTCCAGTAATGCTTTCAGGTCTTTTAAGATCGGGTCCGCCCGGTCGTGGACGCCGTGAAAGAAGAGGTGAGTTGTTTCATCATGACGGACGCGACGCCACCGAAGCCATACCGCATTCTTCTGCTGGATACGGCCGGACGCGTGCTCCGCACCAAAGTTCTGTCCGCCTGCGAGGAGGCGGACGCCGTCGCGCGGACGCATGCACTCATGGATGGACGCGCGGTGGAACTCTGGGACGGCGATCGCCTCGTGCTGCGCCTGGATCCGCCCGACACGCCTTCGGCCTGACGCACTTCGAGATAGCCGGGCGCTGCGACCTTCGGGCACCCTGTCCGCGAGCGGGGACTTTCGTGCTAGGTGCGCACCGTGTCCGGACCGGGGAGCCATCATCGGCGCGGAAGCCGGCGGAGACCCGTTCATGGCCCTCAAGACGACCTTCCTGGTCCAGACCTTCGTGCTCAAGCGCAAGCGGCTCACGCCCGGCGACCGAGAGGTCGCGGTAACGGAGAGCGGCGCCCTGAAGAAGGCCGAGGCCATGGCCGCGCGGTTTCCCGGAACGGCGGCGATCAAGGTGGTGGCCGACGACGAGACCGGCGAGTTGGAGAGCGCCACCATCCTGGCCAGCTTCGGCGAAGTGCCGGATGATTTCGCCGAAAGTCTTCAGGGCTCCTGACGCCGGCGCGAGACGGGGCTTCGAAGAGGCGCACGGCCGCACGCCAAACGGGAAAGGCCCCGCCTGCATGGAGCGGGCGGAGCCTTTCGGATTGCGATCGGGTGTCAGGCGTTACGGGCAGGCGTGGCGCAGGCCGTCGTTGCCCAGATAGGTCCCGGTGCGGCGGTCGTAGGACCGGAAGCGCTGGACGCAATATGCGACGTCGTTGCCACCCGGTGCGACCTCGACGGTCTCGGTTGCGTAGCCGGCCGGTGCAGAACCGCCACCATACGCGCCGTAGCCGCCGCCATAATAGGCTGGCGCGTAGCCACCGCCGTAGTAATCGTCGCCGTAATACGCGCTGCCGAGACCATAGCCGATGCCGGCGCCCGCCAGGCCGAGGCCGATGCCGAGCCCCAATCCACCGTAGCCGCGACGGTAGCCGTAGCCCCGTCCGCCGTAACCCGCACGGTTGTAGCCGCCCCGATCGTAACCACCGCGGACGAAGCCCGCGCCGCCGCCCCGGTAACCGTTGGCCGCCACCAGACCGGTACCGGCGCCCGCGTTGCCGATGACGCCCCGGTTGAAGCCGCCACGATTGAACCCGCCCTGGGCGAGGCCACCACGGAAGCCACCGCCGCCGAAGTTACCCCCGACATTGCCGCCCCGGAAGCCGCCCTGGGCCATGCCGCCGCCGAAGTTGCCCCCGCGGAATCCGCCACCACCGAAGTTACCGCCGCGGAACCCGCCGCCGCCCATGCCGCCACCATGGAATCCGCCGCCACCGCCACGGAAGCCGCCGCCGCCCGGACGGGCATCGGCGGAGGCGGGAATCATCGAGAGGGCACCGACCAGAGCGGCCGAGGCCAGGACTATGCGCTTCATGGGAGAACCTGTCGTTCGCGTGCCGATCCCGAGGACCGGACTTCTGGTAACCGAACGCCCGGGCTGACGATAAAGTTCGTTTCTCACCCTGTTCTGCGTCGGTTTGCCGGAGCGGTGATTGACAAAACGGCCGCCGACCTCGAACCTGGAACCATTCCGAGGGGGGCTCCGAGTGCGGGAGCTGAGATTGGGCGCGTCGCCCTGACCCTTGAACCTGATCCGGTTCGTACCGGCGGAGGGACGGGAATCTCAAAGACGGCGCGTATCCTCAAGCGTCATCCCATCCACCTCCACCGCCTATGAGTCGGATCGCCTCCAACGCCAGGAGCGAACCCGATGAATGCACCCGTTCTCCCGAAGGATCTGCCGCAGGGCCAGCCGCATGCGGTGACCACCGGCCCGATCATGGGCTCGCGCAAGGTCTACGCGGCGGTCGCCGGACACGACGACATCCGGGTGCCGTTCCGCGAGATCACGCTCAGCGATCCGAAGGAGGCCCCTGTGCGGGTCTACGATCCGTCGGGTCCCTACACGGAGACGGATGCCAAGATCGACCTCCATGCCGGCCTGCCGCTGGTGCGCGAGCCCTGGATCGCCCGGCGCGGCTACGCCACGGTGACCCCGCGCGCCGTCAAGCCCGAGGACAACGGTTTCGTGCCGGAAGACAAGCTGGTGGCCCCGTGTCCGGCCACCCGCGAGATCCGCAAGGCCGGCCCGGGCCAGATGGTGACGCAGTACGAGTTCGCCCGCGCCGGCATCATCACCGAGGAGATGATCTACGTCGCCAACCGGGAGAACCTCGCTCGCAAGACCATGCTCGAGGGTGCCCAGGCCGCGCTCGCCGACGGCAACAGCTTCGGCGCCGCCCTACCGGCCTTCATCACGCCCGAGTTCGTGCGCGACGAGGTGGCCCGGGGCCGGGCGATCATTCCGGCCAACATCAACCACCCCGAGGTGGAGCCGATGGCGATCGGCCGCAACTTCCTCGTGAAGATCAACGCCAACATCGGCAACTCGGCCGTGACCTCCTCGGCCGCCGAGGAAGTCGAGAAGCTGGTCTGGGCGACCCGGTGGGGCGCCGACACGGTGATGGACCTCTCGACGGGCCGTAACATCCACAACATCCGCTCGTGGATCGTGCGCAACTCGCCGGTCCCGATCGGCACGGTGCCGATCTATCAGGCACTTGAGAAGGTCGGCGGCGATCCGCTGAAACTCGACTGGGAGGTGTTCAAGGACACCCTCATCGAGCAGGCCGAGCAAGGCATCGATTACTTCACCATTCACGCCGGGGTCCGCCTCGCCCACGTGCCGCTCACCGCGCGCCGGGTCACCGGCATCGTTTCCCGCGGCGGCTCGATCATGGCGCGCTGGTGCCTCGCCGGGCACCGCGAGTCGTTCCTCTACGAGCGCTTCGACGAGATCTGCGACATCATGCGGGCCTACGACGTCTCGTTCTCCCTCGGCGACGGCCTGCGCCCCGGCTCCATCGCGGATGCCAACGACGCGGCCCAGTTCGCCGAACTCGAGACGCTGGGCGAACTCACCAAGATCGCCTGGGACAAGGGCTGCCAGACCATGATCGAGGGCCCCGGCCACGTGCCGATGCACAAGATCAAGGTGAACATGGAGAAGCAGCTCGTGGAGTGCGGCGAGGCGCCGTTCTACACCCTCGGCCCGCTGACCACCGACATCGCCCCCGGCTACGACCACATCACCTCCGGCATCGGCGCCGCGATGATCGGCTGGTTCGGCTGCGCGATGCTCTGCTACGTCACCCCGAAGGAGCATCTCGGCCTGCCCAACCGCGACGACGTCAAGGAAGGCGTGATCACCTACAAGATCGCGGCGCATGCCGCCGACCTCGCCAAGGGCCACCCGGCCGCGCAGCTGCACGACGACGCCCTCAGCCGCGCCCGGTTCGACTTCCGCTGGGAGGACCAGTTCAACCTCTCCCTCGACCCCGACACGGCCCGCGCCTACCACGACGAGACCCTGCCGAAGGATGCCCACAAGGTCGCGCATTTCTGCTCGATGTGCGGGCCGAAGTTCTGCTCGATGAAGATCACGCAGGACCTGCGCGCCGAGGTTCTGGCGATGGAGGCGGCCGGACAGGTGCTGGGCGAGGCGACGCCGATGAGCCAGGCCGAGCGCGAGGCCGGGATGGCGGCGAAATCCGCCGAGTTCCAGGCCGAGGGCGGCAAGCTCTACGTCGACGCGGCGGAGTAGAGTCGCCGGCCCCGTGACCCGGCCGGGTCACGGGGATCACGCGAATAGCCCGTGCACGAACCAGCGCGCGGGCGTCTCCCGTGTGGGGAATCCCTCGCGATAGACCCACAGGCGGCGGCCGCCTTCGTCCTCCACCACGTAGTAGTCCCGCGCCGGACCCGGCGCCTGCCACCACTCGTCGGCGATGCGCTCGGGCCCGTCCGCATGGGCGACGCGGTGCAGGCGCCGGCGCCAACGGAAGCGGTGCGGCGGGCCGTCGGGGGCGAGCGCGATGACGTCCTCGGCGGCCTCGCTCCGGCCGAGCAGCACCAGCGGTCGTGGCAGCAGGGCCGGCCGGCCCGCCTGCGCGGGTAGGCTCGCGCGCCAGGGTTCCGCGCTCTCGGCACGCTCGGGCAGGTGGCTCGCGCGAAAGCCGAGCCGCATCATCCGCCGCCCGAGGCGCTGGCGCAGGGCGTCGCCCAGGTGCTCGGCCCCCGCGCCGTCGGGCGCCTCCACCAGCATGCCCTGACGCGCCGCGATCGTGCCGGTGGCGGTGACCGCGAGGCCGATCGTCTCGAAGCCGAAGCCGGCATCGAGGGCCGGGCCGAGGCGGTCGAGGCGCAGGGTCAGTAGGCGCTCGATCTGCGCCGGGCAGCGGGTCGGCAGACTCATCCCGAGGTCCAGGGTCCGCACCACCCCGTCGACGCGGGTCAGGGACAGCCGCACCGCGCGGGCCCCGAGTCCGGCCGCCTCCAGCCGGGGCGCCAGCCCCGCCATCAGGCGCTCGGCCGTGGCGACGATGGTCTCCGGCCGCCCGATCGGTTCGAGGAATCCGCGCACGGCCTCGAATTCGCGCGGGTCCTCCGTGCAGACGAGAGGTTCCGGCCGGTGGCCGACGGCCTGATCGAGGCGCAGCAGTAGGGTTTCGCCGAAGCGCCGGGCCAGGGGCGCACGAGGCGCGGCGGCGAGGTCGCCGATCCGGCGCAGGCCGAGGCGGGCCAGGGCCTGCGCCATGGCCGGATCGAGGCGCAGGGCCGAGACCGGCAGGGTCCATAGGGCCTCCGCGTTGCCTCCGGGTGCCACGAGGCCACCCCCGCCATGCCGGGCCAGGGCGAAGGCGCAGGCGGGGGTGTCGGCGAGGGCGATCCGCGCCGGAATCGCGCCCTCGGACAGTCGCCGGGTGAGATCCGCCAGGAGCTGTGCCTCGCCGCCGAACAGGTGGCTCGCCCCCGCGATGTCGAGGAAGAACCCGTCGTGGCCCTCCGCCCGGCCGTAGGGCGCGACGACCGAGGTATAGCGCTTGGCCCAGAGGCAGAGCCGGTGCAGGGCTGCGGCGTCGGCCTCCGGGTCGGCGGGATGGACGGAGACGGGCGTGCCGATCCGGGCGCGGGCTCGGGCCAGGGTCTCGCCGGGTTCGAGGCCCAGCGCCCGCGCCTGCGCGTCCACCGCGATCAGGCGCAGGCCGCTGGCCTCCATCGCGGCCACGACCATCGGCCCATCATCCCGAGCGCTGGACGCGCCCGCCCGCCTCAGCCGCGTGACCGGCCAGTGCTCCAGCCAGACCGAAACGATGCGCGGCATGATCCCACTCCAGAAGCCAGTGTCCGGTCCGCCCGTTGCGGCTTCGGTCGAGGGTCGCTTGCCAGCACGGCCGCTCGATGCAGCCGAAGCGATCGCGCAGGGCCTTGCCGGCGGCGATCCGCCAGCGGGTCGCCGCCACGTTGGGGCTCTCCGCCTCCGGGGGCCGCAGCACGAGGAGGAGCCGGTCGGTTCGCCCGGCCGCGAGGTGGAGCCGGCGGCTCTGGGCCAGGGGCAGGGCGGCGTCGACGAGTCCCGCCACGGCCGCCAGGCCTTGGGACCGCAGCGATTCCTCCAGCGCCCGGTAGGCGTCGCCGTCGCTGGCGACCTCGAACAGCAGCAGGCGGGCCGGGTCGAGGCCGAGGCCTGCGAGCCCGTGCCCGTAGGGGAGGGGATGGCCCTGGCCCACCACCAGCAGGGCTTCACCGCACACCCGGGCGAGGTGGCGCGCCACCAGGGCGAGGGCGAAGCCGAGGGCCGCCGGTTCGTCGCCCGCCTGGGCGGGGGCGATCTCGTGCAACTGCCCAAGGGCGAGGCCGCCCTGCGCGAGGCGCGAATCGATGTCGTGGATGCCCAGCGGAAGGGCACCCCGGAGGACCGGGGCACCCCCGCGTCCGGCCACGAGGTCGCGCAGGGCCGCCAGGTTCGAAGTGGCCGAGGCCTGCGGCGCCGTCTCGCGCGGGAGCGGGTCCGCGCCCGGCCGGTCCGCATGCGGACCTTCGATCTGCGTATCGGGAGGGTCTTCAGGGCTCTGTCTCATCGGCTCCGTTCCATCCGGCTACGCTAAGAACAAAACAGGAACACACTCAATCGGTTTCCGGGGTCATGCGGAATTTCATCCCCCCTCAGGGGCTTGGCCTGTGGACGGCTGTGGACGCCTGTGGACGGCGGCCTCAAGCCGACATCTTCGCCACGCTTGACCGTTCGGCGAGGTCAGGGCAGCACTCCCCACCTGCCGCGCTCAGCAGACGCGGATCAGACCGGAGAAATTCATGCGTCTCGCTCGTGCCCTCGTGGTCCTGTCGGGCCTGATCACCGTGGCGGGCGGTCTCCCCGCCATCGCGCAGACGGCGGCCCAGCCCAGGGGCGAGGCGACCAAGGCGCGCAAGCCGCAGGCCGCGTCGCAGCCGATCCAGGTCTACGACGCTCGCTTCGAGAACGGCGACCTGCGGATCTCCGGCAGCGTGCGCAAGCCCGGCACCGTGGTGGTGCTCGACGAGGACATCTCGATCATCGCCGACAGCCGGGGCCGATTCGTCTTCCGCCTGCCCTACGTGCCCACCAACTGCATCGCCACCCTGAAGGCGGGCGAGGACGAGCGCGAGGCGGTCATCGCCAATTGCGGCCCTGCCGGCCAGCCCGGTCCGAAGGGCGAGACGGGCCAAAAGGGCGACACCGGCGACAAGGGCGAAACGGGCCCCGCCGGTCCGCAGGGCGTCGCCGGCCTGCCCGGTCCCCAGGGACCGAAGGGCGAACCGGGTGCCAAGGGCGAACCAGGCGTGAAGGGCGAACCGGGTGTGAAGGGCGAGACGGGCGCTCGTGGTGAGGCAGGCCCGAAGGGTGAAGCCGGGCCGAAGGGCGACACCGGCCCCAAGGGTGAGCCCGGAACACGGGGGGCAGCCGGCGAGCGCGGGCCCGCTGGGGCCAGGGGCGAGGCCGGTCAGGCCGCTCCGGCGGCTCCCGTGCCCGCATCCCCGTTCCGTGTGGTGCGCCAGGACACCTGCCCGGCCTCGGGCTGCGCCATCACCTGCGAGGGCACCGAGATCCTGGCTTCGGCCCTGTGCCTGAAGGGGGGCAGCGCCATCGTGACGGCGGGGGCCGACGGCACCCTGAGCGCGGCCTGCCCCAGCGAAGCCCAAGGCCTCGTCGGCCTCTGCGCCCGGCGCTGAGGGGCGGGACGCCCTGAGCGATCGCCTCTCGCCGAAACGGAGCCGTCCGGTGTAAGGACGCGCTTCGTTTCGCGCCGAAGTCGATGCCGCCCATGCCGTCTGCCACATCCAGCCCCGTACCCAGCGCCCGTGGGGTCTTCCGATGAGCGTGGGCCTCTGGGGCAAGCTCGGGGGTGCCGGCCTCGGCCTCGCCATCGGCGGCCCCCTCGGCGGCCTCGTCGGCGGGGTGGCGGGGCATTTCCTGGTCGACCGCGAGGGCGCCCTGTTCGGGACCACGCCGCGTGACGTGGTCTTCACCACCGGCCTCGTGGCGCTCGCCGCCAAGATGGCCAAATCCGACGGCGTGGTGACGCCGGCCGAGATCGAGGCCTTCGCCAAGGTGGTACAGGTGGACGAGCGGGCCCGGCCCGGGGTCCAGCGCCTGTTCGATCTCGCCAAGGGCACCGCGAACGGCTTCGAAGCCTACGCCCGGCAACTGGCCAACACCTTCCACGACGAGCCGGCCCTGCTGGAGGACGTCCTCGACGGCCTGTTCCACATCGCCAAGGCGGACGGCGCCATCCACGAGGCGGAGGAGCGCTATCTGCGCGCGGTGGCGGAGACCTTCGGCTTCGACGAGGCCGCGTTCCGCCGCATCGCCGCCCGGCATGTCCGCCTCTCCGATGATCCCTACCTCGTTCTCGGCCTCGACCACGATGTCGACGATGCCGGGCTGAAGGCCGCCCACCGGGCGCTGGTGCGGGAGAACCACCCGGACCGGGCCATCGCCCGCGGCCTGCCGCCGGAGGCGGTGGCCATCGCCACCCGCCGTCTGGCCGCCATCAACGCCGCCTATGACCGGATCAGCGCCGAGCGGGGCCTCACGTGAAACCGACGCCCGAGAGTCCCGTCGCCACCAGCGTCCACCCGTCGCCCAACCACGGTGAGCGGCGGACCGGTCCGGTCGATCTCCTCATCCTGCATTACACCGGCATGGAGAGCGCGGCGGCGGCCCTGCAGCGCCTCGCCAATCCCGTGGCGGAGGTCTCGGCCCATTACGTGGTGCTGGAGGATGGCCGCGTGGTGCAGATGGTGCCCGAGGGGCGCCGCGCCTGGCACGCGGGCCAGGGTTCCTGGGCCGGGATCACCGATGTGAACTCGCGCTCGCTGGGCGTCGAGATCGTCAATGGCGGCCATGCCGGCGGCTTGCCGGCCTATCCGCCCGCGCAGATCGAGGCCGTCATCGCCCTGTGCGGCGATCTCACCCAGCGCTGGAACCTCGCGCCGCACCGCATTCTCGCCCATTCGGACATCGCGCCCGAGCGCAAGGAGGATCCCGGCGAGCATTTCCCCTGGGCGCAACTGGCAAGCGACGGCATCGGACACTGGGTCCCACCGGCCCCGATCCGCGACGGCCGGTTCTTTGCAGAGGGCGATGCCGGACCGCCGATCGAGGCGCTGCAGGCGATGTTCGCTCTCTACGGATACGACTTGCCGGTGAGCGCCACCTTCGACGCCCGCATGGGCGCGGTGGTGACGGCGTTCCAGCGCCACTTCCGCCCGGCTCGCGTCGACGGCGTCGCCGACGCCTCGACGATCACCACGCTGAGGGATCTGATCGCGGCACTGCCCGGGCGGTCGGGACGCACGACTTCAGGATAGGGCACGTCTCCCTTCCGCTCGGGGGGACGCCACCGGTTCTCGATCGGCTGTGGGGCACCCGACCATCCCGGCCTCCTCACACCCTCGACGGATCTCGGGCCGGCCCGAGATCCGCTGCGGCGGAAGGCAGGCGCGCGTCAGGCCCGGTGCTGGACCGCCTCGCCGCCATGCCCGTGCGTATCCTCCACCACCGTACCCCGGGTGCGCCACAGGCTGTATGCGATACCCGCGATGAGAAACACGACGGTGACCGCGAGGGAGACCCACGGCGGGACGTGGACGAGATCGAAGGTATCGGCGACAACGATCTTGCCTCCGATGAAGATCAGGATGAAGGCCAGCGCCGTCTTGAGATAGGCGAAGCGGTCCACCATCGCGGCAAGCGCGAAGTAGAGGGCGCGAAGCCCCAGGATCGCGAAGATGTTCGAGGTGTAGACCACGAAGGTGTCGGTGGTGATGGCGAAGATCGCCGGCACGCTGTCGACGGCGAAGATCACGTCGGCGCCGTTGACCAGAATGAGCGCCAGCGCCAGGGGCGTCAGCCAAAGGGCGGTCTTGCCCGTCTTCGGGTCGGCTTTTCGCACCATGAAGCGCTGCCCGTGCAGTTCGGGCGTGATGCGCAGCACCCGCTGGAGCAGGCGCACGGCGCGGTTCTCGCGGATATCGCCCGGCTCCTCCTCCTTCGAGACCAGCATCTTGACGCCGGCGAAGATCAGGAAGGCGGCGAAGATCGACAGCACCCAGGCGGCCTGGTGCACGAGGGCCGCGCCGAGGCCGATCATCAGCCCACGTAACAGCACGGCGGCCAGGATGCCCCACACCAGGACCCGGTGCTGGGACGTGCGCGGGATGCCGAGGGAGGTCAGGATAACCGCGATCACGAAGACGTTGTCCATCGACAGCGACTTCTCGACCACGAGGCCGGCGACGTATTCCTGGCCCGCCTGCGGTCCGAGATACCACCAGACCCAGCCGCCGAAGATCATGCCGAGGGTGAAATAGAAGGCCGTAAGGAGAAGGCTCTCCTTCACGCCGATCTCGTGGTTCTTGTCTCGGTGCAGCAGCCCGAGATCGAAGGCCAGTAACCCGGCGACCAAGGCGTGGAAGCCCAGCCACATCCAGATTGGCTTACCCAGCCACTCGTAATACAAAATATCAACCATGACGCGGACCGTCGATGCTTCTTGAGGAGAGAAAGCACCGGCTCCGACATCACGGAACGCATCACGAAGCATCCCGCCAGAGGGGCCCGCAGCCGATGAGGCGGAGTTGGGACTCGGACCTTGGCGAATCAAGGGCATCGTCCCGGCACGCTTGACAGGGCCGCCGCTGGCCGGCTTCCCAGGACGCATGACTGACACTGAGCCCAAAGGCCGGGACGCGGACGGCCCCGCCATGGTCGGCGGCCCCGCCGTGATCGGCGGCGGCCCAGCCGGCCTCGCGGCCGCGGAGGTGCTGGCGCGGGCCGGCCACGCCGTGACCCTTTACGACCGGATGCCCAGCGTGGGGCGCAAGTTCCTCATCGCCGGGCGCGGCGGCCTCAACCTTACCCATTCCGAGCCCTTGCCGGCCTTCCTGGCGCGCTACCAGCCCGAGAGCGGCCCGCTCGCCGAGGCCATCGCGGCGTTTGCGCCGACGGATCTGCGGACCTGGTGCCACGACCTCGGCCAGTCGACCTTCGTGGGGTCGAGCGGCCGCGTCTTCCCCGCGAGCTTCAAGGCTTCGCCGCTTCTGCGGGCCTGGCTCCGGCGCCTCGACGGGTTGGGCGTCCGCATCCGCACCCGACACCGCTTCACCGGGTGGTCGGCCTCCGGCGGCCCGGTCTTCGAGGCCCCGGAGGGGCGGGTCGAGACCACCCACCGCCCGGTTCTCCTGGCACTGGGGGGCGCGAGCTGGCCGCGCCTCGGCTCCGACGGGGCCTGGGTGTCCCTGTTCGAACGGGATGGTATCGCCGTGGCGCCGCTCAAGCCCGCCAATGTCGGGTTCACCGTGGCGTGGTCGCCGGTCTTCGCCGAGCGCTTCGCCGGTACGCCCCTGAAGCGCATCGCCCTCAGCCTCGCGGGGACCCGGGTGCGCGGGGAGGCGGTGATCAGCGCGGACGGGATCGAGGGCGGGGCGATCTACGCCCTCGCGCATCGGATCCGGGCCGCCACCGAGCGTGGCGCAGCCCGCCTGCACCTCGACCTGCGACCCGATCTCGACGAGGCCGCCCTGACGCGGGCCCTCAGCGATCCGAAGCCTGGGCTGTCGCTCGCCAACCGCCTGCGCAAGGGTGCGGGGCTCACCCCCGTGGGAATCTGCCTCCTGCGCGAAGCGGCTCACCCGCTGCCCGTGGCCGCCGAGGCCCTGGCAGCCCTGATCAAGGCGGTGCCGCTCCAACTCCTGGAGCCGCGCGGCCTCGACCGGGCGATCTCGACGGCGGGCGGGGTCCGCTTTTGCGAACTCGATGCCGACTACATGCTGGCACGGCGCCCCGGCACCTTCGTGGCCGGCGAGATGCTGGACTGGGAGGCGCCAACGGGGGGGTATCTCCTCCAGGGCGCCTTCGCCTCGGGCCGCGCGGCG
>NZ_BPQL01000133.1 GCF_022179225.1 Methylobacterium goesingense
GTGGTACAGGCCGGGCGGGGGCAGCGTATCGCGATACCCGCCCGGCCTGTACCACCGCATCTTACGCGAGATCGAGGGGCCGCTGATCGGAGCGGCGCTGGCCGCCACCCGCGGCAACCAGATCCGCGCGGCCGAATTGCTGGGGGTCAACCGCAACACCCTGCGCAAGAAGGTCCGCGACCTCGACCTCCAGGTGTTCCGCAACGCGCGGTGACCCCGCGCGCGCCGGTCGAACCGGAGGCGAGGCGCCCTCCGCTGTTCCACTTCAGCGAAGATCCGGACATCCGGGTCTTCGTCCCGCGCCCCGTTCGGGTCGGCATCGACCGTGGGGCGGCGCGCGCCTGGCTGAACGGTCCCCTGGTCTGGGCGATCGCGGCGGACTTTTGCCTGCTCTACCTCTTTCCGCGCGACTGTCCCCGGATCGTGATCTGGCCCACCGCCGAGACGACGCCGGAGGACCGGCAGGCCTGGTTCGGCGACGTCACCGGCCGCGCCGTCGCCTATGTCGAGGAGGCCTGGGCGGAGCGGATCGCGGGCGGGACGATCCAGCGCTATCGGATGCCGCCCGGGACCTTCGAGCCCGCCGGCGATCCAGGCGCCTGGGTCTCGCGCCACGCGATCGTCCCGGAGCGCCGCGACACGCTCCGGAACCTGCCCGCCGCGATGGCGGCGGCGGGCCTGGAGCTGCGCATCCTGCCGCGCCTCACACCCCTGGCGCCGATCTGGACCTCCACCCTGCATGCCAGCGGCATCCGCCTCAGGAATGCGCAGGACTGGGTGACGCCGGAGGGCGGGCCGCCGCGACCGATCCGGGGCGACCGTCCGGGATGCGGTGAGGGTCGGGCGCCCGGGACGGAGGAACGCGCCTCCGTCCGCTTCCGCGTGCAGGGGTGAAGAAGCAGGACCTGACTGGCGGCGCCCTCCGTCAAGCGTCATCAGGCCAACTGCACCTTCCGCCGGCGACAACCCGTGGCGTGTCGCGGACACGCCTGCGCGAGCGGTTCCGATGCGAACGTCATCGTCCGCGTCCGATATCTCGAACAATCTGGGAAGGTCGTGCTTCACGAAGGTTAGCCGCACCCCGATGTCTCGGGGTTGAAACCCAATCCGCGTGACAGCGCGAAGGGCAACCGCGGATAGCGACCGCCCCCTGGGCTTTCGCCCCGAAGCGGACGGACCGCCTCCGAGCCATGGCGGCGATGCCGACCGTGATCGGCTCGCTCCGTGATAGGCCATTCGTCTGCCTTCAGCCGACGTCGGCTCGGCGGGTGGACCCCGTCCTGGAACCGGGCGGTGAACATGCCGGCTCGGACCCCGGCTGGCCTTGCTCCCGTGCGCCCTGGTCCCGCCTCCGCATCGCCACGACGCGTCCGGCGAGCCCAGCGCGGCCCAGCGGCCAGTCAAGTCCGCCAAATCCGAGAACGTTGTTCCAGCGCCCTCCACAGCCACACAATGATAAAAATCTATTAAAAATTCGATCTATTCATTTGAATTGATGCATAAAACTCCCTTACTGAGCGAGACAACGATTTATCGAATTTCCAAGTCCCTTACGCCGATATGACAAATCGGACAGACTCTGTGTTATGCTAATTTTCTGAATAGTATTATTCCGCATCCATTGATTTATGACTGACAAACAATACCGTCACATTGGTATAATCCAGAAATTATAACGTGTGCATGCGATTTTAACGCTTTCATCATCACACGCGCCGCGATACCCCACGGATCATCGGCATCTCGGCCGGCACGGCGAAGCAGGGCACGACCATGGCCACCACACGCGTATCGACCGCTGCCGATGGAACGCAGGGCAACGCCGCCAGCCAAATTGCCACCACGGGATCCCAGGTCTCGGCCGACGGGCGCTACGTCGTCTTCACGACCAACGCCGGCAACCTGGTGGCCGGCGACACGAACGGGACCATCGACGTCTTCGTCAAGGACACGCTCACCGGCACGGTCACCCGGGTCTCCACCGACAGCACGGGCGCGCAGGCCACCGGTGGCACCAGCACCGCGGCCTCGATCTCGGCCGACGGCACCCGTGTCGCCTTCCAGAGTACCGCCACCAACCTCGTCACGGGTGACACGAACAGCGCTTCCGACATCTTCGTCAAGGATCTGACGACCGGCACCACCACCCGCGTCTCCACCGACAGCACGGGCGCGCAGACCACATCTGGCACCAGCACCACCCCCTCGATCTCGGCCGATGGCACCCGCGTCGCCTTTCAGAGCAGCGCCACCAATCTCGTGGCCGGCGACACGAACGGTTTGACCGACGTCTTCGTCAAGAACCTGACGACCGGCACCACCACCCGCGTCTCCACCGACAGC
>NZ_BPQL01000134.1 GCF_022179225.1 Methylobacterium goesingense
CCTCCGTGTTCCCGTAATCGTACTGGGCAAAGCCCCCCGGCGCGTTGGTGGTGCCGGCGGGAAACTGCGCACCCGACTTCAGGATGTCGAGGGAGAAGAAGTTCGTCCCGTAGGCCCAGGCATCCGCGTGCGACAGGTTCAGGATGTGCTTGGGCGCGTCCTGGTTGCGAAAGCTCCCGTCCGCCCGCTGAACCTGGCTGCCAGGGTTCGCCGCGGGGAACTGATACCGGTAGCTCACCTGCGTGTCCGAGAAAAGGAAGAACGGCGCTTGTCCGGCGGCCGGCGCCTCGGGCGCCAGCGCGGCCGGATCGGCGGCCCGCGCGTGGCCGACCAGCGCCACCGACACCATGACCGCGATCAGCGTTCTTGCCAGCATGGGCTCTTCCCCCCGTTCTCAGGACCTGCGGTCGCGCCCCGGGCGGACCGGACTTTCGTGTCGACCGGTCAGCGTGGGCCGGCCGCGATCTCGTGCGCCGACATGAGTTCCAGGGCGCGCACCATCGCGGAATGATCCCAGTCGCCGCCCCCTTGCGCCGCGCAGGTGCTGAACAGCTGCTGGGCGGTGGCGGTGTTGGGCAGGGCGACCCCGAGGGTACGGGCCCCCTGGAGGGCGAGGTTGAGGTCCTTGCGGTGCAGGTCGATCCGGAAGCCGGGCTCGAAGGCGCGCGTCACCATGCGCTCGCCGTGCACCTCCAGGATGCGCGAGGCGGCAAAGCCCCCCATCAGGGCCTGGCGCACGCGGCCTGCGTCCGCACCGGCCTTGGAGGCGAAGACCAGCGCCTCGGCCACGGCCTCGATGGTGAGGGCCACGATGATCTGGTTGGCGACCTTGGTGGTCTGGCCGTCGCCGCTGCCGCCGACCCGGGTGATGTTGCGGCCCATGGCCTCGAACAGGGGCATGGCCGTCAGGAAGGCGCGCTCGGGGCCGCCGACCATGATGGTGAGGCTCGCCGCCCGGGCGCCGACCTCGCCGCCCGAGACCGGCGCGTCGAGGTAATCGCAGCCGAGGGCGTCGATGCGCCGGGCGAAGTCCTTGGTGGCGATCGGGTCGATCGAGCTCATGTCGATCACGATCTTGCCGGGCTCGAGCCCCTCGGCGATCCCGTCGGCGCCGAACAGCACCTCGGCCACCTGCGGCGTGTCCGGCAGCATGGTGATCACGATTTGGGCCCGCTCGGCAACCGCGCGGGCCGAGGCGCAGGGCGTGCCGCCCGCCGCGACCAGCGCCTCGGGCACCGACCGCCCGCTCTTCAGGAAGAGGCGGTGCCCGGCCTTGATCAGGTTCTCCGCCATGGGTCGGCCCATGATGCCGAGCCCGATGAATCCGATGTCTGCCATGGGTTTGGTCCTCGTGATCCGGCGGGTGGCTCAGGCGCGGTGGGGGGCGAACCAGGACAGGCCGTCCCGGGTACCGGAGGCCGGTCGGTACTCGCAGCCGATCCAGCCGCGGTAGCCGAGGGCGTCGAGATGCCCGAACAGGAAGGGGTAGTTGATCTCGCCGGTACCGGGCTCGTGCCGGCCGGGATTGTCGGCGAGCTGGACATGGGCGATGCGCGGCAGGTTCGCCTCGATCGTGCGGGCGAGATCCCCCTCCATGATCTGCATGTGGTAGGCGTCGTATTGCAGGAAGAGGTTGTCCGAGCCGACCTCGTCGATCAGGGCCACGGCCTGGGCCGTCCCGGTCAGGAAGAAGCCGGGGATGTCCCGGGTGTTCACCGGCTCGATCAGGAGCCGGATCCCGGCCCGCTTCAGCGCCGCCGCCGCGTAGGCGAGGTTTTCGCGCAACGTGTCGCGCAGCCGGTCGCGACCGAGCCCGGACGGTGCGATGCCCGCAAGGCAGTTGACCTGTCCGCAGCCGAGGGCGCCGGCCGCGTCGATGGCGCGGGCGACCCCCTCGCGGAACTCGGGCCTGCGTTCGGGCAGCACCGCGATGCCGCGCTCGCCCGCCGCCCAGTCGCCGGCGGGCAGGTTGTGGAGCACCAGACTGAGGTCGTGACAGGCGAGGCGCTCGGCGATCGCCGCCGTGCGGTGTTCGTAGGGGAACAGGAACTCGACGCCGCGGAAGCCCGCCCGCGCGGCCTCTCCGAAGCGGTCGAGAAAGTCGTGCTCCTGAAAGAGCATGGTCAGGTTGGCGGCAAAGCGCGGCATGGGATGTCCTCCGGATTCGCGGGTGCGTCAGGCGGCGGCCGGCGCGGGCAGGGCCTGGCTCGTGCGCAGCGAGAGCTCCGGGTCGAGGCACAGGATCTCCTCGAACTCGTTCACCCCGTCGACCTCGGTGCCCATGGCGATGTTGGTGACCCGCTCCAGGATGAACTCCAGGACCACCGGGACCTGGTGCTCGGCCATCAGCGCCTCGGCCCGGGCGAACGCCTCCTTGAATTCGTTCGGGCTCTTCACCCGGATGGCCTTGCACCCGAGCCCCTCGGCCACCGCCACGTGATCGACGCCGTAGCCCGGCACCGCGTCGCCGTCGGGCCGCGCGTTGATGTTGTCGAAGGCCAGACTGACCTCGAAATCCATGCCGAACCCGCGCTGCGACTGGCGGATCAGGCCGAGATACGAGTTGTTCACCACGACATGGAGGTAGGGCAGCTTGTGCTGCGCCCCGACCGCGAGTTCCTCGATCAGAAACTGGAAGTCGTAATCGCCCGACAGCGCGACGATCTTCCGGTCGGGGTCGGCGGCGCGCACGCCGAGTGCCGCCGGCAAGGTCCAGCCCAGCGGCCCGGCCTGGCCGCAATTGATCCAGTGTCGCGGCCGGTAGACGTGCAGGAACTGCGCGCCGGCGATCTGCGACAGGCCGATGGTGGTGACGTAGCAGACGTCCTGTCCGAAGGCCTCGTTCATCTCCTGGTAGACGCGCTGGGGCTTCAGGGGCACCGCGTCGAAGTGGGATTTGCGCAGCATCGCGCGCTTGCGGTGGGCGCAGGAGGCCGCCCAGGGGGCACGGTCGCGCAAGTGTCCGCGGGCCTTCAGGTCGCGGGCGACACTTATGAATTCCTTCAGCGCCGCCCCGGCATCCGAGACGATGCCGAGGTCGGGGCCGAAGACGCGCCCGATCTGCGTCGGTTCGATGTCCACGTGCACGAAGGTCCGGCCCTTGGTGTAGACCTCGACCGAGCCGGTGTGGCGGTTCGCCCAGCGGTTGCCGATGCCGAGGACGAAGTCGGATTCGAGGAAGGTGCGGTTGCCGTAGCGGTGGCTGGTCTGGAGCCCGACCATACCGGCCATGAGCGGGTGGTCGTCGGGGATGGCGCCCCAGCCCATCAGGGTCGGGATGACGGGCACGCCGGTCAGTTCGGCGAATTCCACCAGGAGGTCGCAGGCATCGGCGTTGACGATGCCGCCGCCCGCCACGATCAGCGGGCGCTCGGCGGCCTGGAGCATACGAATCGCCCGCTCGGCCTGGCGCCGCGAGCAGGCCGGCTTGTAGGGCACCAGCGGCTCGTAGGCGTCCGCGTCGAACTCGATCTCGGCGACCTGCACGTCGATCGGCAGGTCGATCAGGACGGGCCCCGGGCGCCCCGAGCGCATGAGGTGAAAGGCGTGGCTGAACACCTGCGGGACCAGGGCGGGCTCCCGCACCGTGACCGCCCACTTGGTGACCGGCTTGGCGATCGACTCGATGTCGACGGCCTGGAAATCCTCCTTGTGGAGCTTGGCGCGCGGGGCCTGGCCCGTGATGCACAGGATCGGGATGGAATCGGCCGACGCGGAGTAGAGCCCGGTGATCATGTCGGTGCCGGCGGGACCCGAGGTGCCGATGCACAGGCCGATATTGCCGGCCTTGGCCCGGGTGTAGCCCTCGGCCATGTGCGAGGCCCCCTCGACGTGGCGGGCGAGGATGTGGCGGATCGAGCCGCGCGCCCGCAGGGCCGAGTACAGAGGGTTGATCGCCGCGCCCGGAACCCCGAAGGCACAGGTCACGCCCTCGCGTTCGAGGATGAGGACCGCGGCATCGATCGCGCGCATCTTTGACACATCTGCCTCCCGTTGATTTTTGGCGTATTTTATTTTTATAGACTCGAACTGTACTTGCGAAGATACCTCAGTCGATTTGATTTATTCCATCCCGGAATAGGGCGCCCTCGGCCTCGCCGCGCCACCAGGCGTCGCGCAGGCGCGGCACGAGGTGGCGGATCAGGGCCGTGACCTTGCGCGGGACGAGCTTGGGGGAGGGGAAGACCGCGTAGAGTTCCTGGTCGGGCAGGGCGTAGCCGGCCAGGCATTCGGCGAGTTCGCCGGAGCGCAGGGCGCCCTCCGCGACGTAGCGGGGCAGGATCGCGATGCCGAGGCCCGACCGCACCGCCGACAGCAGGGTCGGCAGGTTGTTCGAGCGCAGGCAGCCGCGCACGCTCGCCGCGTGCATGCGCCCGTCCACGCCGCGCATCTGCCAGACGGCATCGCCCTGCACGCTCGAATAGACGACGCAATCGTGCGCGCCGAGCTGGTCCGGCGCCTCCGGGCGGCCCCGGCGCGCGAGGTAACCGGGTGCGGCCACCATCACCCAGGGGTTGGCGCCGAGATAGCGCCCGCCCAGCGACGAGTCGGCGAGCCGGCCCATGCGGAGCGCCACGTCGATGCCCCGGGCGATCAGGTCGACGTAGGAATCCTCGCAGGTGAGGTCGACCCTGAGGCGCGGGTTCGCCTGGATGAAGGGCAGAAGCAGCGGCCCGAGGACCGCCTCGCCGAAGGCTACCGAGGTCGAAATCCGCAGGGTCCCGTCGAGTTCGGCGTCGTGGCGCCGCACCAGCCCCTCGGCCTCCTCGATCTGGCGCAGGATCGCGCGGCAGGTCTCGTAGTAGAGCCGGCCCGCCTCGTTGAGGGCGAGCCCCCGGGTGTTGCGGTTGATGAGCCGGGTGCCGAGGCGGGTCTCGAGCCAGGCGATCGCCTTGGTCACGGTGGATTGCGCGACCTCGAGATCCTCCGCCGCGCGGGAGAAGCTGCCGAGCTCCGCCACCCGCACGAAGACCCGCATCCCGGTGAGCTGATCCATGGCGCGCCTCTCCCGCTCGTCGTCAGTCGCTCGTCGTCAGTCGCGCGCGGCGTGGCGCGGGGTGATCGCGGCGCGGATCACCGCCATGTCCTGCGGGCTCAAGGCCGAGGCCTGCCCGCCCCATTCGGTCCGCATCCAGTTCGTGAGGTCGGCGAGCGCCGCATCGTCGAGATCGACCGCGAAGCCCGGCATCGCCTCCATCCGCTCGCCGCCCGGGAACGTCTGCGCCGGCAGACCGGCGAGCACCGCCCGCACGACGCTGGCCGGACTCGCCGTGCGCAGGCCCGCATTGGTGCGCAACGCCACCGAGACGTGCGGAATGCCCTCGCCCTGCGCGCCGTGGCACCCGGCGCAGAGCCCGTCGTAGCTGGCCCGGGCCCGATCCGAGACCGCCGCCGCCAGGGGCGTAGGTGCAGGCGCCGCTGCCGGCACGGCCGCGTCAGCCTCCGGACCCGGCGCATCGCGGTTGAACAGGTAGGCGGCCATCGCGGCGAGGTCCGCTTGCGGCATGTGCCGGGTCGAGTAGTGGACCACCTCGAACATCTGGTGGGTGGCCCCGCCCTGCGCGGAGAGGCCGGTGCCCATGAAGCGGGCGAGGCTCGCCGGCGCGAAGCCCATCCGCGCCAGCCCGGCGGGCGTGATGTCGGGCGCCTCCAGCCCCTCGATGACGGCGCCCGTGAGGGCCGCCTCGCCGCGCAGGCCCTGCATCAGGTTGCGCGGCGTGTGGCATTCGCCGCAATGGCCGAGCGCCTCCGCGACGTAGCGGCCGCGATTCCACAGGTCCGAGCGCGTCGGGTCGGGCACCGCCACGGCGGCGGGCAGGTGGAGGAGGTTCCAGGCGCTCAGGGTCCAGCGCTGGTCGAACGGGAAGGCGAGGCCGTTCGGGCGGTTGGCGACCGGCATCTTTTCGCGGGTGATGAGGTAGGCGTAGAGGGCGTCGACATCCCCTTCGGTCATGCCCCGATAGGAGGTGTAGGGCATGGCCGGGTAGAGGTGACGCCCGCCCGGCGCGATGCCGTCGCGCAGGGCCCGGTGGAAATCGGCCCGGCTCCAGCCGCCGATTCCCTCCGCGCTCGGCGAGATGTTGGTGGCGTGGATGGTGCCGAAGGGCGTTTCGAAGGGCATGCCGCCCGCCCACGGGGCGCCGCCCCTGGCGGTGTGGCAGGCATAGCAATCGGCCGCCGCGGCGACCGCGGCCCCGCGCGGCGCGAGCGCCCGGATCTGGTCGGCGCCGAGCGGTGTCTCCACCGCGCGGGAGACCACGCTGCGCTCCAGCGCACCGGAGGCGAGGAGGCCGGCGAGAGCCGCGCCCCCCAGGGCGAGGCCGGCGACGGCGAGGAGGGTCTTGCGCATCTGCGGCCTCACGCGGTCACGAGGCCGGGCGTGGCGAGCACGAGGTCGCGCACGGCGGTGTGGTAGCGGACGTAGCCGGTGCAGCGGCAGATGTGGTGGTCGAGCGCCTCGGTGACGACGGCCTCCACCGCGTCCCGCGGCACGGGGGCCACCTTCAGGCGCTCGATCAGGACGGTCGCGGCGGTGACGAAGCCCGGGGTGCAGTAGCCGCACTGGAAGGCAAAGGCCTCGACGAAGGCGGTCTGAACCGGCGAGAGGGTGAGGCTGCCGTCGGCTTCCTCGCGGGCATGGCCCTCCACCGTGCGCACGCGCCGGCCCTCGAACCAGTGCGCGCCGGTGATGCAGGTGCGCATCTCGCGGGGGACCTTGCCGTCCTCCTCGACCATTACCGTGCAGGCGTTGCAGATGCCCTGGCCGCAGCCCATGCGGGCTCCGGTGAGCCCGAGCCACTCGTGCAGGAATTCCTGCATGGAGGTGCCGCGCGGCACCGGCATCGGTCCGACCGGCACGCCGTTGACGGTGAGCGAGAGGGCCTGGTCCTGGATCGGCGTCGTCATGCCAGCACCTCGCGGATGTTCTCGGCCCGGATGGGCAGGGTGTGGAAGCGGTGTCCGATGGCGTGGGCGACCGCATTGGCCAGCGCCGGCACCACGGCGATCATCACCACCTCGGCGATGCCCTTGGGCGGGTCGGTCTCGGAGAGCGGGGCTAAGATCTCGACGGTCTGGTTCCAGACCGCCACGTCGCGGGCACGGGGCAGCTCGTAGCGGTTCCAGTTCCAGGTGCCGTCGCCCGGCCCGTCCTCGTAGAGGGGCAGGAACTCCTTGAGGGCGTGGCCGATGCCCATGGCGAGGCCGCCCTGGACCTGGCCCGAGACCAGGGCGGGCACGACCTGGCGCCCGCATTCGAGGATCGCATGGTGCGACAGGATCGTGACGGCGCCGCTGCCGGTATCGACCGCCACCTCCGCCAGCGTCGCCATCGGCGAATAGTAGGTGGTCCCGACGTTGTTGCGCTGGGTCGGGGGATAGAACACCGCCGCCCGCTCGACGAAGTGCCAGCCGGCCGTGTCCATCAGGGCCTGCCGCTCCGGCGGCGCGCCCGCGCCGTAGCGCAGGGCGAGCGCGTCGATGGGAAGCCGGGTGCGGCCGTCGCCGGGCAGGTCGAACAGGCCTTCCGTCCACTGCCAGCGGTTGAAGGTGTGCAGGGTGACGCCAACGGGCAGCCCGAGCCGGTGCGCCTCGGCCGCCACCCGAGCCAGGGGCAGCGGCGGCAGGCCGGCCCCCGAGACGGTGCCGTCGACCAGGCGCAATTCCTCGGGACGCATGGTGTGGTAGGAGGCGAGCGCCCCGCCGCCGGGGCCGCGGCTCCAGAGGGAGCGGGCCGCCGGCCAGAGCGCGTGGTCGCGCAGGAAGCGGGCCGCCGTGCGGGTGGCGTGGCCGAGATAGTAGGCCGAGTTCGTCGCGCTCATCGGCGAGGTGAAGCGCGGCGTCCAGCGCGGGTTCTGCGCCAGCCGGTCCTCGTCGGCCTGCGATGTGGTGTAGGGCTGGTCGGCGGTCTCCAGGGGCATCTGGGGCCAGCGCACCACGCCGAACTCCGTCCGCTCCGGCACGGCGCCTAAGATCTCGCCGACCATCACCGCCTGCGAGGTGGTGACACCCGGCCCCATCTCGTGCGCCACGTGGGCGAGGGTGAGGCCCCCGCGCGGGTCGATCTCGAGGCTGGCGAGCGCCGCCTCGGCACCGGTGCCGTAATCCTTCTGGACCTGCGCGAAGCCGACGCCGTAGCGCCGTCCCGGATGGGCGGCCTCGTAGGCGGCCTTGCGGGCCCGGCGCTCGCGCCAGAGCGGGTGCGCGGCCGCCCGCGCCAGGATCTCGTCGTTGCGCAGCGCTCCGGCCGGGACGGCGCCCTGGCTGTTGCGCTGGCCCGAGCGGAAGACGTTGGCCTGGCGCAGCGCGATGGCGTCCATCCCGAGGAGCTCGGCCGCCTCGTCCACCAGCATCTCGGTGGCCGACATGGTCTGGAGCGTCCCGTAGCCCCGGGTCGAGCCGGCATCGACGGCGCGGGAGGCCAGCGCCACCGCCTGGAGGTCGCTTTTCGGCAGGTAGTAAATCGATTGCGCGGCGGTGGCGCCGACGAAGGACACCGACATCGAGTAGTTGGGGCGCCCGCCGCCGTCGCAGACGTAGGATCCGGTCATCGCCCGGAAGCGCCCGCTGGCGCGGTCGACCAGCAGGGTCGTGTCCATGCGGAAGCTGTGGCGCTTGAGGCCGTTCTGGAACTGCTCGAAGCGGTCGTTGGCGAGCCGCACCGGCCGGCCCTCGCCGTAGAGCCCGGCGAGCACGCACAGGAGCGGATGTATGTGATGGTCCTTGGTGCCGTAGCCGACCGTGTAGCCGGCCTTCAGGTCCACCTCCGCCACGGGGAAGCGCGAGCCCTTCACCAGGGCGGCGGCGGTCTCGGCCACCGCATGGGGCGACTGGGTCGCCATCATCAGGTGCAGGGTGCCGTTTGCCGCGTCGTACCAGACGTTGCCGTTGTCGGGCTCCATCGCGGAGGCATCGGCGGATTGCGAGACGAAGGCGCGCCTGAGCACCAGGGCATCCGGGCCGGCGCCTGCGATCTCGGCGGCGATCGCCTCGGCCGCCGCCATGCCGCGGGCGGAGGCGCCCTCCGTCCCGGCCGCCGGCCAGGCCGGCTGGTCGCCGGCAAAGCCCGTGAAGATCGGCGCGTCGCGGAAGGGCGAGAACCGGTCCTCGTCCTCCGGGGTCTCGCCTGCGACCCGGACCCAGCGGGTGGCACCGTAATGGGGCGGCGGGGCATAGGCCGTGGCCTCGCCGTAGCGCACCACGTCGTCGGAGAAGCGCAGCCGCCGCTTGGCCGCCGCGTAGCGCGGATAGTCATGGTAGATCAGGATCGCCACCGGCTGGCCGAGGAGCCGGGGAGTCTCGCCCCGCGGCACCAGGAAGCGGTCGCCGAAGAAGTCGGGATGCGGCGGCACGCCGAGCCCGTCCGCCACCAGGTCCTCGTGGCGCACGATCCGGTCGGGCCGCAGGGCCTCGCCGAGGCGGGAGAGGTCGAGGTCCTCGAAGCGGCGGTCGGCCTTCGTCGCCGCGATCAGGAAGGCATGGGCCTGGCGGTCCGGCCAGCCCGCGAGGTCGCGGGCGCGGTAGTCGCGGGTGAAGGTCTTGGCGCCCGTCACCTTGGCCACCGCATCGAGGCGGGTGCGGGGCTTGCCCCCGGCGATCCAGGCGGGGCCGGGGCGAGTCGCACCCTCGACGAGGCCGGCCTGGGCCGTCCCGCGCAGGAACGACACCTTGATGGCGATGCCGGCGGCGGCACTTCCCCCGAGGAAGTTGCGGCGCGACAGGGTCGGGCTCGGAGCGTCGGTCATGGGTCCCTCCCTCACGCCGCCCGGCCGAGGGCGGCCGGGGCGGGGGCGCCGGCCGCCTCGGGGGCCGCGCCATGGCCCGCCGCCTCGGTCGAGGCCTGTCCGAGGCGATCGGAGTTCAGCAGCAGGTTGAGGAGGATCGCGCTGATGGAGCCCAGCGTGATGCCGCTGTGCAGGATCGGCCCGGTCCAGTCCGGCATGGTGGCGGAAAAGAAGGTGGGGGCCGCCATCGGGATCAGCGACAGGCCGATCGAGACCGCGACCACGATCTGGTTGCGGCGATCGCCGAGATCGGCCTCGCCCACGATCTTGAGGCCGGCCGAGGCGACCATGCCGAAGATCACGATGCCGGCGCCGCCGAGGACAGCCGGCGGGATCGACGCGATGACGAAGGCGAGCTTCGGGAAGATGCTGACGGCCAGGATGATGAAGCCCGACGTCGCTGTGACGTAACGGCTGCGCACCCGCGTCATGTTCACGAGGCCGACATTCTGCGAGAACGAGGTGTGCGGGAAGGTGTTGAAGATCCCGGCGATCAAGGTCGAGAGCGAATCCGCCATCAGGCCCCGGGTGAGGGTCGGCCGGTCGACGGGCTTGCCGACGATGTCGCCGACCGCGAGGAACATGCCCGTCGATTCGACGAGGGTGACCATCATCACGATGCACATCGCCACCACCGCCGAGAGGTGGAAGGTCGGCCAGCCGAAGCGGAACGGCGTGACGAGTTCGAGCACCGGGCGGGTGGCCAGACCCTCCAGGTGGAACAGCCCGAGCGGCCAGGCGATGAGGAGGCCGGCGACGAGGCCGATCAGCACCGCGATATTGGCCACGAACCCGGTGGCGAAGCGGCTGACGACCAGGATCACGCAGAGCACGAGCCCGGCGACCGCAAGGTGAACCGGCGCACCGAAATCCGCCGCCCCCGCACCGCCGCCCGCCCAGCGGATGCCGACCGGCAGCAGCGTCACCCCGATGATCAGGATCACGGTGCCGGTGACGAGTTGCGGGAAGAACGCCACGAGGCGGTAGAAGAACGGCCGCATCGCGAGGCCGAACAGGCCGGCCGCGATGGTCGCGCCGAAGATGCCGGGCAGGCCGATCGTCGGGTCCTGGGCCATGGCCACCATCGGGCCGACCGAGGCGAAGCTGACGCCCATGATGACGGGCAGGCGCACCCCGAAGCCCGGAAACCCGAGGCTCTGGATCAGGATCGCGAGCCCGGTGACGAAGAGATCGCAGTTGATGAGGAAGGCCACCGTCTCGGCCGAGAGGTTCAGGGCCGCGCCGATGATCAGGGGCGGCGCCACCGCGCCGGCGCTCATCACGAGCACGTGCTGCATGCCATAGGCCGCGAGCTTGGGGATCGGCAGCATCGCGTCGACCGCGTTGGTCTCCGCGCATCCCTGAGTCTTGAGGGTTGCCGGTGTCTCGGGCGTCGCCGGTTTGATGTCGGCCATGGGGCGTTCCTCGCTGGTGGCCAAGTCTCGTGGCGTCTTCGCCAGAAGGCGTCTTGGCTGGGTGGCGCGATGGGCCGGCGGGCGTCTTGCGGCGCGCCCTGACGGTCCGGAGGATCGGCTCAGCTTCCGCGATAGGTGCTGTAGCCGTAGGGGGAGATCAGGAGCGGCACGTGCAGGTGGGGGGGCGTGCCCGCGCCCTCCGGCGCGATGCGGAAGCGTACCGGCACGGTGTCGAGGAAGGCCGGCGCCTCGCCGGCCGAAATCCGCGCGAAGTAGGCGCCGACCTCGAAGGCGATCTCGTAGGTGCCGGGCACCACCGCATCCCCGGCAAGCAGGGGTGCGTCGCAGCGGCCGTCCGCGTTCGTCGCGACCGTCGCGAGGCAGGTGCGGGACGTCGCCTCGATCCGCCAGAGGTGCAGGGTCAGTCCCCCCGCCGGACGTCCGGTGGCGGTGTCGAGCACATGCGTCGTGAGGCGGCGGGCCTCGGGCGCGGTGGTGACGGTCATCAGAGCGGTCCCCCTCGTGGCCGCTCTGCGACCGGAAGCTTGGCAGTTATGCGATGGCGTTCTGCCTGCCCCGCGACGATTGCAGATCGGGTCGTCCGCACCATCCCGGATTTCCGGGAGCAGCTTCGAAAATCTCCGATCAATCGCCGGGGGCGGTGGCGTTATCCTGGCATCACGCGCAAACGAGTCCGCCCCGACCGGGCGGCCAACCCGGGGTCAGTCATGCATACCTCCCGCGACATGATCGGATACGGCCGCACGCCGCCGCGGGCGGACTGGCCGGGCGGCGCCCGGATCGCCGTGCAGATCGTGCTCAACTACGAGGAGGGGGCCGAGAACTGCATCCTGCACGGGGACGCCGCCTCGGAGGCCTTCCTGTCCGAGATCGTCGGAGCCGCGCCCTGGCCGGGCATGCGCCACATGAACATGGAGTCGCTCTACGAGTACGGCTCCCGCGCCGGGTTCTGGCGCCTGTGGCGGCTGTTCACGGAACGCGCCGTACCCGTCACGGTGTTCGGCGTCGCGACGGCGCTGGCGCGCAACCCGGAGGTCGTCTCCGCGATGAAGGAGGCCGACTGGGAGATCGCCAGCCACGGCCTCAAGTGGGTCGACCACCGCGACATGAGCCGGGCCGAGGAAGGCGCCCAGATGGACGCGGCGATCCGCCTGCACGCGGCGGTCACGGGGGCGCCGCCGCAGGGCTGGTACACCGGCCGCTCCTCGGCCAACACGCTGGAGCTCGGTCTCGAGCGCGGTTTCGCCTACCTCGCCGATTCCTACGCCGACGACCTGCCCTACTGGCTCCACGGGCAGGCCAGCACCGGCCTCGTCGTGCCCTATACGCTCGACGCCAACGACATGCGCTTCGCCACCGCGCAGGGCTTCAACACGGGCGAACACTTCTTCACCTACCTGCGCGACACGTTCGACGCACTCTACGCGGAGGGTGCGACCGCACCGAAGATGATGTCGGTGGGCCTGCATTGCCGGCTCGTCGGCCGGCCGGGGCGCATCGCGGCGGTGTCGCGTTTTCTCGACCACGTCGCGGCCCACGAGGGCGTCTGGCTGGCGCGCCGCATCGACATCGCCCGGCACTGGGCCGAGCGGCACCCGGCGCCGACCTTGCGCCCGAGCACGATGAGCGCCTCGCAATTCCTCACCCGCTTCGGCGACATCTTCGAGGACACGCCGGAGATCGCGCTCGCGGCCTGGCAAGCCGGCCTCACCGCCCGCGAGGATACGGCCGAGGGCCTCCACGCCGCCCTGGTCCAGTCACTCCGCAACCAACCGGCGGACAACCAGCGCGCCCTGGTGCTGGCCCACCCCGAGCTCGCAGGGCGCCTCGCCCAGGCCGGCGGCCTGACGGACGCCTCCACCGCCGAGCAGAGCAGTGCGGGGCTCGGCGCGCTGACCCCCGAGCAACTCGCCCAGTTCGAGCGGCTGAACGCCGCCTACCGCGACCGTTTCGGCCTGCCCTTCGTCATGGCGATCAAGGGCCGCTCCCGGGAGGAGATTCTGGCGGCTTTCGAGGACCGGTTGCGCAACGACGCCGAGCAGGAACTCGCCGAGGCCCTGCGCCAGATCGAGCGGATCGCCTGGCTGCGATTGAAGGACCGGCTGCCCGCGGGCGCGTAGTCACGCCACGCCGAGCGGCGCCGCGGATCGCGCCCCCGCTCGGCGTCCTGTCCTTGCGACGTTTCCTGCGCCGAACCCGTGACCGCTGCGGGCGAAGGACGCTCAGCGCGTCAGGCGCCGGCCGATCAGATCGAGCTGCGCGCCCACATGCGCCCGCAGCGCCTCCGTCGTCATCTCCACGAAGGTCTTGGCCCGGTTCGGCAGCATCTTGCGCGATGGGTACACCACCCCGAGGGTGACGGAGGTCGGCGGCGTCTGCGGCAGCACCGTCAGGAGCCGCCCGTCGGCGAGGTAGGGCGCCACCTCGTAGACGGGTTTCAGGGCGATGCCCTGCAGGGCCAGGGCATCGCCCTGAAAC
>NZ_BPQL01000135.1 GCF_022179225.1 Methylobacterium goesingense
CACGACCCGATCCTGGTCGGGCTCAAGCTCGACCAGGATCGGGTCGTGGTCGGATTCGCGGGCGGGGACGAGACCGTCGAAATAGGCGGCGGAGCGGCCGAAATCGAGGTTGTAGTCGATGGCGTCCGCCTCGTCGGCGTTGATGTGCCACTCGGTGACGCCGGTGACCTGGCGGTTCAGGCCGGCATTGGCCAATGCGTGGTCGAGGGCGCCGTAGGCCCCGTCGAAGACGTAGGAATAGGGGTTGGCGAGGCGGTCCTCGGCGAGGTTGGTAAAGCCGCCGGCCTTGAGGACGTCGAGGGCGTCCTCCTTGATGTAGGCGTTGAAGTCCCCGAGCAGCACGACGTCGCCGTCCTGCGTCCCCGTCGGCTTGAGGGCGAGCCATTCCTTGAGGGCCGTGGCGGCGAGTTCGCGCTGCTGCTGCCAGCCGCCCTGGCCGTCGCCCTGGTCGGCGTCTGCCCCGGTGCCAGCGCCGCTCTTCGACTTCAGGTGGTTGATGACCGCCGTGAAGTCCTCGCCCGTGGCAGTCTCCCGGAAAGTCACCGCCAGGGCGGCGCGGCTGGTGTTGGCGCCGTTGAAGACGTGGCCGATCGTGCTCTGCTGGAGGAGGGCCGGGTCGAAGGCCTGTACGTCCGAATCGTCGAGCTTCTCGATGGTGGTGTTCAGCGCCACCGAGACCTTGCTCGGCTTGTAGACGAAGCCCACCGCGATGGCGTCACCGCCGAGGAACTGGCCCTGGTCGAGTTGGGCACCCGGCCGGATCCAGTCGTAGGTGCCGGCGCCTGCGCGGGCATTGAGCTGGCCGACGAGGTATTCCAGCGCGTTGCCCGGGTTGCCGGGCTGGAACTGGTTCTCCAGCTCGGTGAGGCCGAAAACGTCGGCCCCGGAGGCGATCACCGTGGTGACGAGCTTGGTCGTCTGGCGGTCGAACTCGGCGGAAGTGTTGGCGCCGCGCGGGTCGAGGCCGATGGCGGTCTTCACGCCGCTGGCGGAGCCGTCGCTGTCGAGGGTGCGGAAGTAGTTCAGCACGTTGAGGCTGCCGACCTTGAGGCTGCCGCCGACATCGTCGGGGGCGGCCGGGCGGGGATTGGCGTGTCCGAAGGCGTTGTCGCCGTCGTCGATCGCCCGGACCCGGTAGGCATTGGCGGGGCCGTAGCCGAGCACGCCCGTGAGGCCCGTCACCGTGTCGCCCATCCGGGGCGCGGTGGCGGTGGAATAGGCCGGGCCGAAGCCGTCGAGGCGATCGACCGGCTGGTTCTGGACGTTGAGTCCGTCGTCGTAGGTGATCGAGCGCGCCGCGACTTGCGCGAGATACGCCGCGTAGGCGGCGGTGTTCGGCTCGAACTCGTTGGTGAAAGTCTCCGGGCGCCCTCCGGCCGCGAGGCGGATCTCGTTAAAGCGGTCGAGGTTGAACTGCTCGGTGATGGTGAGCGTCTGGGCCACCTTCACCAGCATGCCCTCGTAGCGCTCGAGGTCCGGCTGCGCCGTGGTGCCGGTGCCGATCGTGGTGGCGGCGGGCAGGTCGACCAATGTCGCGGCGGCCTTGAGGGCGGCGGCCGAGACCGCGCCGGCCTGGACGACCTGGATCTGGGCCGCGTCGGTGACCGTGATCTGCGTCTCTCCGCCGAACTCGCCGACCGTGCCGGTGACCCTGACGCGGTCGCCTTCCTGGAGATCCTTCAGGAGGTTGCCGGCGCCCTCATAGACGAACACGCCCTCGGAGGTCAGCGGGTTGCCGTCCTGGTCCGTGGCCTCCTCCTGCAGGTAGAAGCCGCCGAGGTTGCGGCTGGAATCGGCGTCGCCGGTCTGGAAGTCGCCGACGACGATCGCCTCCACCGTGACGGTGCGGCCGGCAAGCGGGCTCGCGGCCCCCGTGCCCTGCACGGCGGAGATCAGGGTGACGTCGTCGTTGAGGATGGTGCCGGTGGCCACGGTGCCGGTCGCCGCGAGCGCGGCCGTCACGCCGCTCTGGCCGGCGCTGGCGCCTTTCAGGGTGACGGTGAAGCCCTCGGCGGCCTCCGGCAGCACGTCGCCCTGGACCGAGACGGTGACGATTGCCGAGGTCGCGCCCGCCGGAATGGTACCCGCGATGGTGGCCGGCAGGGTCGGTGCGCCGGCGAAATCGGCGCCGTCCGCGCCCGCGCCAGCGAGTTCCGCCGTGAAAGCGAGGCTGCCCAGCGTGCCGCCCGTGCGCTCCACCGTGAAGGCGAAGGTGGTGGTGCCGGCATCGCCCTCGGCCTTGGCAACCGCGAGGGAGCCGGGCTGGAAGGCGAGGGTCTGGGTGTAACCCTGGGGCAGGGCGGCGTAGAGGGTGGCCCCTCCGCCGGCCTCGTTGGCGGTGACGAGGAGCGGGGTGCCGGTGGGGTTGCGGTCGGCGGCGATGAAGGTGAGCACCTCCGGGCCGAGATCGGCCGAGACGCCCGCCAGCGGCGGCACGTAGGAGACGTAGGCCGCCTTCGCCGGATCGGTGACGTCGTAGACGATCACGCCGCTCTGGCGCTCCAGGCCCACGAAGGCGTAGGTGCGGCCGTCGACGGTGCCGATGGTGACGCCCTCCGGCTCGGGGCCCTTGTTGTCGGAGCGGTCGTCGGGGGTGTTGGCGACCGTCTGGTCGTTGTTGAAGCGCTCCGGCGCCAGGCTCGCGAAGATCTTCTCGAACTCGCCCCCGGTCTCGCGCACCTTGGTCAGGGCGCCGTCGGCCTCCTGGCGGAAGATCGAGATGCCGCGACCGCCGAGGGTATGGAGCTGGTCGATGACGCCGTCGTTGTTGGTGTCGCCGGTGCGCAGCAGGACGTTGAGGCGGGCATAGGCCGGGTCGGCCTTGAGCGCCTGTAATTCCGGGGTGAGGCGGCTGTTGGCGATGCTGGAGAGGCGGGCGACGTCCGCCGCATCGTCGGCGCCGCCGATGACGCGCTGGTCGCCCTCGTTCGCGGTGACGACGTAGGTGACGCCGTTGACCGCGAAGCTCGCCGCGCCGTCCGGCTGGAGCAGGCCGTAGATCGGCGCGTTGGCGGGCGTGGCGGCGATGCGGATCGAGGCCGTGCCGCCCGGCCCGTCGCGGTCGGAGGCGTCGAATTCGTTGCCCGGCAGCGAATGGTTGACGGAACCGAGGGGCTGGATCGCGATCGGGGCGGTGCCCGGGTTGGCCAGATCGATCACCGCGATGCCATTGACCTCCTGCAGGGTCACGTAGGCGAAGCGGTTGTCGGGCGACACCGCGATGTATTCGGGCTCGATGTCGGCGGCGGCGCTCTTGCCGGCCGTGATCGCGAGGCCCTTGGCGCGCAAAGCCGCCTCGCTGCCGTTGAGGGCGTCGAAGCCCACGGTGGCGCTGACGGCGGCGGCGGCCGCGCCCCCGGACAGATCGAGGATCGAGACGCTGCCGACGGGGTTGCTGGCGCTGGTGAACTGCTCGCCCTCGTTGGCGACGAGGAGCTTCGTACCGTCACTGGTGAACACGATCTGGTCGGGACCGATGCCGACGCTCACCGATTTCAGCAGGGTGCCGGCCTTGTCGAACAGGGCGACGCGGCCGGGCTGGTCGCCCGTCGCGTTGGCGTAGGCCACGGCGACCAGGCCGTTGGAGACCGCCACCGAGTTCACCGAGCCGTACTGCTCCAGGCCGGCGAGCCGGATCTCGCCGGACTTCGCCAGGGCGCCGTCGGCGCCGATGCCGACGATCTCGATCCGGTTCTCGTTGGTGTTCTGGATGTAGAGGCTGCCGGTGGTGCGGTCGTAGGCCACCACCTCGGCATTGGCCGCGATGCTGGTCGCCGGATCGTTCGTGGTGGCGTAGCCCCCCAGGCGCACGAGTTGCAGGGCGTTGGTGGCGACGGGCGCTGCGGTGGCCGTGGCGCCCTGCGCGCCCTGGAGGGAGGCGGCGGCCGCGAACACCGCCACACCGTTGATGACGCCGGACGCGTCGTCGTTGAGGATCGTGCCGATCCCCTCGCCGTCGGCGACCGTCGCGCCGACCACGTTCGTCACCCGGAGCGCGAAGGTCTCGTTGGCTTCGGCCAGGGTGTCGCCGTTCACCGGCACGGAGATGGTGGTCGTGGTGGCGCCGGCCGCGATGGTCCGCCCGGCCAGGGTCGTGGCGAGGTAATCCGAGCCCGCGCTCGCGGTGCCGTCGGCGGTGGCGACGTCGAAGGTCACGCCGCCGGCCGGGGCCGGTGCGCTGAGGGAGACCGTGAAGGTCAGGCTGGTCTGGCCAGCCTGGCCCTCGGTCACCTGCGCATCGGCGATCGACAGGGCCGGCAGGCTCACCGCCGCGCTCTGGCTCGACACCGCGATGTCGTCGATGCCGACCCACTCGTCGTTGCCCACCGCGTTCGCGGTGATGATGCGGACCTGGAGACCGGCCGCGCCGTTCGCCTCGGACGGCAGCGTGACGCTGACCGGCGTCACCTGCGTGGCGCTGCCCTGCGTGGTGGCATCCGCGACGTATCCGGCCGGCAGGTTCTTCCAGGCGCCGGCATCGATCCGGTACTGGACGGCGACGGGCTGGATCGCGTTGTCCGTCGAGCCGTCGATGTCGCGGGCGTTGAAGGCCACCACCACGTCCCGGCGCCCGGTGGCGTCGAGGTAGAGCACGAGGT
>NZ_BPQL01000136.1 GCF_022179225.1 Methylobacterium goesingense
CGTCGTGCTCGGGGCTGTAGACCCCGCCGGCCACCTTGTAGGCCACCATGGTGTCGGGCACGAGGGTGCAGAAGCCGTGCCCGAAGCCGATCGGCACGTAGAGCTGCTCGCCCGCCTCCGCGTCGAGCCGTACCGCCACGTGCTGCCCGTAGGTGGGTGAATCGCGCCGCAGGTCGACCGCCACGTCGAGGATCGCGCCGGACAGGACCCGGATCAGCTTGGCCTGCGCCATCGGGGCCCGCTGGAAGTGCAGCCCCCGCACGGTGCCTTGAGGGGCCGAGAAGGACTGGTTATCCTGGATGAAGACATCCGCGATGCCGGCTTTCGCCAGAATGTCCGCCCGGTACGTCTCCGAGAACCAGCCCCGCGCATCGCCGAACCGCTTGGGAACGATGCGCCGCACGATCGGGATGTCGGTCTCGATCACCTGCATGGAGACAATCCTCGGAGTTGGGAAATGCGAGCGTTCTAGGCGATTTTTGGCATCGGCCTGTCAAGGGGGAGGTCGATTTTTGGTTGCTCCCTCTCGCGCAAAGTTGCGCCGAGGGTCTCGGTGCGGGATGCTGCTGTCGTGTTTTCGACACAAGCGTCTGCCAGCGCATCGAATGCATGATGTGTTCCTCCGTTTTTCGTGCGAACCATGCGCGAGCAGGAATGATCGGACGAGAAATACAGATGAGCGAGATCCTGCTCTTTGGCGGAACCTGTGGTGAAGGTCCGGGATCCTACGAGGCCGGCGTGTTCCACCTGCCCGATGGCAGCGCGCGTGGCGTCGAGGATTTAGCGGACCTCACGGTGTCTCACGGTCCGGAGACGGCACCCCGGCGCCTCGGCATCGCGCGCGGGCTCCGGGACGCCCTGGCATCCACCGGGCCCCTGCCCCGTCCCCTTGGCCTCGCGGCCTCCGTCGTGGGATTCGGCCTCGACGTCGTCGGGAGCGGGGGACGCCCCGTGGCCACCCTCGAACTCCGCTTCGCCGACGGCGCCGTCGCGTCGATCCGGACGGAGGCCGACGCCGCCACGCGTATCGTGCAGGATCGCGAAGTGGTGCGCCTCGCCCTGCTGCGGCGGGCGGTCCCTGCCGCCGGGGTTGCGGAAACGTCGACAGAGACTTCGGCCGGGCCCACGCCGGAGGGGTCGGAGACCCGCGCCCTGGCGTCGATCTTCGCCTACGAGAAGCGCGGGGGCCGCTTGCGCCGTGTGGCCGCCAAGGCGCTCGATACGCCGGACCCGTAGCCGGGCCGGGGCCCGCGCGGGAGGCTCACCCGTCGATGACGCTGACATGAGCGGCGACCACCTTCCAGCCGTCTGGAAAGCGGATCCAAGTCTGACTCTGGCGTCCGATGCGGCCCGGCGCGCCCGATCGCGTGAACAGGGTCATGGCGATCCCCGTATCGCGGCCGTAGGTGGTGATGACCGTGTCCCTGAGGTCGCGGGCCAGGCCCTCCGGCGAGCGGGCTCGTCGAAAGGTGCGGATCGCGTCCATCCCGTAGAGGTTCTCGCCCCCGCCGTAGCGGATGGTACGGGCATCGTCGTGGAACAGGGCTTCCAGCGTCGGTACGTCGTTGCCCACCAGGGCCGCTTCATAGGCCGCGAAGGCGGCCGCCACCTCGGCCTTCACGGCCGGATCGTCGATGATCATCGCGGTCTCGCTCACAGGTTCGCCACGGGCGCCCGGACGATGCCGTCCCGCTCCAGCTGATACGCCACCCGCAGGGCGAGGTCCTCGCGCCAGGGCGCGGCAATGACCTGAACGCCGAGGGGCAGCCCGTCGTCGAGGCGCACGGGCACGGCGACCACGGGCAGGCCGATGAAGGAGATCGGCTGGGTGAACACACCGATATTGGCCCGCACCGGCAGGGTCACCCCGTCGAGGACGAAGGTGGTCTGCCCCGAGCGGGGCGCGCGGCAGGGGGTGGCGGGCGCGAGGATCACGTCGACCTCGCGGAAGAGGTCGAGCACGGCGGAGCGGTACCAGCGGCGGAAGCGCTGCGCCCGCTCGACCAGCGGGGCCGGAATCATCGCCCCGGCGATCAGCCGGTCGCGAACGGCCGGGTCGAAATCGTGCCCGCGGGTCCGCATGCGGTCGAGATGGAGAGCGGCCCCCTCGGCCGCCGTGATGAGATAGGCCGCCGCCCGGGCGCGGGCCGCCTCCGGGATCTCGATACTGCGCGTGGCGCCGAGGGCCTGCGCCACCTTTGCCACGGCCACGAACGCCTCGGCGTCACCGCCGCGCGCGAAGTAGCCGCCCGCCACCGCGACGCGCAGGCCGCCGAGGCCCTCGCCGAGGCCGGGCAGGGCCGCCTCGGCTGCCCGCGTCGTGGCCACCGGATCGTCCGGGTCCGGCCCCTGCATCGCATCGTAGCTGAGCGCGAGGTCCGTGACGCTCCGGGCCATGGGGCCAAGATGATCGAGGCTTCCGACGAAGGGGAAGCTGCCCGCCCGCGTGAGGCGCCCATAGGTGGGCTTGAGGCCGAAACAGCCGCAGAAGGCCGAGGGCACCCGGATCGAGCCGTTGGTGTCGGAGCCCAGTGCGATCGGCACCAGCCCCGCGCCGATCGCCCCCCCTGAGCCGCCCGACGAGCCTCCGGACATGCGGCCGAGGTCGTGCGGGTTGCGGGTCGGCCCGTCATGGACGTTCTCGCCGGTGAAATCGTAGGCGTACTCGCCCATGTTGAGGCCGCCGACGAGGATCGCGCCGGCCGCCTCCATGCGGCGCACCACGGCGCCGTCGCGGGCCGCCGGGGCCCGGTCGCGGTTGATCTTCGATCCGGCCCGGGTCGGCAGGCCGGCGATGTCGAACAGGTTCTTGACCGCGAAGGGCACGCCGGCCAACGGGCCGCAAGGCTCGCCCCGGGCCCGGGCGGCATCCAGGGCCGCGGCGCGGGCGCCGGCGCGCTCCGCCAGCACGTCCGTGAAGGCGTTCACCGCACCGTCGACCCGCGCGATGCGCGCCAGGGTCGCGGCGACGTTGGCGGAGGCGGTCGTGGTTCCGTCGCGGAACGCCGCCGCCAGCGCTTCGGCGGTCATCGTGGCGGGGTCGGGCCGAAAGTCTGGCATCGTGTCCGGACCGCTCATGCTTCGTAGACCGGGGCGGCTTCCGCCTCGTCGGGGAGGGGAAATTCGGCCACGTGGGCAGCAGCCGCGCGCAGGACCGCGAGGTTGCTGCCGATCGCGCCGATCCAGGCCGGATCGAGGGGAATTGCGAGCAGGCCGGCCGCCGCGTCGATGTAGGCGTCGAGACCGCCGCGCGGCGGGTCGTTGGGCTCCGACATGAGCGTCCTCCCGAAGGTGTCCCTCCGCGTGGCCGGAATTCCGGTCACGCGGAGCGGCGTCTATTCTGCCGCCACGGCGGCGTGAGTCGAGGGCGGTCTCGCCGGTGCCGCCGTCGTGGAGCGTGCGGCGGCGTAGAGCAGCGCCGCCACCATCGCGTAAGCAAGCGCCAGGCCGGGCGTCACCGCGATGCCGACGGCGGGCCCGTGCATGAAGCCGAAGAAGGTGAGCGCCGCCCCGGCGAGGGCGAAGGCGGCGGCCTTCGGGAAGTCGCGCTCGATGATGAACACCGCGATGGCGCCCAGGATCAGCCCGCCGAGGATCGCGCCCTCGCCGAGGACGCCCAGGCCCTCGTAGAGGACGCCCGCCTGCCCCAGCTTGGCGAGGCCCACCGCCGCCGCGCTGGTGCCGGCTGCTCCCAGTGCGCCGTCGATCAGGGTCTTGGCCCAGGCGGCCAGATGCGGCGCGAAGGCGAGCACGATGGCCGGCGCGTGCGAGTGCGGCGTCTCCTGGAAGGCCTGCGCGCCGATGAGCATGCCGATGTAGAGCAGGATCGGGGCGATCGCGACCACGGGCACGAGGCTGGACAGAAGCGAGACGAGGTTGAGCCAGCAGAGAGCCAGGATCACCGCCCCGGTGGCGAAGGAATAGCCGATGCGCCCGCCCATCGCCTTCCAACCAGGATGACCGATATAGACCGCGTTGATGAAGGGGTTGCCCATCAGGCAGCCGATCAGGCTGACGACCCCGTCGGCGGTGAGTACGCGGGTGGTGGGATAGGCATCCCCCGCCACCTCGGCGCTCTCGACGTTGTCCATGGCTTCCACGAGATCGTAGATGCCGAACGGGATCGCGGTCACCAGGATGATCCCGATGAAGTCGAACCCTGAGAAGACGTGGCCGACGGCGGGCAGCGGCACCGAGAAGCCGATGCCCTGAAGTGCCGCAACGAGGCCCGGCCCGCTGACGCCCCCCAGGTCGAAGCCGAACAGCTTGGCGCCCCAGGCGATCCCCATCCCGAACAGGATCGCCACGAGGCCTGCCGGCAGGCGGCCCGGGTAGCGCAGGCCTCCGAACCAGGCGAGCAGGATGATCGCGAAGGCCACGACGCCGATCACCGGGGTGGTGATGAGTTCCAGCGCCGGTCGCATGGCGATGAAGGTGACGGAGACGCCCGCCAGCGTGCCGAGCAGCGCCGCCCGCGGGGTGATCCGGCGGATCACCGGGGCGGCGAATCCGCCGATCATCAGGATGAAGCTCTGGATGAAGACCCAGGCGAGGCCCGCCTCCCAGGCCTTCAGCGGATCGCCGGTGGCGAGCTTGATCGGCAGCATGATCACGAAGACCACGATGAACATGTGCGGCACGCTGATGCCGGAGGGCAGCGCGCAGACGTCGTCGCGCCCCGTCGCTTTCGCCAGCCGGTAGGCGAGCCAGCCGTAATAGGCGGTGGAGAGGCAGAGCATCAGCCCGATGGCCGGCAGGATGCGCCCGAAGGTGATCGCGTCCGGCATGCCGAGCACGAAGCGCAGGAGGCCGGTGAGCACCAGGAGGTTGACGAGAATGTTGGTGCCGAAGCCGAAGAAGGCGTTCCAGTCCCCTGGTACCCAGAGCCCTGGCCGGAAGCCGCCGCCGATGCCGGTCGCCGCCGGCCCCGCCCCGTGTGTGCCCGCCGCCATGCCCGTGCTCCTTTTCGCTTGACTGCCGTTCCCGCGCGCCTGGAATTCCGTGTCGAACGAGAAGCCGCTCTCAGTCCGGGCGGCTCGGGCGCGCAGCGCCCGCGAGGGCCTCCACAACTGCTCCGCAGGACGAGACCCATCCGAAGATGCCGCCCTGGGCCGCGATCATCGCGAGGCCGACCCGGTGGAATTCGGGAAAGTAGGAAGCGCAGCCGTCGGAGAGGGCGATGCAGCGGTAGCCGCGGTCGTTGCCCTCACGGATCGTTGTATGCACGCAGACCTCCGTGGTGACCCCGCAGACGAGCAGGGTGGCGATGCCGCGCGCGGCCAGCACCGCCCCGAGGTCGGTGGCGTAGAAGGCCCCCTTGCCGGGCTTGTCGATCACCACCTCACCCCGGGCCGGCGCCAGCGCCGGCACGATGCCGTGGCCGGGCTCGCCCCGGACCAGGATGCGGCCCATCGGCCCCGGTGCGCCGATGCGGGCGGTCGGCGCGCCGCGCTCGAGCTTGGCCGGGCGCGCGTCGGAGAGGTCCGG
>NZ_BPQL01000137.1 GCF_022179225.1 Methylobacterium goesingense
GGCTTCGATGGAAGCGGGCGGTGTATCCGTTCTTGACCCCGATTGCCCGGCTCATGAACGGTCCTCTATACGCCTGATCACGAATCGGAGATTTCTGGAGTTTCGAGTCAATGGCCATTCATCTCTACTGTATGTGTTTGAATGAAGAGGCTATGATTCCTTACTTTCTCGCTCATTATCTCCCGATCGTGGACAAAATTTATGTTTTCGACAATGGCTCGACGGATAAAAGCCTCCGATTGCTGAGTGGCGATGACAGAATCGTCGTTGCCGATGTCAAGACTCAAGGTGGCTCCTTCATGGACACCTACAACGCACTGATGAATTCGGCCTGGACCCGCTCGCGGGGCGAGGCCGAGTGGATCGTCACCGCTGAGATGGACGAACATCTCCACCATCCCGACCTGCGCGGCTACCTCGCGCGCTCGCGTTATGTCGGCGTCACCTTCATCACGGCGCTCGGCTACAACATGATCGCCGAGGCGTTTCCCACCGATCCGCGTCCACTGTGGCAGCACGTCGTGCGCGGCGCCCGGGAAACGGCCTACGACAAGCCGGCCATCTTCGATCCCCGGGCGGTGGTGGAGATCAACTATTACAACGGTCGGCATGCGGCCGCGCCGACGGGGCACATCGTCCACGAGCCGCAGCGGCAGGTGAAACTGCTGCACTACAAGAGCCTCGGACTGGATTACGTCTGCGCCCGAAACGAATCCCTGGCCGGCGGCCTGCAATCCGAAGATATCGAAGCGCGACACGGGGCGCATTACCTACGCAACCGCGCGCAGACGGAGGCCGATCTCAGGGCCATCCGGGCCTATGCCCGCCGGGTGCCGGGGCTCCATGCCTCGGACGAGACCGACGGCGAGCTGAGTTTTCCGGAGGAGATGGGCGTTATCGCCGCCTCGCAGCTGTTCGATGCGGGTTACTACGCGGAGAAGAACCCGGATGTCGCGACCTCCACACTCGATCCGCTGACGCATTACTGCGCGTTCGGCTGGCAGGAGGCCCGCCGTCCCAATCCTTTGTTCGATTCGGCTTGGTACCTGACGACCTATGCCGGCGAAATCCCCAAGGGCGTGAACCCGCTCTTCGATTACATCCGCGTCGGAGAGAAGCGCGGGCGCTTTCCCTGCGTCGATTTCGATCCGGAGTTATACCGGCTCGAGAAGGGGCTATCGCCGGGTGTCAGCCCCCTGCACCATGCCCTCGCCGGGTCGATGAGCGACACCCCCAGTGCGTCGCACCGCTCGCGCCTGCGCGGGGTCTGGGATCGGCTGACCTGACGGGTATCAGCCCTTCGGCCTGTAGCCCCAGGCCAGGAGGTGCTTGCCCGCGTTCGCGAGGGCCGGGAAGGTTTGCAGACGCCGCTCGGTGGCCAGGAAGGCCGCTTCGTCGGCGCGGATCGCCTCTTCGCACGGGCCGCGCCCCAGGGCGCTCACCGAGATGAGGATGCCGCAGGCATCGATGTGGACGAGGCCGGCGCGGTTCAGGACGCCGCGGATCTGATCTGCATCGAAAAGGTGAAGGCCGGAGCGGCGGCCCGCATAGGTGAAGACGCCGCGCTGTTCCTCGAGGCGCAGCACCGCCTCGTCGGGCCGGTCGAGGCGGAGCAGCTCGAAGGTCAGGGCGATGCTGGAATCCACCATCACGCAGACGAGGCCCCCGGGTCTGACCCATTCGACGAACCGCCGCATCATCGCGTCGGGATCGGGCGCGTATTGTAGCGATCCCATCGCCAGCACGGCCCCGGCCCGGCCCGGCTCGATTTCCGCCGCCTCCATGGTCTGCGGCAGCAGGGTGAAACTGGCCCGGCCCGTGAGCTTGGCCTTCAGCACCTCTTGCATCGCCCCTGAGGGTTCGATCCCCGTGACGCTATGGCCGAGGGACAGGAGACGCTCCACGGTGCGGCCCGTCCCGCAGCCGACATCCACGATGCCATCGGGCTCGGGCGGCAATAGCGCGGCGACGCGTTCCCAGCCCAGCTGCTCGTAGATCCGTCGCAGGGGTTCCGAGTCGAAGCGCCGGTCGTAATCCGCCGCGAAAGCATCGTAGAGCGCCACCGTTTCCGGAGCGTTCGGCGTGGTGCTCACAGGCAGGCTTCCTTGATCAGGTTCGCGACGCGACGGACATCCTGCAGCGCTAGCCCCTCGTGCAGGGGCAGGGAGACGATCCGCGCGCTGACATCGGCGGTGATCGGCAGATCGCCCCGAAGGCAGGTTTCCCGGAAATAGGGTTGGTCACCCAGATGCGGTGCGTAATACGTCCCGAGTTCGATGCCCGCCTGCGCGGCACGGCGGAGCACCGCGGCACGTCCGCCAGGCACCGAGCGCGGCAACAGGGCCGGCAGGAAGACATGCGCCTGGGATACGGCGTGACACTCCTGGAACGCCAGTTCGGGCAGCAGCGCGCGATAGGCCTGCGCGAGCGTCTCGCGATGAAGCAGGATCTCCGGCATCGCCTCGATCCGGGCCAGGCCCATGGCGGCCGTCACCTCGTTCATCTTGGCATTGAGGCCAGGCATGATCGCCGAGCGTGCGCCGTCGAAACCAAAATTGGCCATGGCGCGCAGACCCTCGATGCAATCCAGGTCGGCCGAGTAGACGAACCCGCCCTCGAGGGTGGCGAAGGGCTTGGTCGCGTGCATCGAGAACACGCTCGGTGCGCGCCAGCCCGTGCCCACGCTCAGCCCGTCCATGTCTCGCGTACCCACCGCCGCCGCCGCATCGACGACGATGGCGGCTCCGATCGAGGCCGCCAGACGCTCGTAGTGCGGGCGATCGATGGGGCATCCGAAGGTGGTACAAGGAACGATCACCGCGATGGCTTCGCCGTAGCGCTCAACCAGGGCGCGCTCCGCCTCCGGGCAGGCGATCCAGGATTTCGGGTCGATATCGCAGAGGAGCGGCGTCAGCCCACACCAAAGGGCCGCGTGCGCCGTGGCCGCGAAGGTGAAGGCCGGCATGAGCGCGTAGGCCGGCGCGTGCCGCGCCGCCGGCATCCGCGACGCATCGATGGACTGGCGGATCGCCAGTATCAGGCCAAGGGTGGCGTTGCACACAGTGACGCAGGCACCGTTTCCCCCGAACAGGTCTTGGACCAATGCCTGCTCGAGCCGCGTGTTCACGGGCCCATAGTTGCTGAAGCGCCCGGAGGCTTCGATCGCCTCGAGGTCCTGCGTCATCGTGCTCAGGCGTGGCGGATTGGGTTGAATAAGCCGGATCGGCGATGCCGGATGTACCGGTAAATCCGCAGGAGAATCCGGCAACGAATCAGTGAACACAGGACCAGAAATTGAGTCGGCTCCCGAATACCGTATCCGACGCGACTGGACCTGTGCGAGGAAACAGATGGCGACGCGCAGCGAGGCGTGTTGATTTGCCTATCCGTACAGAGGCGGAGCTTTACATGCCAGGGCCCGGCGACCGGTATCCCTTGCTTGTGATCGGAGAGGCAGTTCACTGAAAAATGCCTCTACACATTAAAAGTAATGGTACATCAAGTTATAGAGGATTTCACGCAGAAGCGCTTTAAGGCGTGCAACATTTCAGAATTACTAATCAAGTATTGTGCCGGAAATAAAAATTTGCAGACGCGAATTTATCGCACGCAATCTGAGCTGTTTGGTCGTTCTGCGTGCGCTCGCATCCTCGTGCGCGTCGAAGGACGATGCCGCTTTCAGCCGATTGCCGTGGACAGGAGGCGCAGGGGCGAAGCCTCGCCGTCAGGACGAGAGGGTTTAAGCCACGCGACCGGCGCGATCGCCACCGCGGGCGCGTCAGCGGCGCCGGCGTGCGGAGCCGGTGACCTGGGTCGTGGCCTGCGAGGCCTGCGCCATCGCGGCGGCGCGGTCGTCCTCGTTCGCGGCCGCCCAGGCCTTGTCGAACAGGGCGATGATCCACTCGTCCTTGCGACCCTGTGCGGCCTCCCGGGCGAGGGACAGCCACATCAGGCCACGGGCCCGCTGAGCCGGTACGCCCTGTCCGTTGACCAGCATCTGGCCAAGCAAAGCCTGGGCGGGGGCATGGCCCTTCTCGGCGGCGAGGTTGAACCAGCGTGCGGCCTGACGCGCGTCGGTGTCGACGCCGGTGCCGTCGAGGTAGAGCCGGCCGAGGTTGTACTGCGCGTTCGGATCCCCGAAATACGAGGCTGCGTAGTTGAACATGTCGTAGGCGCGCTCGGGATTCGGGCGCACGTAGGTGCCCTTGATCCCGTCGAGGAAATAGGTGCCCAAAGCCGTGAAGGCGCTGGCCACCACGCCCGAGTTCTGGGCGTCCGGCCCGTCGTCCGTGGTGTCGTCGGCGATGCGCGAGAAGAACTCGAAAGCCTTGAGGTCGTCGTGCGGAACGCCGTCGCCCTCGGCATACATGCGGCCGAGCTTCCACAGCGCCAGGGCATGACCCTGGTCGGCCGCGTATTCGAGGGCGCGGGCGGCGCCTTCCTTGTCGCCCGCATTGTAGTCGCGCACGCCCATCCGCAAGGCCTCGCGGGCATTGCGGTAGCTGCCGCTGGGCACCGGAGTCCGGGCGGTGGCATCGAGGGCCGCCGCCGGCAGGGTACCCATCAGCATCACGAGCCCGGCCGCCGCAGCGAGCCGCCGGCCCAGGCGCGCCAGCGGCCGATCCCGGGCGGCCCGCGCCGGCCGCATGGCGCGGCCGTGGGCTGTCCTAGATGTCCGCATAGGTGTGCGTCTCCTCGGCGCCGCCCGGATGGGTCACCGCGCCGTTCACCGCCGGACCGACGGTCTGCTGATACTTCCAGAGGTAGCCGGAGGTCGCCGAATTGGTGCGCGGGCTCCAGGCGGCGCGGCGCGCGGCGAATTCCTCGTCCGAGACCGCCACGTCGAGGGTGCCCTTGATCGCGTCGAGGGTGATGACGTCGCCGTCCCGGATCAAGCCGATCGGGCCGCCGACCGCCGCCTCGGGCCCGACATGGCCGACGCAGAAGCCGCGGGTGGCGCCCGAGAAGCGCCCGTCGGTGATCAGCGCGACCTTGTCGCCCATGCCCTGGCCATAGAGCGCCGCCGTGGTGGAGAGCATCTCGCGCATCCCCGGGCCGCCCTTCGGGCCCTCGTAGCGGATGACCAGAACCTCGCCTTCCTTGTAGGTGCGCTTCTGCACCGCCTCGAAGCAGGCCTCCTCACCGTCGAACACCCGGGCCGGGCCGGTGAAAACCTGCTTCTCCTCCGACATGCCCGCGACCTTCACGATGGCGCCCTCGGGGGCGAGATTGCCACGCAGGCCGACGACGCCGCCGGTGGGGGTCAAGGGCGTGGCGGCGGAGCGAACGACGTCCTGGTCCGGGTTCCAGTGCACCCGCTCCATGTTTTCCGCCATGGTGCGGCCGGTGACCGTCATGCAGTCGCCGTGCATGAAGCCGTGGTCGAGCAGCGTCTTCATCAGGAGCGGGATGCCGCCGACCTCGAACATGTCCTTGGCGACGTAGCGTCCGCCCGGCTTCAGGTCCGCGATGTAGGGGGTGCGCTTGAAGATCTGGGCGACATCGAACAGGTCGAACTTGATGCCGCATTCATGGGCGATCGCCGGCAGGTGCAAGGCCGCGTTGGTGGAGCCACCGGAGGCCGCGACGGCGGCCGCCGCGTTCTCCAGGCTCTTGCGGGTGACGATGTCGCGCGGGCGGATGTTCTTGGCGATGAGCTCCATCACCTTTTCGCCCGCCGTCATGCAGAACTTGTCGCGGATCTCGTAGGGGGCCGGGGCGCCGGCCGAGTAGGGCAGCGCGAGGCCCATGGCCTCGGAGACGGTGGCCATGGTGTTCGCGGTGAACTGCGCGCCGCAAGCCCCGGCCGACGGGCAGGCGACCTGCTCCAACTCGTCGAGATCGTCGAGGCTCATGTCACCCACGGCGACCTTGCCCACCGCCTCGAACAGGTCCTGCACGGTGACCGGCCGGCCGCGGAACGAGCCGGGCAGGATCGAGCCGCCGTAGATGAAGATCGACGGCACGTTGAGGCGCACCATGGCCATCATCATGCCGGGCAGGGACTTGTCGCAGCCGGCTAGTCCCACGAGGGCGTCGTAGGCGTGGCCGCGCATGGTCAGCTCGACGGAATCGGCGATGACCTCGCGCGAGGGCAGCGAGGCGCGCATGCCGGCGTGGCCCATGGCGATGCCGTCGGTGACCGTGATGGTGCAGAACTCGCGCGGAGTCCCATTGGCGGCCGAGACGCCCTTCTTCACCGCCTGCGCCTGACGCATCAGCGAGATGTTGCAGGGGGCGGCCTCGTTCCAGCAGGAGGCGACGCCCACCAGCGGCTGGTGGATCTGCTCGCGCGTCAGGCCCATGGCATAGAGATACGAGCGGTGGGGCGCGCGCTCGGGCCCCTCCGTGACATGGCGGCTCGGAAGCTTCGACTTGTCGGTTTTACGCGCGTCCATCGTCTATCTCGCCGCCCCGGCCTGATACGCTTCGGTTGACTTCAGGGCGACCGAGGGCACGGGACGGCGCGTGCCCCGTGGGGCTTGCGCGCGACTCCCGGGAGCCGAACCTCGGAAAGCGTCTGAACTCTGCGGTAAATCGTTGGGGGGACTATCGTTTACCGCGCTTCCTGAGGTGGTCCCGGTTTATGGCGGGATCGCGGCGGAGGCTGGGGGCTCCCAAGGCAAAGTCTGGATGCTTTCGGGGTGTTGCGACCCCGCCACAGCCACGCTTCGCGCCAAGGCCGGCCCATCGCTCCGTGCCGCGTGCGCGGGCGAACCACGGAGCGGCCCTACGTGATCGGACGCAGGAATTTGTCGAACCAAACCTGTACATGCGATGTTCCAACGCATCGAACACGGAGAACACGGGACATGAAGCTGCTCGGTGGAATGGTGGTGGTCGGCCTCGCCCTGTTGGGGCCGGCCCTCGCCCAGCCCTACGGCGACCGCGATTACGGCTCCCGCGACCGGGGTTCCCGCTACGACGGGCGCGACGACGGCTATCGCGAGCGCGGCTCCCGCTACGACGACCGCGACGACCGCCGCCGGGCCTCGGACGACGACGGTCGCGGGCGCCGCGATCGTGGACGGGAATACGGATTCGACGAGCGTGAGTATCTGCGCTGCAATCCCGATGTCCGCCGCGCGGTCGAGAATGGCCAGATGCCCTCGGCCGCCGTCCACTACCGGAAGTTCGGGCGCAACGAAGGTCGACGCCTCAGCTGCTGAGGGGCAAGACCCGGGAGCGCCCGCGCGGCGTGCGCCCCGCTTGGCAGATTTGCGCCGGGGACACGGCCCCGGTGGAACTCCCCGCGACGGTGAAGGTTCGGCTCGTGACAACCGGAGCCCGTGCCCCATGAAGATCGTCACCGTCGCGGACCTCATCGTCGACACCCTCGACCAGGCCGGCATCCAGCGCATCTACGGCATCGTCGGCGACAGCCTGAACGGCCTCACCGAGTCACTTCGAGCGCGCGGCACCATCGATTGGGTGCATGTCCGGCACGAGGAGGTGGCGGCCTTCGCGGCGGGGGCCGACAGCCAGCTCTCCGGGAAGCTCGCGGTTTGCGCCGGCTCCTGCGGTCCCGGCCACGTCCACCTCATCAACGGTCTCTACGATTGTCACCGCACCCGCACCCCGGTGCTGGCCATCGCGGCCCACATTCCCACCGCCGAGATCGGCTCGGGCTACTTCCAGGAGACGCATCCGGGGGAGCTGTTCCGCGAGTGCAGCCATTATTGCGAGATGGTGGGCGACGCCTCGCAACTGCCGCAGGTGCTCGAGAACGCGATGCGGGCGGCGATCGGCCTCTCCGGCGTCGCCGTGGTGATCATCCCCGGCGACGTCGCCCTGATGGATGCGCCGTCCCGCGGCGTGGCGCCCAATGCCGGGCTGATCCCGCCCAGGCCGGTCGTGCGCCCCACCGAGACCGACCTGAACGCGCTGGCCGACCTCCTCAACGGGTCGGAGCGGATCACCCTGCTGTGCGGGCGCGGCTGCGCCGGGGCCCATGCCGAGCTGCTTCAGCTCGCCGAGGCTCTGAAGAGCCCGATCGTCCACGCGCTCGGCGGCAAGGATGTGGTCGAGTACGACAACCCCTACGACGTCGGCATGACGGGGCTGATCGGGTTCTCCTCAGGCTACGCCGCGATGATGTCCTGCGACACGCTGCTGATGCTCGGCACCGATTTTCCCTATCGGCAGTTCTACCCGCAGGACGCGAAGGTCGCTCAGGTCGACATCCGCCCCGGCCAGCTCGGGCGCCGGTGCAAGCTCGATCTCGGCCTCGTCGGCCACGTGGACGACACCCTCCGGGCGCTGTTGCCGAAGCTCACCGTTAAGCGCGAGCGTAAGCACCTCGACGCCGCCTTGAAGCACTACGCCAAGGCGCGGGAGGACCTCGACGACCTCGCGACCGGCGCGCCGGCGAAGGGCTGGTTCGGTCTCAAATCGGCCAAGCAGCCGATTCACCCGCAATACCTGACGAAGCTCGTCAGCGAGGCGGCCACCGATGACGCGGTGTTCACGGCCGATGTCGGCACCCCGACGATCTGGGCGGCCCGCTACCTCAAGATGAATGGCCGGCGCCGACTCATCGGCTCCTGGGTCCATGGCTCGATGGCCAACGCCATGGCGCAAGGCATCGGGGCGCAATCGGCCTATCCCGACCGGCAGGTCGTCTCGCTGTCCGGCGACGGCGGTTTCGCCATGCTGATGGGCGACCTTCTCACCCTGCGGCAGCACAAGCTGCCCCTCAAGATCGTGGTCTACAACAACGGCACCCTCGGCTTCGTCGAGTTGGAGATGAAGGCCGCCGGCTACATCGAGACGGGCGTGTCCCTCGACAACCCGGACTTTGCCGCCATGGCGCGCGGCGCCGGGATCCACGCCGTCCGGGTCGAGGATCCGGCCGAGCTGGAGGCGGGCGTGCGCGAGGTGATGGCCCATCCGGGGCCGGCCCTCCTCGACTGCGTGGTCGCCCGGCAGGAACTCTCGATGCCTCCGAAGATCGACGGCAAGCAGGTGAAGGGCTTCAGCCTCTACGTGCTGCGCGCCGTGATGAGCGGGCGCGGGGATTCCGTGCTCGACTTGGCCAAGACCAATCTTCTGCGGTGATGGCGTGACCCGGGTGGGCCCGTCGACCTACCGGGTCAGATCGACCCGGTAGCGATAGGCATCGCCCCGGAACAGGCCCTCGACATACTCGACCATGACGGCGTCCCGATTATAGCTGTGCCGCTTGATCAGAAGGCAGGGCAGCGGCTTCTCGAACGCGAAGATCTCGCATTCCGCCGCTGTCGGCATGGTCGCCTCCACCGTCTGCTCGCAGCGCACGAGGCGGCCGGTCTCGTGCTGGGCCAGGAAAGCGTAGACCGAACCCGAAAGGTCGGCGCCTTCGAGGGCGGGCACGGCCCGGATATTGTACCACGCGACCTCCCGCGACATCGGCACGCCGTCGCCGGAGCGAACCCGCGTCAGCTTCAGGAACGGGGCTGTGGACGGCAGGCCGAAGATCGAAGCGATCGAGCGGTCCTCCGCAACCGCGCGCTCCAGGATTCGCGAGGATGGCACCTTACCGAGTTCCCGCATCTCCTCGGTGAAGCCCTTGAGGCGGTCCATGCCGGGCCGCACCGGCTCCGGACGGCGACGCACGAGGAAGCCGGAGCGACCACGCGGCAGGAGAAGCTCGTCCTCGCTCAGTTCCGCATAGGCGCGCTGGACCGTGACGCGGCTGACGCCGAGACTGTCGGCCAGCTGTCGTTCCGCTGGCAGGATGACGCCCGGCGGCAGGGAGCCCGACAGAATCAGGTCGCGAAGTTGTCCCTCGATCTGGCGATAGAGGGGCATCGCGGTATCGTCCCGAAGCCGCAGGAGGGACAGCACCGAGGGGCGATCGCTGGCGGTGAGATTCGGCTCGACATCGCCTTGTCCCGTCCGATTTTTCCGGCGCACGTTTCATCGACCTTCTGTACGAGACATTCATAGCGGATCAGGCCGGGGTGCTCCATGCGAGTCTTCGTCATAGGCAGTTTCGTGATCGCCTGTTCGGTGAAGGTCGCACGGTTGCCGCAGGCCGGGGAGTCCCTCGGAGGTTCCGCCTTCCTCGCGGAGCCGGGTGGGAAGGGTTTCAACCTCGCGCTGGCCGCGCACCGCCTCGGCCTCGACGTGGACGGGATCTTCTCCGTCGGCGAGGATGTCTTCTCTCCCGTGGTCCGGTCGACCTTCGCGCGGGTCGGATTCTCCACCGACATGCTCGTGCCCCATGCGGGCTCGACGGGGGCCGGCGTCGCCTTCATCGATCCGACCGGCGAGAACTGCCTCGCGGTCTGCCTTGGCGCCAACCTCGCCCTGACGGCGGAGGACGTCTTGGACTTCGCTCCGCGCCTGCAGGGCTCGGATCTCGTCGCCGCGACCTTCGAATCCCCGGATGCGCCCATCCGGGAGGCCTTCGCCCTGTCGCGGGCTCGGGGCATCCGCACCCTTCTCAACCCCTCTCCCGTTCGCGCCCTCGACCCCGCGATTCTGGCCGACACGACGATCCTCGTCCTGAACGCCGTCGAGGCGGCCGAACTCGGCCTTGGTCATCCGGACCGCATCGCAGAGGCACGCAGCGCGACGCCCGCCATCGCGGCCCTGTTGGACGGTGGCCTCGAATTGCTCGTCGTGACGCTGGGCGTCCGGGGTGCGGTCGCGTTCCGCCCGGGCTCGCCGCCCCTCCGGCAACCGGCCTTCGCGGTCGCGGCCGTGGATACCGTGGGTGCGGGCGACGCCTTCGCGGCCGGCCTCATCGCAGGCCTGCTCGACGGGAGGCCGCTGGAGAGCGTTCTCACACAGGCGGCCGCCTGCGGTGCGCTGGCTACCTGCCGGTTCGGGGCCTTGGATGCGTTCCCGAGCGCGCGTGCCCTTGAGGCCTTCCTGGAAGAGCCCCCGGCCTGACCGCGGCTCCTTCCTCTGCCGGGCTCTCGCCTGCGCCCGGCGAATCTCAGCAATGCGTCGGCTGCCCGCTGAAGATCGAGAGCGAGGCGATAATGCTGAGTAGCTCCGCCTGCCGCTTGGTGCCGGTCTTGTGGAAGATCGACGTGAGCTGGGTGCGCACCGTGCTGGTCTGCACGCCGGCGCTTGCGGCGTAGGATTGCAGGCGCAAGCCCCCGGCCAGGGCCTTGAGCAGGCGCGCCTCGGCCGGGGTCAGGTCGAACAGGAGGTGCAGGAGGGCGTCATCCGGAGCCGCCCGCGCGCCCACCTGCACCAGGACGAGGAGAACGGCGGATTCGTCGAAGACGTCGTCGGCGTGCCGGTCGAAGCGGAGGATATGGGCGATGTGCGTGCGGTGGCCCGCATAGGTGCGCACCGGCATGGTCTGCGCGAGGCTGCGGCCCTGGACGACATTGCCGATCGCATCCTGCAGAAGTTTGCCGTTGGTCAGACTCTTGAACACGACGCCGCCGTTGTGACCGCTGGGTAGGACCTCGTCCCGTTCCTGGAGGCGGGCGTTCATCGTCAGCGCGCGCCCGGACGCCGACAGGATCGCGGCCGGGAGACCGATCCGGTTCAGCGCCGATGCGGTGACGCGCGCGCGCTCGGAGCCGAACTGGGCGCTGAGCTGGCAGGCGCGGACGAGGTGGGGCCGCAACGCGTTCAAGCGCGGCAGGAGACCGGCGTCGTGCGGTCCCGCATCCGCATGGCGCTCGACCGTGACGATCGCGACCTCGCCGCTGGGCAGTGGGATCGTCGTGCCCACCTGCCAGGATCGCGCCTCGGCCTGGCAGCGCCCTGCGTCGAGGAAGGCCGGCATCAGATCCACATCGCGCACGAAACCCGCTTCGGCATGCGCGCGCCACTGTGCCAGGCGCTCGTTGCCGCGCCACGACGTCACCGTGTGCTGCCGTATCCGGTTCTGGAGGGTCGGAGAGACGATCCAGCGGGGCCGTCCGACCGGGGGAAGCACCGTGAGCACGCCGCCATCCGACTTCGCCGTGTCCGCGAGGCACTGGAGGACGTCGGGCCAGAGTTCCGGCGTGCCGGCAGCCTCGTAGATCCGATCGATGAGAGCTTCGTGCACGGACCGCCCCAAGCTGAACTGGCTGATCGTAGTCAGTCCAATACCAGTCCAAAATCGACAGAGGCATCCTCCAAACGGGGGATGTGCATAGCGGGCCCGATGCGCGTGGGGCCTTGCCGGTGCTTGCGCGACGCCACCTCGGTGCGAAATGCGATGAAGGCGGGGACATCCCGGGCCTGGATCGCAAAGTAGGAACTCATTGAAACGGCCGTGCTTTTCGGCCGGCGCCCGCGCCGGTTCGTCCGGATCGCTCCCGGCCTCGGCCGCCCAAGACCGCGATGACGTCACCGTCCGCCGGACGAGGGATGCCGGTTTCCGGGCCGTCCCTACACTGTCCTCAATTGGAGGAACCCGCCATGAGACTGCTGATTGCCTGCTCGATCGTCGCTGTCTGCTGCACCGCTGCACCGGCTGACGAGTTGAACGATATGCCCGACATCGCCTGCGCGCAGGCCTCGTCGGCCCTGGAGCGGGCGCAGATCGGTTGCTCGGACGCGAACCTCGCATCGGTGGACCCACGGGCGGGCGGGTCTTCGCGCGCGCGCTCCGAGGATGACGGCGCCAAGGCCAACTAGGCGCGTTCGTCGCGCCATGAGCGTCATCACAACGGCCCTGCTCGCCGGCGCGAGCCTCGGCCTGTCCATCGCCGCGCCGATCGGCCCGACCAGCCTGCTCTGCGTCCAGCGTACCCTGGCGGGCGGCCTCCCGACCGGCCTCGGGGTCGCCACCGTGCACCTCACCTATGGGACCCTGGTGGCGGGGTGGGGGACCGACCTGGCCAGGGCCTGGTCGAACGTGGCCGTGCTGTCCTTGGTCTCGGGGGCGGTGCTGCTCGCCCTCGCCATCCGGGTCCTGCGCAGCGTCACGGTCCTGCGCCAAGAAGGCGGGCGC
>NZ_BPQL01000138.1 GCF_022179225.1 Methylobacterium goesingense
GGCCGACCCCGGTCCGCGCAGGACCTGCCGAAAACAGCAAAGAGCCCGGCCGCCACGCGGCCGGGCTCTTCTTGTTTCGACGCCCCCGTTTCGTCGGCGTTCCTGCGCGCAGGCGCTCACATTCTCGGCGGATCGATGCATCCGGGACGGCAAAGTTTGCGTTGAACCCCTGACAAAGGCCGGCGGCACCCCCATCTGTGACCCGCCTGAGCGGGTCGATACCCCGCCGGCTTGCCCCAGGAGGACAACTCCATGAACAGCGAAGAACGCGACGTCATCGGCGGCATTTTCCAGCGCCTGGAGCAGGCTTCGAGCCAGCCCCGCGACGCGGAAGCCGAGCGCTTCATTGCCGAGAAAATCCGGGCCCAGCCCTACGCGCCCTACGCGATGGCGCAGCTCATCTACGTGCAGGAAGAGGCGATCAAGAGCCTGAACGAGCAGCTCGAGCAGCTGCGCCGCTCCGGCCAGCAGCAGCAGCCCCAGGGCGGCGGCGGCTTCCTGTCGAGCATCTTCGGCGGCGGTTCCTCCCGCCAGCCCGAGCCGCCGCGGCAGGGTGGAGCCTGGGGCAACCAGGGCGGGCAGCCCGGATACGGGCAGCCGCAGCCGGGTTACGGGCAGCAGCCTGGTTACGGCGGACCGCAGCAGGGTGGCCCCTGGGCCGGCCAGCAGGCCGCGCCGGCGCGTGGCGGTGGATTCATGGCGACCGCCCTGCCGATGGCGGCTGGCGCCGCCGGCGGCATGCTGCTCGGCAGCGCTCTCTCGAATGCCTTCGCGGGTGGCCATTCGCAGCTCGGCAGCGCCGCTGCCGCGGGCCTCGGCGGTACGTCGGGCGCGGATGCGGCGGGCTTTGGCGGGAACAACGATCTCGGCGCGGCTCTCGGCGGCGGCAACGACGGCTTCCAGGACGCGTCCTTCGCGGATGATGCCGGCGGCGATTTCGGCGGCGACCTCGGCGGCGGCGGCGACGACGACTGGGTCTGATCCAGAACCGGGCCGGCACCTCGAACGGGGTGCCGGCTCTTTTTTAATGCGCGGACGTCAGAGCACTTCGACGCGTGTGCCGACCGGCGTGCGCTCGTACAAGTCGATGACGTCCTCGTTCATCATGCGGATGCAGCCCGACGAGACGTTCTGTCCGATCGTGTGTGGCTCGTTCGTCCCGTGAATCCGGTAGAGCGACGAGCCGAGATAGAGCGCGCGCGCGCCGAGGGGATTGGTGGGTCCGCCCGCCATGTGTCGCGGCAGGTCCGGCCTGCGGCGGATCATCTCCTCCGGCGGCGTCCAATCCGGCCATTCCCGCTTCTGACTGATCGTCTTCAGGCCCGACCAGGCGAAACCGGGCCGGCCGACGCCAATGCCGTAGCGGATCGCCTGGCGACCGGGCTGCACCAGGTAGAGGTACTTGGCGGGGGTATCGACCACGATCGTTCCGGGCCGCTGCGGTCCATCATAGGCCACCACCTGCCTGGCGTATCGGGCATCGGGTGCGCGCGTGATCGCTTCGACGGCGGGCTCGACCGCGCGGTCCGGCGGCAGGGCGGCGAGCCGAACGGGTGCCTGAGCCGGCGCGTGGGCCACGCGGGGGGCTAGCGCCTCGGGGACGCGTTCGCCGGAATTCAGGAGGCGCGGACTACCGGGTCCGCCATATCCGTAGGCCGAGGCATGACGGGGCAGCACCCCGTCGTCGCCGAGCGGGGCGCGCACGGGTCGCGGCGCGACGGACCCGCGCTGGTCGCTCATCAGGAACTCGATGAACCCGCCGCCATAGGCGCCGCGCTCCGTACCCGACGTTTGGGCCTGCGCGCCCTGCGCCGCGAGCCCCGCCACCAGGCAGACTGCAGCCACGCATTCCTTGAACCGCATCACCGTCACCGCTCCGCCAACCGTTCCCACCCCGCGAGGGGGCGACACCGGGACAGGATTGGACGCGCTGGCGAGCACACGGTGAAGGAACGTGGTGAATCGTCCTCTGCGGGACCTGCGGCGAACACCTGTGCGAAACCAGCGTGAACGTCCGGTAAAGGTTGCCGGTGCGTTGCCACGTTCAAGAAATGGCAATCTGTTCGGTTCACCTTCACCCGGCTTCCCTCCTGCCGGCTGATCGCATCCGATGACCATGAAACGTTACCGCATCGAGGACAGCCTCGGGCTGGCGCCCCCGGCCGGACGGGTCGAGGCGGGCGCCTCCGCCGATGCGGTCGACCTGAGCAACAAGCGCCTCGAAGAGATTCTCTCGGCGATTCAGGATCTGCGGAAGGCGACGCAGACGAGCACCGTCGAGACCATCGAAGCCTGTCGGCGCGAGCTGAACGAGGCCTTCGCCATGCGCTCCGAGCTCGACGTGATGAAAGACGCGATCACGCGCACCAAGCAGGAGATCGCGACGCTCTATCGGTCCGAGAACACCGGCAAGGGCATGCGCCGGGTCGCGGGCGAACTCGACGCCGTCGTCGATTCCACCGAGCGCGCCACCAGTACCATCCTGGGGGCCATCGAGGAGATCGAGACCAACGCCAGCATGCTGCGGGCCATGAGCACCAGCATGGCGGGACGCGAGAACATCGACGCGATCCTCGATCGCGTCGTGGTCGCCTTCGAGGCCTGCAACTTCCAGGATCTCACCGGCCAGCGCATCAACAAGATCGTCGGCGTCCTGAAGTTCATCGAGGAGCATCTCGACCGAATGATCGAGGCCTGGGGCGGCCTCGACAATTTCAGCGATCTGATCGGCGTCGGACCCGCGCAGGTGGATATCGACGACGAGACCTCGCTCCTCAACGGGCCACGGCTCGCCGACGACATCGGCCACGTCGACCAGGGCGACATCGACGCGCTGTTCGACTGATTGGGGCGGGGCGCCGGCATCCGGCCGCCCCTTCCCTCCCCGAGATGCGAGGCTTAAGTCAGCGGCATGAGCCGCGCCCCCTCGAAAGACCGATCCGCGAAAGATCTGCCCCCGGACGGCTTCGACGACCAGGATGGGTTCCGGGAGGACGCCGCCGAGGAGGCGCAGGATCACGCTCAGGCCGACGACGCTCCCGAGATCGACTTCGATTTCGAGGAGGGCGCCGTCAAGGCCGGCACCGAGGTGATCCGGCGGTTCTGGACCACCCTGCCGACCTCGCCGGGCGTGTACCGGATGTTCGACGACAAGGGCGACGTGCTCTACGTCGGCAAGGCCAAGAACCTGAAGGCCCGGGTCGGCTCCTATGCGCGCGGTCAGGCGCATTCCAACCGAATTGCCCGCATGATCTCGCAGACGGCGGCGATGGAGTTCGTCACCACCGCCACCGAGACCGAGGCGCTGCTCCTCGAGGCCAACCTCATCAAGCAGTTGAAGCCGCGCTTCAACGTGTTGATGCGGGACGATAAGTCGTTCCCCTACATTCTCGTCACGGCCGACTCGGAAGCGCCGCAGATCGTCAAGCATCGCGGCGCCCGGCGCCGCAAGGGGAGCTATTACGGCCCCTTCGCCAGCGTCTGGGCGGTGAACAGAACCGTGAACGCCCTCCAGCGCGCGTTCCTGCTACGCACCTGCACCGACAGCTATTACGAGAACCGCACTCGGCCCTGCCTGCTCTACCAGATCAAGCGCTGCTCGGGCCCCTGCACGGGCGAGATCGATCTGGCCGATTACCAGGGGCTCGCCGACAGCGCCAAGAGCTTCCTCGCCGGCAAGTCGAACGCCGTGAAGGACCGCATGCGGGAGGAGATGCAGGCAGCCTCCGAGACCATGGAGTTCGAGCGGGCCGCGCGCTTCCGCGACCGCATCGCGGCGCTCTCGGCGATCCAGGGGACGCAAGGGGTGAACACCCAAGGCGTCGAGGAAGCGGACGTCTTCGCCCTCGACGAACAGGCCGGCCAGTTCTGCATCGAGGTGTTCTTCTTCCGCAACTTCCAGAACTGGGGCAACCGCGCCTATTTCCCGAAGGCCGATCGCACCATGACGCCGGACGAGGTGCTGGCCTCGTTCATCGGGCAGTTCTACGACGACAAGCCGGCCCCGCGCATCGTTCTCGTCAGCCACGCGATCGAGGATGCCGAGCTCCTGGCGGCCGCCCTCTCGAGCCGCACCGAGTACCGGGTCGACATCCATCAGCCGCAGCGCGGCGAGCGCAAGAACCTCGTCGAGTACGCCCAGCGGAATGCCAAGGAGGCGCTCGGCAGGCGCCTCGCCGACACCGCCTCGCAGGGCAAGCTCCTCACCGCCCTGGGGCAATCGTTCGGATTGCCCGCGGCACCCCGGCGCATCGAGGTCTACGACAACTCGCACATCATGGGCACGAACGCCGTCGGCGGCATGATCGTCGCCGGGCCGACGGGCTTCGCGAAGCAGCATTACCGCACCTTCAACATCAAGTCGGAGGAGCTGACCCCGGGCGACGATTACGGGATGATGCGCGAGGTGCTGCAGCGCCGCTTCAAGCGGCTGGTCAAGGAGAACCCGCGCACCGCGCGGGAGGCCGCGATCGCCGCGAGCGAGGGCGGCGTGCCGGAGCCCGCGATCGAGGCGGCCCCGGAGAGCGACACCCTGCCGCCCTGGCCCGACCTCGTGCTCATCGACGGCGGCAAGGGCCAGCTCGATGCGGCACGGACCGCCCTGGAGGAGATCGGCGTCACCGACGTCTCCCTGGTGGGAATCGCCAAGGGGCGCGACCGCGACGCAGGCCGCGAGACCTTCTTCGTCCCCGGTCGCCCACCCTTCAAGCTGCCGCCCCGCGACCCGACGCTCTACTTCGTCCAGCGCCTGCGCGACGAGGCCCACCGCTTCGCCATCGGCACGCACCGCGCCAAGCGCAAGCGCGAGATGGTGAAGAATCCGCTGGACGAGATCGCCGGCATCGGCCCGAGCCGGAAGCGCGCCCTGCTTCACCATTTCGGAACCGTGAAGGCGATCCAGCGCGCCGCCTTCGAGGATCTGGCGAAGACGCCGGGTGTGAATGCCGCCACCGCCCGAGCCGTCTATGACTTCTTCCATACGCAGACCTGAGGACGACACCTCGTCCGCGCGGTTGACCCCCACCCCCGCTCATGGTTTCACGCCTTCGATGAATCCCGTCCTCACCCGACGCCGCTCGCCCGCCTGGACGTTGGCGAACTGCCTGACCTACGGGCGCCTCGTGGCGGTCCCGGTGGTGGTCGCCCTGCTGTATTGGCCGACCGAGCCCGGGGCGCGCTTCGGGGCGCTGGGCGTCTACATCCTGGCGGCCATCACGGACTATCTCGACGGCTACGTGGCGCGGACCTACGACCAGAGTTCGGCGCTCGGACGCATGCTCGATCCGATCGCCGACAAGCTTCTGGTGGCCGCCTGCCTGCTGATGCTGGCAGCCGACAACACCATCCATGGCTGGACGCTGTGGGCCGCCATCGTGATCCTGTGCCGGGAGATCCTGGTCTCGGGCCTGCGGGAATACCTGGCCGAATTGAAGGTCGGTGTGCCTGTGAGCAAGGTCGCCAAGTGGAAGACCACGGTCCAGCTCGTCGCCATCGGCTTCCTCGTGGCGGGTCCGGCCGGCGAGTCCATCCTGCCCGGCACCGTCTGGACCGGCGCGGTGCTGCTGTGGCTCGCCGCCGCCCTGACGCTCTACACCGGTTGGGACTACATGCGGGCGGGCATCAAGCACGTCATCGACGATCCGCGCTGAAGGGCAGCATTTCCATGAAGCTCGTCTATTTCGCCTGGGTGCGCGAGCGTGTCGGCAAGGCCGAGGAAACAATCGACCTGCCCGCCGGCCTTGTCACGGTGGCGGATCTGGTGGCGTGGCTGCGGGAACGCGGCGAGGAATATGCGTACGCCTTCGAAATCAACGGCCTCGTGCGGGCCGCCATCGACCGCGTCCACGCCAAGCCGGATGCGCCCATCGCGGGCGCTTCCGAGATTGCCTTCTTCCCACCGATGACCGGCGGCTGAGGCATCACGGCTTCCGCAGAGCCGCGGTGAAGGCCGAGACGTTGTTGCGCATCATCATCACGTAGTTCGCAGCCGGTCCATCCGGCCCCGACAGGGCGTCCGAGAACACCTTGCCGCCGATGGCGGCCCCACTCTCGCGGGCGATCTGCTGCATCAGGCGCGGATCGGCGATGTTCTCGAGGAACACGGCCGGGACCTTCTCCTGGCGGATCTGGCGGATGATCCGGGCGACGTCGCGTGGGCTCGCCTCGCTGTCCGTCGAGACACCCTGGGGGGCGATGAAGCTCAGGCCATAGGCCGCCGTGAAGTAGCCGAAGGCATCGTGCGTGGTGATCACCCGGCGCTGGGCGCTCGGGATGGCGGCGATCGCCGCGCGCACCTCCGCGTCGAGATCGTCGAGGGTGGCGAGATAGGTCTTCGCGTTGTCCGCATAGGTGCCCGCGTGCTCCGGATCGACCCGCACCAGGGCGTCCCGGATGTTGGTGACGTAGCGCTTGACGTTGGCGACGTTCTGCCAGGCATGGGGATCGTCGTGGTGCGCATGGCCATGGCCGTGGTCGTCGTCGCTGGCCTCGATCGGCTTGATGCCGGCCGAGGCGACGACGACCGGGGCACGGGTGCCCGAGGCTTTGATCAGGCGATCGATCCAGCCCTCGAGCCCCAGTCCGTTCACGACGACGATCCGCGCCTCCGCGAGGGTGCGGGCATCGCTCGGCGCCGGGGTGTAGCCGTGCGCATCGGCGTTCGGCTGGACCAGGGTGGTGACGGCGACCCGGTCGCCGCCGACCTGCGCCACGAGGTCCCCGAGGATCGAGAACGTCGCCACGGCTTTCAGCTTGGGCGCGTCTGCGAGGGCCCGTCCGCCGCAACCGAGGACCAGAAGGGCGAGGAGCAGGATGCGCGGGAATGGGCGCCAGGACGACATCGACGGATCCTTGTGACGGGTCCGCCAGCCAATACTGTAACATTATCACATTTCCAAGCCATTCGGCTTTCGCTTGATCTGCCGCGAGCAGGGACGCAAACACCCCGCAGCATCGCGGCGCACGGCCTCACGCAGACGGAAAGAGCGGATCAGCATGGCGCGACGGGCGCTTCCCAAGACCGACATCCTGCCCCTCCTGGCGCGGGTCTGGAGGATCTGGCTCCGCCCCCACCGGGCGACGCTGGCGGTGGTGCTCGTGCTCATCGCTATCGTGGGGGCGGCCACGGGCCTCTATCCGACGTTGATCAAGCTCGCCTTCGACGCCTTCGACAAGAAGGACCTGGCGGCCCTCGCCTACGCGCCGATCATCGTCATCGCCATCACGTCGATCCGCGGCTTCGCGCTGTTCGGCCAGACGGTGCTGACCAACCGGGTCGTCACCCGCGTCGAGGCCGACATGCAGGCCGCCCTCTACGGGCACCTCATCGACTCCGATCTCGCGCAGCTCGGCCGCGAGAGCCCGGCGGCGTTCACGCAGCGCTTCACCACGGATTTCGCCTTCATCAAGGAGGCCCTGACCCGCATCTCCACGGTGCTCCTGCGCGACATCGCGATGCTGATCGCCCTGGTGGCCGCGCTTCTGTGGATGGACCCGGTCCTCACCCTCGTGGCCGGCGTGGTGGTGCCCTTCGTGGCAGGCCCGATCGGCCGGGTCGGCAAGAAGCTGCGTCGGGTCTCGACCAGCACGCAGGAGCGCATGGGGCTAACGGCCAGCCTCATCACCGAGAGCCTGCAGGGCGCGCGCATCGCCAAGACCTACGCCCTCGAAGGCTACCTGAAGGGCCGGGCCGAGGGCGCCTTCGAGGAGGTGCGCCGCCTGAAGATGAAGGCCGCCAACGCGCGCGGGCGCCTCGACCCGCTCCTCGAGATCGGCGGCGGCTTCGCGGTGGCGGCGGTGCTGGCCCTCGTCGGCCAGCGGGTGACCTCGGGCGACCGGACGGTGGGCGACTTCACCGGCTACGTCACGGCACTCCTCCTCGCGTCGCAACCGATCCGCACCCTCGGATCCCTCAACGCCATCCTGCAGGAGGCCGGCGCCGCCTTGCAGCGCTACTTCGCCCTGATGGACGAGGCGCCCCAGATCCGCGAACCCGCCGACGCACGCCCCCTCCGGATGGCGGGCGGCGAGATCCGCTTCACGGACGTCCGGTTCCGCTACCGCGCCGATGCGCCGGCGCTCGAGGGCATCGACCTGACCGTCCCGGCCGGGGCGACGGTCGCGCTGGTCGGCCGCTCCGGGTCGGGGAAATCTTCCCTGCTCAACCTCGTGCCGCGCCTCTACGACGTCACCGAAGGCGCGGTCAGTATCGACGGTCAGGACATTCGGTCCGTCACCCTCGGCTCCCTCAGGGCCGCTGTGGCGGTGGTCTCACAGGACATCGTTCTGTTCGACGATACGATCGCGGCGAATATCGGCTTCGGGCGTCCGGGCGCCAGCCGCGCGGAGATCGAGGCTGCGGCCGAAGCGGCGGCGGCGCACGGCTTCATCAGCCGCCTGCCGGAAGGCTACGATTTCGCCGTCGGCCCTTCGGGTGGGCGCCTGTCGGGGGGCGAGCGCCAGCGCATCTCGCTCGCCCGCGCCTTTCTCAAGGACGCGCCGATCCTCCTCCTCGACGAGGCAACGAGCGCCCTCGATTCCGAGTCCGAACGCCTCGTCCAGTCGGCCCTCCTGCGCCTGATGGCGGGGCGCACGACGCTGGTGATCGCGCACCGACTCTCCACCGTCCGCAACGCCGACCGCATCGTCGTCATGGAGGCCGGCCGGATCGTCGAGAGCGGAACCCACGATGCCCTGCTCGCCTCCGGCGAGGCCTATGCGCGGCTCCACCGGATGCAGCGCTCCGGGGATTTCGAGGATGCGGACCATCCGGTTCCGGCGCCGGAGGCCGGGCTCGCGCGTTGAGCCGTCGCCGTTGAGCCGGGGTGATTCCATGCAGGCAGAGCCGTTCGGTCGGACCAGGGCGGGCGAGGCCGTCACAGTCCACACCCTGGCGCGGGGCGCCGTGCGGGTGCAGATTCTCGATTACGGCGGGATCGTCCGGCGCATCGAGGTTCCAGGCCGGGACGGCCGCCGCGCGAACATCGTCCTCGGCGCGCGGGATCTCGCCGGATACGAGGCGAGCGACGCCCATTTCGGAGCCCTCATCGGGCGCTTCGCCAACCGCATCGCGGAGGGCCGCTTCAGCCTCGACGGCCGGAATCATCGGCTGCCGGTGAACGAAGGGCGCAACACAATGCATGGTGGCCCGGAAGGGTTCGACCGGCGGGTCTGGCGGGTGGAGCGCGCCGAGGCGCACCGCCTCACCCTGGCCTACCGATCACCCGACGGCGAGCAGGATTTTCCAGGCAACCTCGACGTGACGGTCACCTACAGCCTGCACGCGGATGATACCCTCGCCGTCGATTACACCGCCACCACGGACCGGGCGACGATTCTCAACCTGACCAACCACAGCTATTTCAACCTCGCGGGCGAGGGCGCGGGTAGTGTCCTCGGCCACAGCGTTTCCATCGCGGCCGACTCCATCCTCGAGACGGACGCCGAGCAGATCCCGACCGGTACGATTCTTTCCGTCTCCGAAACGCCGTTCGACTTCCGCAAGCCGACGCCTCTCGGTGCGCGCATCCGGGAGGCGCACCCGCAACTCGCCTTGGCGCACGGATACGATCACACCTACGTCGTCGGGGGCGACGGTACCCTGCGGACGGTGGCGGAGGCGGTCGATCCGTCGAGCGGGCGTCGCCTCTGCGTGGCGACCACCCAGCCCGGGCTTCAGCTCTACACCGCCAACATGCTCGACGGGACGGTGACGGGCACGGGCGGAGGCCTCTACCGGGCGGGCGACGGCGTCTGCTTCGAGGCGCAGGGGTTTCCGGATGCGCCGAACCACCCAAATTTCCCCAGCACCGTATTGCGGCCGGATGAGACGTTCCGCGCTAGCACGACCTATCGCTTCACCGTCGATCCATGAGGCGCGCCGCATAAGCCTCCCCATCGACGCCGCCGGGAAGCGTCTCTACCCCTGGTGCGGGTCCGCCTCGATCAGGATCTCGCGCTTGCCGGCGTGATTGGCCGGGCCGACGATGCCCTCGACCTCCATCCGCTCCATCAGCGACGCGGCGCGGTTGTAGCCGATCTGCAGGCGGCGCTGGATGTAGGAGGTGGACGCCTTCTTGTCCCGCAGCACCACCTGCACCGCCTGATCGTAGAGGTCTCCACCGGCCTCGCCGAAGCTGCCCTGGTCGAAGACCGCGCCGTCGACCTCGATCTCATCGCCCTTAGACCCCGACGCACCGTCCTCGTCGGCCGTGACGGCCTCGAGGTAGGAGGGCCGGCCCTGGCGCTTGAGGTGGGCGACTACGCTCTCGACTTCCGCAT
>NZ_BPQL01000139.1 GCF_022179225.1 Methylobacterium goesingense
TTGTCAGCGTCATAAGAGGTTTTACCTCCAAATGAAGAAATAACATCATGGTAACGCTGCATGAAGTAATCACGTTCTTGGTCAGTATGCAAATTAGCATAAGCAGCTTGCAGACCCATAATGTCAATAGATGTGGTAGAAGTCGTCATTTGGCGAGAAAGCTCAGTCTCAGGAGGAAGCGGAGCAGTCCAAATGTTTTTGAGATGGCAGCAACGGAAACCATAACGAGCATCATCTTGATTAAGCTCATTAGGGTTAGCCTCGGTACGGTCAGGCATCCACGGCGCTTTAAAATAGTTGTTATAGATATTCAAATAACCCTGAAACAAATGCTTAGGGATTTTATTGGTATCAGGGTTAATCGTGCCAAGAAAAGCGGCATGGTCAATATAACCAGTAGTGTTAACAGTCGGGAGAGGAGTGGCATTAACACCATCCTTCATGAACTTAATCCACTGTTCACCATAAACGTGACGATGAGGGACATAAAAAGTAAAAATGTCTACAGTAGAGTCAATAGCAAGGCCACGACGCAATGGAGAAAGACGGAGAGCGCCAACGGCGTCCATCTCGAAGGAGTCGCCAGCGATAACCGGAGTAGTTGAAATGGTAATAAGACGACCAATCTGACCAGCAAGGAAGCCAAGATGGGAAAGGTCATGCGGCATACGCTCGGCGCCAGTTTGAATATTAGACATAATTTATCCTCAAGTAAGGGGCCGAAGCCCCTGCAATTAAAATTGTTGACCACCTACATACCAAAGACGAGCGCCTTTACGCTTGCCTTTAGTACCTCGCAACGGCTGCGGACGACCAGGGCGAGCGCCAGAACGTTTTTTACCTTTAGACATTACATCACTCCTTCTGCACGTAATTTTTGACGCACGTTTTCTTCTGCGTCAGTAAGAACGTCAGTGTTTCCTGCGCGTACACGCAAGGTAAACGCGAACAATTCAGCGGCTTTAACCGGACGCTCGACGCCATTAATAATGTTTTCCGTAAATTCAGCGCCTTCCATGATGAGACAGGCCGTTTGAATGTTGACGGGATGAACATAATAAGCAATGACGGCAGCAATAAACTCAACAGGAGCAGGAAAGCGAGGGTATCCTACAAAGTCCAGCGTACCATAAACGCAAGCCTCAACGCAGCGACGAGCACGAGAGCGGTCAGTAGCAATCCAAACTTTGTTACTCGTCAGAAAATCGAAATCATCTTCGGTTAAATCCAAAACGGCAGAAGCCTGAATGAGCTTAATAGAGGCCAAAGCGGTCTGGAAACGTACGGATTGTTCAGTAACTTGACTCATGATTTCTTACCTATTAGTGGTTGAACAGCATCGGACTCAGATAGTAATCCACGCTCTTTTAAAATGTCAACAAGAGAATCTCTACCATGAACAAAATGTGACTCATATCTAAACCAGTCCTTGACGAACGTGCCAAGCATATTAAGCCACTTCTCCTCATCCAACGCGTCAGTTTTTGACAGAATCGTTAGTTGATGGCGAAAGGTCGCAAAGTAAGAGCTTCTCGAGCTGCGCAAGGATAGGTCGAATTTTCTCATTTTCCGCCAGCAGTCCACTTCGATTTAATTCGTAAACAAGCAGTAGTAATTCCTGCTTTATCAAGATAATTTTTCGACTCATCAGAAATATCCGAAAGTGTTAACTTCTGCGTCATGGAAGCGATAAAACTCTGCAGGTTGGATACGCCAATCATTTTTATCGAAGCGCGCATAAATTTGAGCAGATTTGTCGTCACAGGTTGCGCCGCCAAAACGTCGGCTACAGTAACTTTTCCCAGCCTCAATCTCATCTCTCTTTTTGCGTTCTGCTTCAATATCTGGTTGAACGGCGTCGCGTCGTAACCCAGCTTGGTAAGTTGGATTAAGCACTCCGTGGACAGATTTGTCATTGTGAGCATTTTCATCCCGAAGTTGCGGCTCATTCTGATTCTGAACAGCTTCTTGGGAAGTAGCGACAGCTTGGTTTTTAGTGAGTTGTTCCATTCTTTAGCTCCTAGACCTTTAGCAGCAAGGTCCATATCTGACTTTTTGTTAACGTATTTAGCCACATAGAAACCAACAGCCATATAACTGGTAGCTTTAAGCGGCTCACCTTTAGCATCAACAGGCCACAACCAACCAGAACGTGAAAAAGCGTCCTGCGTGTAGCGAACTGCGATGGGCATACTGTAACCATAAGGCCACGTATTTTGCAAGCTATTTAACTGGCGGCGATTGCGTACCCGACGACCAAAATTAGGGTCAACGCTACCTGTAGGAAGTGTCCGCATAAAGTGCACCGCATGGAAATGAAGACGGCCATTAGCTGTACCATACTCAGGCACACAAAAATACTGATAGCAGTCGGCGTGTGAATCATTAGCCTTGCGACCCTCGGCAGCAAGAACCATACGACCAATATCACGAAAATAGTCACGCAAAGCATTGGGATTATCATAAAACGCCTCTAATCGGTCGTCAGCCAACGTGAGAGTGTCAAAAACGATAAACCAACCATCAGCATGAGCCTGTCGCATTGCATTCATCAAACGCTGAATAGCAAAGCCTCTACGCGATTTCATAGTGGAGGCCTCCAGCAATCTTGAACACTCATCCTTAATACCTTTCTTTTTGGGGTAATTATACTCATCGCGAATATCCTTAAGAGGGCGTTCAGCAGCCAGCTTGCGGCAAAACTGCGTAACCGTCTTCTCGTTCTCTAAAAACCATTTTTCGTCCCCTTCGGGGCGGTGGTCTATAGTGTTATTAATATCAAGTTGGGGGAGCACATTGTAGCATTGTGCCAATTCATCCATTAACTTCTCAGTAACAGATACAAACTCATCACGAACGTCAGAAGCAGCCTTATGGCCGTCAACATACATATCACCATTATCGAACTCAACGCCCTGCATACGAAAAGACAGAATCTCTTCCAAGAGCTTGATGCGGTTATCCATCTGCTTATGGAAGCCAAGCATTGGGGATTGAGAAAGAGTAGAAATGCCACAAGCCTCAATAGCAGGTTTAAGAGCCTCGATACGCTCAAAGTCAAAATAATCAGCGTGACATTCAGAAGGGTAATAAGAACGAACCATAAAAAAGCCTCCAAGATTTGGAGGCATGAAAACATACAATTGGGAGGGTGTCAATCCTGACGGTTATTTCCTAGACAAATTAGAGCCAATACCATCAGCTTTACCGTCTTTCCAGAAATTGTTCCAAGTATCGGCAACAGCTTTATCAATACCATGAAAAATATCAACCACACCAGAAGCAGCATCAGTGACGACATTAGAAATATCCTTTGCAGTAGCGCCAATATGAGAAGAGCCATACCGCTGATTCTGCGTTTGCTGATGAACTAAGTCAACCTCAGCACTAACCTTGCGAGTCATTTCTTTGATTTGGTCATTGGTAAAATACTGACCAGCCGTTTGAGCTTGAGTAAGCATTTGGCGCATAATCTCGGAAACCTGCTGTTGCTTGGAAAGATTGGTGTTTTCCATAATAGACGCAACGCGAGCAGTAGACTCCTTCTGTTGATAAGCAAGCATCTCATTTTGTGCATATACCTGGTCTTTCGTATTCTGGCGTGAAGTCGCCGACTGAATGCCAGCAATCTCTTTTTGAGTCTCATTTTGCATCTCGGCAATCTCTTTCTGATTGTCCAGTTGCATTTTAGTAAGCTCTTTTTGATTCTCAAATCCGGCGTCAACCATACCAGCAGAGGAAGCATCAGCACCAGCACGCTCCCAAGCATTAAGCTCAGGAAATGCAGCAGCAAGATAATCACGAGTATCCTTTCCTTTATCAGCGGCAGACTTGCCACCAAGTCCAACCAAATCAAGCAACTTATCAGAAACGGCAGAAGTGCCAGCCTGCAACGTACCTTCAAGAAGTCCTTTACCAGCTTTAGCCATAGCACCAGAAACAAAACTAGGGACGGCCTCATCAGGGTTAGGAACATTAGAGCCTTGAATGGCAGATTTAATACCAGCATCACCCATGCCTACAGTATTGTTATCGGTAGCAAGCACATCACCTTGAATGCCACCGGAGGCGGCTTTTTGACCGCCTCCAAACAATTTAGACATGGCGCCACCAGCAAGAGCAGAAGCAATACCGCCAGCAATAGCACCAAACATAAATCACCTCACTTAAGTGGCTGGAGACAAATAATCTCTTTAATAACCTGATTCAGCGAAACCAATCCGCGGCATTTAGTAGCGGTAAAGTTAGACCAAACCATGAAACCAACATAAACATTATTGCCCGGCGTACGGGGAAGGACGTCAATAGTCACACAGTCCTTGACGGTATAATAACCACCATCATGGCGACCATCCAAAGGATAAACATCATAGGCAGTCGGGAGGGTAGTCGGAACCGAAGAAGACTCAAAGCGAACCAAACAGGCAAAAAATTTAGGGTCGGCATCAAAAGCAATATCAGCACCAACAGAAACAACCTGATTAGCGGCGTTGACAGATGTATCCATCTGAATGCAATGAAGAAAACCACCATTACCAGCATTAACCGTCAAACTATCAAAATATAACGTTGACGATGTAGCTTTAGGTGTCTGTAAAACAGGTGCCGAAGAAGCTGGAGTAACAGAAGTGAGAACCAGCTTATCAGAAAAAAAGTTTGAATTATGGCGAGAAATAAAAGTCTGAAACATGATTAAACTCCTAAGCAGAAAACCTACCGCGCTTCGCTTGGTCAACCCCTCAGCGGCAAAAATTAAAATTTTTACCGCTTCGGCGTTATAACCTCACACTCAATCTTTTATCACGAAGTCATGATTGAATCGCGAGTGGTCGGCAGATTGCGATAAACGGTCACATTAAATTTAACCTGACTATTCCACTGCAACAACTGAACGGACTGGAAACACTGGTCATAATCATGGTGGCGAATAAGTACGCGTTCTTGCAAATCACCAGAAGGCGGTTCCTGAATGAATGGGAAGCCTTCAAGAAGGTGATAAGCAGGAGAAACATACGAAGGCGCATAACGATACCACTGACCCTCAGCAATCTTAAACTTCTTAGACGAATCACCAGAACGGAAAACATCCTTCATAGAAATTTCACGCGGCGGCAAGTTGCCATACAAAACAGGGTCGCCAGCAATATCGGTATAAGTCAAAGCACCTTTAGCGTTAAGGTACTGAATCTCTTTAGTCGCAGTAGGCGGAAAACGAACAAGCGCAAGAGTAAACATAGTGCCATGCTCAGGAACAAAGAAACGCGGCACAGAATGTTTATAGGTCTGTTGAACACGACCAGAAAACTGGCCTAACGACGTTTGGTCAGTTCCATCAACATCATAGCCAGATGCCCAGAGATTAGAGCGCATGACAAGTAAAGGACGG
>NZ_BPQL01000140.1 GCF_022179225.1 Methylobacterium goesingense
CGTGATCTTTCCACCGCCGCGATACTCGGCGGTGGAAAGATCACGTTCCAGGACAGCTACGGCGAGAACTGCAACGTCGGCGGCTGCCGCGGCATCAACGCCTATCAGGGCAACCTCTCCTCGGTGGTCGTCATGGCCAACGGCTACGTGGACCTCGGCACCTGGTACGGCGTAACGCCCTTCGTCGGCGGCGGCGTCGGCACCGCCTTCCATCAGCTCTCCGGCTTCAACGATCGCGGTTACGGCGAAGCTCAGTACGGCTACGGCATTGCCAAGGACAAGACCACCAACACCTTCGCCTGGGCCGCCATGGCCGGTCTCGGCTACAGCGTGACACCGAACCTCAAGCTCGAGCTCGGCTATCGCTACCTCAACCTGGGTCACGTGTCTTCGAACCCGGTGACCTGCTTCAACACCTCGGATTGCGTCGGCGCCTTCTACAAGGTCAAGGACGTGACCTCGCACGACGTGCGGATCGGCATGCGCTGGCTGCTCGGTGGCGGCGTGATCGCCCCGGTGGCCGAGTACCACGAGCCGGCCCCCCTGGTGCGCAAGTACTGATCGGCCGCTCTCCAGGCGGCATCTGGGCTGCCCCTTGGGCAGCATCTGGATGATGAGGCAGGGCGGGGGTGCGGATCGCGAGATCCGCGCCCCCGTTCGCATGTCCGGGCGCCGACCCCGGCCTCGAAGACCGGTCCGGCCGACCGGAAGTCGGCAACGCGGCGTTAGCCTTAAGCCCTCCCTAATATTTGTAGCGCAGTATAGGCCCAAGGCAAGTTTCACGACGGCAAGCATCGCGTGACCGGCCAGAAGTAGTCTTGCGTATGAGGGCGTCATGGCCGGGTCGTATTCTTTTACCGTCACGGTCGTCGCGGGTCTGCTGACCGGCGCAGGCCTGGCCAATGCGGCCCGGGCGGCGGATCTGCTACCGCCGCCGCCGCCCCAAGCGGCGCCCGTCGCCATCGGGGAGGGCTGGTACCTTCGGGTGGATGCCACGGTGAGCGACTACGCGCGCCCCCGCGACGCGACCCGGCCGCCGGCCGACGGCACGCCGCTGACCCCGCTCGAGCGGATGCACCTCGACACGGTGCCGGGCTACGGCGGCGGCGTCGGCTATCGCCTCAACAACTGGCTGCGCGTCGACGCCACCATCGATCAGCGCCTCGGGTCGCGCTACAGCGCCTATTCCTCCGGCTCCCGATACGTGGACGGCTACAACATCGAGGCCGGCAAGCTCGACGTCCTCACCGGACTCGTGACCGTCTACGCCGATCTCGGGACCTGGTGGGGGCTGACCCCCTATCTCGGCGTCGGCGTGGGCTTCGCCGACAAGGGCTTCACCAAGGCCTACACCCAGACGACCTGCCTGACCGACACCTGCGACGGGAATCCCCCGGGCCTCCGCGACGCCGTGCGTCGTCCGAGCCGCTCCGTCACCTCGCTGGCCTGGGCACTGACCGGGGGCGTCTCCTACGACATCGGCCACGGCCTGAGCCTCGACACGAGCTACCGCTACGTCGATCTCGGCCGCGCCAAGACGGGGGAGGACGCCTACGGCGCCGCCTCGCGCCTGAAGGATCTGGCCGCGCACGAGGTTCGCGTCGGTCTGCGCTACAGCTTCGCCGGCGCCCCCGGACCCTTCGCGGACCTGTCGGTCCCGCGCTGGAACCGGAACCCCTACGAGTAGGCTTGCGGCGCCGGGACGCGCACCGCGCGTCCCGGTACGACGAGGTGCCCCCACGAGGGGCCGCAACGGACCGTTAAGGTTACTCAAGTAAAACCAAAGCACAGGCTCAGCACCCGAACCCTCGGTCTGACGCCGTGAGGACGACAACGATGCGTACCGCGACCCTCGCGCTCCTGGCCGGTTTCACCCTCGGCGTCAGCGCCCCCGCCCTCGGCGCGGACCTCGATTACGGCGTCCTGCGGGGGCCGGACTATGAGCCCGAGGTCCAGGTCATCGACTGGAACGGCATCTATGTCGGCGGGCACGGGGGCTACTCCGCGGCCTCCGCGGGCTTCAAGAACGCCTATCGGCCCCTGGTCGCCAACGCGCTGCGCTTCACAACCGCCGAGAGTGATTTCAACGCTTCCTCGATGCTGTCGTCTCGTGGCGGCAACACCGAAGGGGCGAGCTACGGCGCCTTCATCGGCTTCAACTACCAATTCGACGAGACCGTCGTGGGCGTCGAGGCGGATTACACCCGCTTCGACCGGACCGCGTCGACGAAGGATTACAACGGCCTGTTCAGGACGAACTCAGCCGGATATGTCGAGACCGTGCGTCTCGACGGCATGGCGACGGCCCGGATCGAGGATTACGGAACGATCCGCGCGCGCGGCGGCTACGCCATCGGCAATTTTCTGCCCTACGTTACCGGGGGCTTGGCAATCGGCCGGGTCCACACCGAGTCGGCCGTGACGATCCAAGATTTCGGTTATGACGCCGCTGCCTACAAGGCCAATCAGACGAGCACCTCCGGCAAGGAAGTCGCCGTGAAGAATTTCGGCTACGTCAAGGATGGCTTCGACCCCAACAACCCCGAGGCCGGGACGCCCGCCAGCAACCGGGTCACGGCCAGCAAGACGAAGACCATGGGCGGGTTCGTTCTCGGCGCGGGCCTCGAATTCGCGCTTACCCGGAACATCCTGCTGCGCGGCGAATACCAGTACGTAATGCTCAACGACTTCGAGAAGAGCTCGGCCAACCGGGTCTCGATCAACACCGTCCGGGCCGGCGCCGCCCTGAAATTCTGAGCGGCGTTAAGTCCCCGCTCGCAGCTCCGCGCCTAGACTCGCGCCACGCGGCGGATGCGCCGCCCGGAGGCCCTTCATGCTTCGTCTCGTCCTCCTCGGCACCGCCGTCGCGCTGGCCGCGCCCGCCCTGGCGGGCGGTGAGCCCGGCTATCCCCGGCGTGGGCCCTACCTGCCCCCGGAGGTCGCCTATCGCGATCCGGCGTACATTCCCCCGCCGCCGCTGCGGCCCGTGCACGCCGCGCCTGTCTTCGTGGCGCCGGTCCTGCTGGCGCCGCGCTCCCTGGCGCTGCCCCTCTACAACGAGCCGCCGCCGCGCTTTCTCGGACCCTGACTTGCTCGGACCCTGATTTGCCCGGCCCGTGATCCGGGTCAGCTCTCCAGCTCGGTGTCCCAGTACAGGTAGTCGAGCCAGGTGTGGTGGTACTCGCGGTGGTCGAATTCCGGCTGGCGGCGGTGCAGTTCGTGTCGCGTCGGCCGGTGCGGTTCGTGGAGGAGGGGCATGTCCGCCTCCGCCGGAGTGCGGTTGGCCTTGCGCAGGTTGCAGGGCGAGCAGGCCGCGACCACGTTCTCCCAGCTCGACTGGCCACCGCGCGAGCGGGGCACCACGTGGTCGAAGGTCAGGCCGCCCGAGGGCAGGCGCAGGCCGCAATATTGGCAGGAGAAGGTGTCGCGCAGGTAGATGTTGTAGCGCGTGAAGGCCGGGCTGCGCGCCAGGGTCACGTAGCTCTTCAGGGCGACCACGCTGGGGACGCGCAGGGAGCGGGAGGGCGAGCGCGCCTCGACGTCGTAGCTGGCCACCAGGGTGACGCGGTCGAGGAACAGCGCGGTGAAAGCGTCCTTCCAGGACCAGAGCGAGAGCGGATTGTACGAGAGCGGCCGGTAATCCGCATTCAGGACGAGCGTTTGGAGATCCAGCATCGGCGCTACCCTCTCGACGGGTCGACGAAGGGACAACGCGCGGGAATCGGCCGGCGCATCGCCCCAGGTTGGTGAAAGATCAGAAATCTCCGCATCCCGGGGCGTCGCGGCGCGTGGCCGGGGACATGACGGGGATGCGTGGAGGGCCGGATCCCTGCGGCGCGGTGCGGCGCGGATCGGACCGGCATTGGCCAAAAGCGGTCGCATCGGGCGAAGACGCCCGGTTCGTGGCGACGCTCATCGGCGCGGATGGTCGTCGCCACCTCCTCGCACGGGAACGAAAAGGCCAGATCCATCGGGACTTAGTCTAATATCAGCGTGACACGCTTGTGAAGGTCGGCCGCCCCATCCCCGACGTCGCGCCCACAGGGCAGGGTCGGGGCCTCCGGCGCCCTCATTTACCCGCGCCGTCAGCCTTTCGCCCCATTGCTCGGCGAAGGGGCGGGCCCCGGCCGCTCCCCGCCCCGCCAGACCGCGCGCAGTTCTTGCTGGCGCGATCCGGATGGGCGGGTCGTCAGCGGCCCGACGAGGCGCGGCGTGGGGCCGCGCCGGAACCGCGCGGCAAGCGCGGCGCGAAAGGATCGACATGGGCGTTATCCCGAGAAGCCAGCGGTTCGGCGGCATCCGGAGGGCGGCGCTGGCCGCTGCCTGGTTCGGTGCCCTTGCGCTGGCTCCGGCGGTGCTGGCCCCCGGCGGCGCGGCCGGGCAGGGGGCGCCCGCCGTCACGACCGCGCCGGCCAAGCCGGCTCCGGCCGGAACCCCGGCTCCAGCGGAGGCCAAGCCTGCCCCGGCCGAGGCCAAGCCCGCCGCCAAGGCGCCGGCGCCCAAGCCTGCCGTCTCGGAGCAGATCCAGAACGTCCGCGACCAGCTCGACGCGGCCAAGGCCGACCTGGAGCAACGCGAAAAGATTCTCACCGGCCCGAATGTCGGCACCGGCGACCTGACCCGGGCCCGCGACGGCATCGAGGCCATCGCCGACAAGATCCGCCACGTCATCGACATCACCTCCCCGCGTCTGGAGGCGGCTCGCGAGCGCCTGACCCAGCTCGGCCCCAAGCCGAAGGAGGGCGAGGAGGGCGAGGACGTGGCCCGCGAGCGCACCGAGCGCGAGCACGCGGTGGCGGAGATCGACGAGACCCAGCGGCTGGCCAAATCCCTGCTCGTGCAGAGCGACCAGATCGTCGATCAGGTCTCGAACCGCCGCCGGGCCGCCTTTACGCGCGGCCTGTTCGAACGCTCCACCGCCCTCGTCAGCCCCGACCTGTGGATGCGGGCCGCCGCCGACCTGCCCCGCGACCTGCGCGCCCTGCAGAGCGGCGTGGAGGACACCGCGGCCCTGTTCGGCCGCAACGGCACGCTGGGCAACCTGCTGCTGCTGGGGGTCGCCTTCGGCATCTCGATCGCGCTGTATTTCGGCCGGCGCAACATCGCTCCCCGCCTGGGGCGGCGCGACGCGAAGGCGGTGGCGCCCTCCCGGCGCAAGAAGCTGCTGGCGGCCTGGCGGGTCTTCCTGCTCGGCACCGTGCCGGCCTTCATCGGCTCCTACGCGGTCTACTACGCCCTCGACGCGACGGACCTCCTGCCCCTGCGGCTCCTGCCGGTGGCGGGCGCCATCCTGGGGGGCCTCGCCTTCATCGCCTTCGTGGAGGCCCTGGCCGACGCGCTGCTCTCGCCCGACAAGCCCTCCTGGCGGGTGGCGAGCATGGACGACACCGCCGCCGCGCGGGTGACACGGCTGGCGGTGGGCATCGCCATCGTGATCACGGTGGTCAAATCGATCGAGGCCCTGAACTCCGGAATTTCGGCCGCGCTCCCGGTCTCTATCGCCACCCGCGGCATCGGGGCCCTCGCCACCGCCCTCATCCTGGCCATCGGCCTGCACCGCTTCGCCGACACGGCGGAGAAGGAGGAGGCCTGCTTCGGCCCCTACGTGGCGCCGGAGGCGACCACGGGCATCGGCGGGCCGGCCCGCCTTCTCGGCTGGGCGGGGGCCATCGTCATCGCGGTGGCGCCGCTGGTCGGCTACGTCGCCTTCGCGGCCTTCCTCATCGATCAGCTCGTCTGGGTGGCGGGCCTGTTCGTGCTGCTGTTCCTGCTGATTTCGAGCGCCGACACCTTCATCGGCGGGACGTTGTGCGACGACACCCGCATCGCCACGGCGCTGCAGGCCAATACGGGCCTGCGCAAGCGCTCGATCAACCAGATCGCCGTGCTGGCGACGGGCTTCACCCGGCTCGTCCTGGTCCTGGTCGCCGCCCTCCTGGCGCTGGCGCCCTGGGGCCTCGACTCGACGGACGTGTTCTCCTCGGTGCGGACCGCCTTCTTCGGCTTCAAGGTCGGCGACGTCACCATCTCGCTCTCAACCATCGTGCTCGCCATCGGCCTCCTGCTCCTCGGCATGGCGGTAACGCGGGCGATCCAGCGCTGGCTCGAACAGACCTACCTGCCGGCGACCGACCTCGATGCGGGCCTGCGCAACTCGATCTCGACCATCGCGGGCTATATCGGCTTCCTGCTCACCCTGGCGCTGGCCTTCTCGTATCTCGGCCTGAGCCTGGAGAAGCTCACCATCGTGGCCGGCGCCCTCTCGGTGGGTATCGGTTTCGGCCTGCAATCCATCGTCAACAACTTCGTCTCCGGCCTGCTGCTGCTCTGGGAGCGCCCGATCCGCGTCGGCGACCAGGTGCTCATCGGCGACAGCGAGGGCATCGTGAAGCGCATCTCGGTGCGCTCCACGGAGATCCAGACCTTCGACCGCTCGGCCGTGATCGTGCCGAACTCGAACCTGATCTCCGGCATCGTGAAGAACCGCGTGCGGGGCGACCGCACCGGCCGGGTCAGCATCACGGTCAGCGTCCTGCGCAACCAGGATCCGGTCCATGCGGCCGAGCTGCTGATGGGCTGCGCCGCCGCTCAAGCAGATGTGCTCAAGGAGCCGCCGCCCCGGGTGGTGTTCCGCAAGATCGGCGACCCGTTCCTCGAGTTCGAGCTGATCGTGATGATCGTCGACGTCAGCCTCAGCCTGAAAGTGCAGAATGATTTGAACCTTAGCGTCTTCCAGACCTTGTCTGGGGCCGGAATGATCCCGGCCCTCGGACCGGGCTCCAGCGTGGTCACGGTTCAGGGCCTGGAGAGCTTCCAGAGCGCGGTGGGCCAGATCGCCACCGCGTTCACGGTGCCGGGGCGCACCGACGGGCGGCCCGAGGGCGGGGCACGCCCCGAGGAACGCTTCGACGAGGCCGAGCCCATGCGCTCGGCGGAGGCGGCGCGCCGGAGATCCGGCGGCTGAGGAGCCAGGAGAACCGGACGTGGGGTGGATGTCGAGGACGGGACGGGTTTGCGGCATCGCCCTGACGGGGCTCGCGGCCGTGCAGCTTAATGCCTGCGCGCGGCCCGAATCGGTCAACGATGCGCTGCCGAGCCTGTACTGGCCGATGACGGCCCAGGGCGCGCAGGTCGACGCCAACACCGCGCGCGACATGATCTCGGCCTACCGCGCCCGCAGCGGTCTACCGCCGCTCACCGTAGACCCGGAGCTCCAGAAGCTCGCGGAGGCCGAGGCCGCCGCCATGGCCAGCGCCGACCGCCCGAGCCGGGCCCAGACTGTGAAGAACGCGGTGGAGCGCCTCGGCTTCGCCGGGCCGGAGGCCAACCTCTCGGCAGGCTATCACACCCTGGCCGAGGCCTTCTCGGGCTGGCGCGACAGCCCCAGCCACAACGCCACCCTGCTGGCCCCTAACGCCCACCGCATGGGCATCGCCACCGCCTACGCACCGGGCTCGAAGTACAAGGTCTACTGGGCCCTGCTGGTCACGCGGTAGGGCGCGCGACCGCCGCTATGGAGGCCGCTCGGGCGCGATACGGCGTCCGCGCGGTCGGAGCGGACACCGTTCCTTCAGAGGTAGCCGTGGTCAGCCATCCAGGTCGCGTTCGCCGCGACGATGGCATCGGCGATCGCCGGATCGAGTTCTTGCTTGTGTCGGCCGACGATCCCGCTCTGGCGATGGCCACCATGCAGCAACGTCGTGGCATCGTAGGTGCCCGACGCCGCAGTCACGTGGATTGTCTCGACGGTCCTGGCGATGTCTTCGGCATCCGCAGTCGATTTGATCGCGCTCAGCACGTCGCGCACGACGACGATGGGCTCGGAGACAATCCTGGCATACGGCACGTCCAGCGTCGCACGCGGACTCCAATACTCGTGATTGCCGCGTACGGCGGTCGACACATCGACAGCGTCAGCGTCGGTCGCCCACCCCATTCCGCGCAGCGAGACGAAGACATCACGCAGATCGCGATGACAGGTCAGAACGATGTCCGCGCGCTGCGCCCAGCCCTCGTGCGGCTCGTGCAGCTTCACCACCATGTCGCGTTCTTCCGATAAGGGCGACAGCTCGTCCACCCAGCCGACAATCACGCCTGGAAGTCCCAACCGGACAACGTTGTAGAGCCATGTACTGCCGGAGCGTTTCGCCCCCGCCGTCAGAATAATGCCCATGCTTCCAATTTCTCTGACAATGGCAGCGGTCGGCCATCCGCTCTGTGATTCGATTAAGATATCGTCGACCGCGTGACAACGGCGGCGCGCGAACACCTGGAATCGGACCTGCGAGACGTCATCCGGTCGGCGCGAAACGCTCCGATCCGCGGGGATCAGGCTCACGCACCCGTCGCTCGAAGAGCCCGATGCGGCTCAGGCCGCCCGGACGGTGGTGAGGAAGCGCTGGATCTCGGCCCCGAGGTGCTCGCTCTGGCGGGACAGATCGGAGGCCGCCCCGAGGACTTGGCTCGCCGCCGCGCCGGTGCCGGCGGCCGCATCGGCCACGCCCAGAAAGGCGGCATCGCCCGAGACGAGGCAGCCGCGCACGCCGGTTTCCTGGTCGACCATCGCGCCGGTGAGGCGGCTGATCTCGCCGAGCACCTCGTAGGTGTGCCGCGTCCGCTCACCGGCCTCCTCGAGGGTCGACAGGCTGCGCAGCGAGAGCACCGAGACCGTCGTGGATGCCACGAGGACGATCGCCAGGGCCGAGCCGATCTTGGCGGCGATCTTCAGGTCGACGAGGCGGGACAACATGCGGGGACAACCTGGTGGCGTGACGGGAAACGTCGCCCCGCCGCCTCGCTCGGAACCCGGCCGGGTCACGCGCGCGATACCGCCACATTCAATAAACAAATGTTATTTTCGACCGCGCCCGACGCGCATCGCGGCCGGAGAACAACTCAGGGAAAGTTCTTCATGCGCGGCGTCGGGGCGGGTTCGCTGAGGAGCGTCACCGTCACGCGCCGGTTGGCGGGCAGATAGGGGTTGTCGGGAAACATCGGCTCGGTGTCGGCCTTGCCCGTGACGGAGGCGAAGCGGTCGTCCGGCACGCCGCTGCCGGCCAGGATCTCCCGCACGCTGATCGCCCGGTTGGCGGAGAGCTCCCAGGGCGGGGCGAGGGGACGCGAGCCCGGGCGTTCCGTGGCGGTATAGCCCGTGATGGCGATGCGGTTGGGCATCTTGCGAAGAGTGACGGCAAGGCGCTCCAGCAGGCGCCGGGTGCGGTCGTTGGGACGGCTCGATCCGTCGCGGAACATCGAGGCGCCGTCCTGGTCGACGATGGACACGTCGGTGCCGCGCTGCGAGGGCGACACGATGATGTTCTTCGACAGTTCGGCGATCTCGGGCATGTCCTGCATCGCCTGGCGCAGGCTCGCGGCGGCGAGGCCGGCGCCGTCCGGATAACCCTTGTCCGGCATGCCCTCGTCGACGTTGCCGTCCACCGCCGGCGGGGTGGTGTGGTCGGAGGCGAGTTCGGGCGGGATGTCGCGCTTGTACTTCACCTTGTCGGCGTGCGCGAGGCCGTCCTTCTCGATGATGCCGGCGAAGCGCGACTCCTTGTTGACGCCGAAGGCGTCGCGCATGGAGCCGGCCACCGCCTGCATCTTCTTCTGGTCCTGGGTCGAGTAGGCGGCGATCATGACGAAGAAGCTCATCAGCAACGCCATGAGGTCGGCGAAGGTCACGAACCAGCCATGGCCGCCATGCGCGCCGCCGCGTTTCTTCTTAGCCATGCGCGCGACCCCGCTCGGTCATGCGCGTCAGGCCGCCTCGGCCACGAGTTCGTCGCGGTGGTTGTGCGGCAGGTAGGCGATGAGCATTTCGCGCACCAGCGAGGCGCTCTTGGCGTCGCGGATGAGCAGGATGCCGTCGATGATGAGCGAGCGGGAGACGTCCTCCTCCTCCAGCTTCACGTGCAGCTTATCGGCCAGCGGCAGGGTGACCATGTTGGCGATCAGCGCCCCGTAGAGGGTGGCCAGCAGGGCGGTGGCCATGGCGGGGCCGAGCTTGGAGGGGTCGGACATGTTGGCGAACATCGTCACCATGCCGAGAATCGTTCCGATCATGCCCCAGGCCGGGGCGCAGTCGCCGAAGGCGCGGTAGATCTTCGAGCCCTCGTCGAGGTGCATGAGGAAATTGTCGCGGTCGCGCTCCATCGTGTCGCGGATGAACTCGCGGTCGTAGCCGTCGGCGATGTAGCGAGCCCCCTGCGCCAGGAAGGGATCGGAGATCTCCATGTTCTCCAGGGCCATCGGGCCGGACTTGCGGACCACGTCGGCGATCTTGGTGATCTCCTCGATCAGTTCGCGCGGCTTGATGGCGCGCATCGAGAACGCGTAGCGCAGGCCCATCGGCAGGCCGTGCATCATCGTCGAGAAGGGAAAGCGCATCATCGTGGCGGCGGTGGCGCCGCCGAAGATCACGATGACGGCGTGCTTGTCGAAGTAGGCGGCGAAGTTTCCGCCATCGATCATGATCAGGATGAAGACCACGGCGAAGCCGCCGATGAGCCCGATACCGGTTGCGAGATCCATGTCACCCGACGCCTGAGCGGCTGCCCGCATGCCGCGGTGGCGCCGCGAGGACGGGGCGCCGAACCCACTCCTACGAAATCACGCTGAACGAACCGTAAAAATGCTGGCCAGGGGCCGACGATCGGGTCATGCACCGTTCAGGGAGCGCCGGACATAAGGCACGGCACGCCAAGGGCTTGGCGGCGGGTATCCGGGGGCGCGTTTGGGCGGCCTTCGGTGTGCCCCCGCGGCGGCCCGATCCGGCACGGAGCACACGGTATCATGTCGTTGGTTCGTCATTACGCACGAGTCATGGGTCTTCTGGGGGCCGACCGCCGCCTCGCGGCGCTGCTGGCCTTCGCCAACGTGGCCCTGGCGGTGGCGGCCTTCGCCGAGCCGCTGCTGATGGGCCGCATCATCGACCAGCTCACGCACCTCAAGAGCAACACCAACGCCTTCGCCACGCTGGCCCCGCTGATCGCCGCCTGGGTCGCCTTCGGCCTGTTCACGATCGCGGCCGGCGTCACCATCGCGCTGCATGCCGACCGGCTTGCCCACCGCAACCGGCTGGCCGCCATGGCGAATTATTTCGAGCACGTGCTCGAGTTGCCGCTCGCCTTCCACTCCTCGAACCATTCCGGCCGCGTCCTCAAGGCGATGCTGGAGGGCTCGAACGGCATGTTCTGGCTCTGGCTCGGCTTCTTCCGCGACCACTTCGTGGCCTTCGTGTCGCTGATCGTGCTCCTGCCCATGACCCTGTTCGTGAACTGGCAGCTCGGCGCGATCCTCGTCGTGCTCGTGCTCGCCTTCACGGCCCTCACCACTATGGTCATGCGCCGCACCGAGACCCTGCAGGGCCGGGTGGAGGCCTACCAGTCGGGCCTGGCCGAGCACGCCTCGGACGCCCTGGGCAACGTCGCCGTGATCCAGTCCTTCACCCGCGCCAAGGCGGAGAAGGAGGCGATGCACGACATCATCCGCAACCTGCTCGCCGCGCAGATCCCGGTCCTGTCCTGGTGGGCGCTGGCCAACGTCGCCACCCGCGCCTCCGCCACCCTGACCATGACGGCGATTTTCATCACCGGCATCGCCCTGCACCAGCACGGCCAGGCCAGTGTCGGCGAGGTCGTGGCCTTCATGAGCCTGGCCACCATGCTGGTCTCGCGCCTCGATCAGGTCGCCACCTGCATCAACGGCCTGTTCCAGCAGATGCCCAAGATCGCCGAGTACTTCGAGATCCTCGACACCGCCCCGGCCGTGCATGACCGTCCGGGCGCCCAGCAGGTCGCGCGCTTCGACGGCGCGGTCTCCTTCGAGGGCGTCGGCTTCTCCTACAATGCCCGGCGCAAGGCCCTGGAGGACGTCTCCTTCACGGCCGAAGCCGGCGAGACCATCGCGCTGGTCGGCACCACCGGCTCGGGCAAGTCGACCACCCTCGGCCTCCTGCACCGCGCCTTCGACCCGAACCACGGCGCCATCCGGATCGACGGCACCGACATCCGCGACATCGGCCTCACCAGCCTGCGCCACAACATCGGCGTGGTCTTCCAGGAGCCGATGCTGTTCGCCCGCTCGATCCGCGAGAACCTGCTGGTCGGCCGCCCCGATGCCACCGATGCCGAGATGCTCGACGCCCTCGAGCGCGCCCAGGCCACAGAATTCATGGCCCGTCAGGCCGACGGCCTCGACACGGTGATCGGGGAACGCGGTCGCTCGCTCTCCGGCGGCGAGCGCCAGCGCCTCTCCATCGCCCGCGCCCTGCTCAAGAACCCGCCGGTCCTGATCCTCGATGAGGCGACCTCTGCCCTCGACGCAACCACCGAGCGCAAGCTCCAGGGCGCCCTGGACGCCGTGATGGAAGGCCGCACCACCTTCGTCATCGCCCACCGCCTCGCGACGATCCGCAACGCCGACCGCATCCTCGTCTTCCACGAAGGCCGGATCGTCGAATCGGGCAGCTTCGACGACCTCGTCGCCCAGAACGGCCGCTTCGCCGACCTCGCCCGGGCCCAATTCATGGCCGCGGAGCCGGACGCGATGCCCCTGGCCGCCTGAACGAACGACGCCGGACACGACGAAGCCCTCCCGGGACGTCCGGGAGGGCTTTTTTCGTTTGTACCGGAGAGGCTTGCGAAGGGTTTCTGAGGCGTCGCGAGGACAATGGCCGGCCGCCTCCGAGATCGCGGCGGGAGGCACTGCGTTGTTCCGACGCGACGTGAAGCGCGGCTCACAAGTCCTTGCGATAGCTCCCGATTTATGAACTCGTTCGACAGGCGCGCCGTGCTCCCCCGCCGGAAAGGAGAGGGAGCACGTTCCGACCAGGCCGAACGAAGCGGTATCAGGGCTCGGCGGGCGCCGGCATTGCCTCGACGGCCGGCACCGTCGCGTCCTCGGCCCAGACCCGGAACTTGGTCAAGCGGTTGGAGCCGAAGGTGTGGGTCAGCGGCACATCCGCCGCGTCCCGGCCGCGCGCCACGAGGATGCGGCCCCGGCGGCGGGCGTTGTTGCGCGGGTCGAACATGCGCCAGGCGCCCCCGAGATAGACCTCCGTCCAGGCGGCGAAATCCCCCGGCGCGTGCGGCTCGGGCTCGCCGATGAAGCTGAGATACCCGGTGCAGTACCGGGTCGGGATGTTGAGAGCCCGGCAGAAGGCCACGAACAGGTGTGCGTAATCCCGGCAGACGCCGCGCCCGCTCACGAAAGCGTCCGCCGCCGTGCGGTCCACGTGGGCGTAGCCGTAGCCGAAGGTGATGTGCCCGTGGACATAGTCGCAGATCGCCTGCACCCGGGACCAGCCGGGCTCCAGGTGGCCGAACAGGTCCCAGGCGTCCCGAGAGAGCAGGTCGGATTCGCAGTAGCGGCTCGCCACCAGGAAGGGCAGGGCCTCCTCGGGCAGGTCCTCCACCGGGTGCTCGCGCGCCTCCGGCACCACGGGGTCGAGTTCCCCGTCATCCTCGATCTCGGCCCGGACGCTCAAGGTCAGCGCGCCTGCGGGGGCCACGAAGCGCACGGTGCGGTTGCCGAACACGTCGCGGAACGTCCGGACCGGCTGCGGCGGATCGAGGGTGAGCACGTCTGGCGGCACTGCCGCGAGCCCCCCCGCCTGATAGGAGGTGAGCCGGGCGATCAGGGGTGTCGGTTGCGGGAACTCATAGCCCATCTCGCACCCAAACCTGATCCGCATCGAAGCTCCCCCGGGCCGGCCGCCGCGCCACCGCCGGCCCCCTCACTGCCCGCGCGCGATCCGGGAGGCTAGGCCGCAAAGGTCACAGACGGATGTCATCGCGTGGCGCCGCGCGCGGATGAGGCAGCCGGCTCAGAGCCCCCGGGCCCGAGCCTGCTTTTGCTGCATCCGCGCCTGAAGCCGCACCCGCCGCGCTGCAATGACGGTGCCATTGATCTCGCCGCCGAACAGGAACATCGCGGCGAGCCAGTACAGGAAGACGAGGAACACCATCGCGGTGGCAAGACCCCCGTAAGTCGAGGCGTAGGCGTTCGAGAACCGGTCGAGGTAGTACCCGAAGCCGAGGCCGGCCAGGAACCACAGCAGCAGCGTGACCGCGATGCCGGGGACCACCGCCCAGACCGAGCGGCGGCCCGTGGCCACGAACTTGTGTGCGATGACCAGCACGGCGAGCAGCAGGAAGGCCGTGATGCCGATCCGCCCGATGGCGACCGTGAGGCTCAGAGGCTCAAGCCCCGGCGCCACGTTGATGACCTTGCGCCAGATCAGCGGCCCGAGCACCACCAGGAGCGCGAAGGCCAGCATCGCGAAGGCGCCGCAGACGACGTAGGCGATGGATTCCAGCCGCGTCAGCCACCAGGGCCGGGCCTCGCGCAGGCCGTAGGCGCGGTTCAGCCCCACCCGCAGGCTCTCCACGCCGGAGGACGAGAAGTACAGCGCCAGCACGGCGCCGACCGTGAGCACGCCGCCGCGCTGTTCGGTGAGCACCCGGTGCATCTCGGCCACGATGGGTTTCGCGACCTCGCGCGGCCAGGCATCGAAGATGAGCACGCCGGCCTCGTCGGCGAGCGACTTCGTGCCGAACACGCCCGCCAGGGCCGCCAGCAGGATGAGGAACGGGAAGAGGGCGGTGAGGGTCGAGAGGGCGATGTGGCTGGCGATGGCCCAGCCGTCATGCGCGACGAAGCGCTGCGCGGCGACGCTCGCGATCTCGAAGGGCTTGCGGATTCGGCTCACGGGGTTGGGGCTTGTCCTCGGGCTCGGGGCGGGAGATCCGGGCCGAACGGCTCGGGCGTGTCTTCTAAACGCAACGCGGGCCTTTCGCGCAACGCCCCGCGCGCCTGCAAAACGAACCGGTGCCGGGAACCGTCGCCGAACAGGGTTGAATTCCCCGCCGGGGCGTGATGGCTCCCGCCCACCATGCATGCACCGGCCCTCGTCTCCAGTCTCTTCGTCCTGATCTGGGCGACCGGCTTCGTCGCGGCGCGCTTCGTGGCGCCGCACGCGGAGGCGTTCACTTTCGTGGCGATCCGCGTGGTCGGCGTGGCGTTCGTCCTGATCGCGCTCGCGCTCTGGCGCGGCGCGCGCTGGCCGCGCGACCGGGCCGGC
>NZ_BPQL01000141.1 GCF_022179225.1 Methylobacterium goesingense
ACACCACCCGCTCGGCCGCCGCCATGGAACTCTGGCGCGAGCACCTGCCCGGCAGCATCGTGGCGGTGGGCAACGCCCCGACCGCGCTGTTCCGCCTGCTCGAACTCCTCGACGAGGGCATAGCCCCGCCGGCCGCCGTCATCGGCATCCCGGTCGGCTTCGTCGGTGCCGCCGAGTCGAAAGAGGCGCTCGCCCGCGACGGCCGGGTGCCCTTCATCGTGGTCCACGGCCGGCGTGGCGGCAGCGCCATGACGGCCGCAGCCGTCAACGCGCTCGCGCAAGAGATCGAGTGATGGAGTCGGGAGAGCGGCTTCCCCCCGAGGTAGCGGAGCAGACCGAGGTCCCGCGCGCGGCGACCACCGGCACCCTGTTCGGGGTCGGCATGGGCCCGGGCGAGCCGGATTACCTCACCATGCGCGCCATGCGGGTGCTGGAGCGGGCCCCGGTGCTGGTGCATTTCTGCAAAAAGGGCCGGCGCGGCAACGCCCGCACCATCGCGGACGCGGTGCTGGCCGCAGAGCCGGGGCGCGAATACCCGCTGGTCTATCCCTACACCACCGAACTCCACCCGGAGCACCCGGACTACGTCGCGGCGCTCGCGGCCTTCTACGACGACGCGTCCGCCCGCCTCGCCGATCATCTCGGCGCGGGACGGGACGTGGCGATCCTGTCGGAGGGCGACCCGTTCTTCTACGGTTCGTTCATGCACCTGTGGCGCCGCCTCAAGGACCGCTTCCCCGTGGAGGTGGTGCCCGGCGTCACCGGCATGTCCGGCTGCTGGACCCGGGCCGGGACCCCGATCACCTGGGGCGACGACGTGCTGACCGTGCTGCCCGCCACCCTGCCGCACGCCGCCCTGGTGGAGCGCCTGCGCGCCACGGACGCCGCCGTGCTGATGAAGCTGGGCCGCCACCTGCCCAAGGTCCGGGCGGCGCTCGCCGAGGCCGGCGTGCTGGAGCGCGCGGTCTATGTCGAGCGCGGCACCATGGCAGGCGAGCGGGTGATCGCCCTCAAGGACAAGCCCGACGACGTGGCGCCCTACTTCTCGATGGTGCTCCTGCCCGGCGAGGGACGCCGGCCGTGAGCGGCCCGTCTGCGGGGACCGGTTCGGTCACGGTCATTGGATTGGGGCCGGGCGACCCGCGCCTGCTGACGGCCGCCGCCCAGGAGGCCCTGGCCCAGGCGCAGGATCTCATCGGCTACATCCCCTACGTCGCCCGCGTGCCCGAGCGGACGGGGCTCGTGCGCCACGCCAGCGACAACCGCGTCGAGGTCGACCGGGCGCGCCACGCCCTCGAACTCGCCGCCTCAGGCCGGCGCGTCGCGGTGGTCTCGGGCGGCGATCCCGGCGTGTTCGCGATGGCGGCGGCCGTGTTCGAGGCGGTGGAGGCCGGCGACCCGGCCTGGGCCCGTCTCCCCATTACGGTGGAGCCCGGCATCACCGCGATGCTGGCGGCGGCCGCGCGCCTCGGCGCTCCGCTCGGCGGCGATTTCTGCGCGATGTCGCTCTCGGACAACCTCAAGCCCTGGGAGGTCATCACCGCCCGGCTGGAGGCGGTGCTGCGGGCGGATTTCGTGGTCTCCCTCTACAACCCGATCTCCTCCGCCCGACCCTGGCAGCTCGGCAAGGCCCTCGACCTCGCCGCCGAAATCCGGCGCGGCGACACGCCGGTGATCTTCGCCCGCGCGGTCTCGCGGCCCGACGAGGCGATCCGGGTGCTCACCCTCGACGCGGCCCGCACCGCGACGGCCGACATGGCCACGATGGTGATCATCGGCGCCTCGGCCACCCGCCTGATTCCGCGCGGCGACGCGACGCCCTTCGTCTACACGCCGCGCAGCGTGCCGGCGGCGTGATGCGCGCATCGGCGCTGGCGTCAGAGGGCGGCGATCCACGCGAGGGCCGCCGCGACGTCCGGCACGCTCGGCACGTCCGGCTTCTCCGGGCGGGCGACCATCACCACGTCCAAGCCCAGCGCCCGCGCCGCCGCGATCTTGCCGTAGGTGGCGTCCCCGCCGGAATTCTTGCTGACCAGGATCTCGATCGCGGCCCCGGCCAGGAACGCCGCCTCGGCGGCCTCGTCGAACGGGCCGCGCGCCTGGATGGAGGTCAGCCTCGGCACCGCCAGATCGATGCCCTCGATGGCCCGCACCACGTAATCGTGCTGCGGCGCGGCGGCGAAAGCGCCGACCTCCTGGCGGCCGATGGTGAGGAACACGCGGCGCGGCTCGGGTCCGAGCGCACGGACGGCGGCCTGCATGTCGGGCACCGTCGTCCAGCGATCGCCGGAGACCGGCTCCCAGGCCGGACGGCGGATCGCCAGGAGGCGCGTCCCGGTCCGGGCGCAGGCTTCGGCCGCGTTGGCGCTCATTCCGGCCGCGAAGGGATGCGTCGCGTCGACCACGAGGTCGGTGCGGTCCTGGACGAGCCACGCGGCCAGCCCCTCCGCGCCACCGAAGCCGCCGATGCGGGTCCGCACGGGCTCCGCCTTCGGCTGACTGGTGCGGCCGGCGAGCGACAGGGTGACGGCGCAGGGCCGCTCCGCCGCAAGAAGCCCGCGAACCAAGAGCCCGCGTACCAGGGCGCTCGCCTCGCCGGTGCCGCCCAAAATCAGTATCCGCATGCTCCCCCCACCCTCGGGGCCGTTCTCCATGACCGCTGACACCGAGTCCACCCTGCGGGGAAGCCTCCCCTGGCTGACCATCGTGGGCATCGGCGAGGATGGCCGCGCGGGCCTGAGTTCCGCCGCCACCGCCGCCCTCGACGGCGCGCGCCTCGTCTATGGCGGGCGCCGGCACCTCGCCCTGGCTGCGCCGCTCGCCGCCGAGACGCAGATCTGGCCGAGCCCGATCGCGGACGCCTATCCGGGCCTCCTCGCCCGGCGCGGGACACCCACCTGCATCCTCGCGACCGGCGACCCGTTCCATTACGGCATCGGCGCCGAGATCGCCCGCCTCGTGCCCGCGGAGGAGATGCGGGTCTTCCCCCACCCCTCCGCCTTCAGCCTCGCCGGCGCTCGCCTCGGCTGGCCCCTGGCCGAGACGGGCTGCCTGACCCTGCACGGCCGGGCTCTGCCCCGGCTGATCCCGCATCTCCAGCCCGGCGCCCGCCTCCTCGTCCTGACCTGGGACGAGACCACGCCGGCGGCGGTCGCCGCGCTTCTGGTCGAGCGCGGCCTCGGCGCGTCCCGTCTCACCGTCCTGGAGGCCATGGGAGGCCCGCGCGAGCGCCGCCGCCATGCGACGGCCGAGGGCTTTGACCTCACCGGGATCGACCCGCTCAACACCCTGGGCATCGAGGTCGTCGGTCCATCGACGGCGCAGGTCGTCACCCTCAGCCCGGGCCTCGACGATGCCTGGTTCGAGAACGACGGCCAGCTCACCAAGGCCGACATCCGGGCCGTGACGCTGGCGGCCCTGCGGCCGCGCGCCGGCCAGATTCTATGGGACATCGGTGCCGGGGCGGGCTCGATCTCCATCGAGTGGATGCTGCGCCATCCGAGCCTCCGGGCCATCGCCATCGAGGGCAACCCGGCCCGGGCCGCCCGCATCGCCCGCAACGCAGGCCGCCTCGGCGTACCGGACCTGCGCGTGGTTGAGGGCTCCGCCCCCGCCGCGCTGGCCGGTCTGCCGGCGCCCGACACCGCCTTCATCGGCGGCGGCGTCACCGCGCCGGGGGTCCTCGACGCGGCCATCGCCGCCCTGCCCCCGGGCGGGCGCCTCGTCGCCAACGTGGTGACCCTGGAGGGCGAGGCCGTGCTGCTCGCGGCCTTCGCGCAGCGCGGCGGCAGCCTCAAGCGCCTGACGGTCGCCCATGCCGATCCGGTCGGGCACCTGCATGGCTGGCGCGGCGCGATGCCGGTCACGCAATGGGCCTGGGTCAAGGCATGAGGCCGGCGGAACGCGACCTCGTCGCCGGGATCGGGTTTCGCCATGCGACCCCGGCCGAAGACATCATTGCGCTCGTGGACCGGGCCTGCGACGCGGCCGGCCTGCCGCGCACCCGCCTCGCGCGCCTCGCCACCGCCGCCGACCGGGCCGGGGAGCCGGCGATCCGCGCGGCCGCCGAGGCCCTGGGCTGTTTCCTCGCGGCGATTCCGCCCGAGGCGCTGATCGCCGTGGACGCCGACGTGCCCACCCGTTCGCAGCGGATCGAGGCGTCGCGCCGGGTCGGCTCGGTGGCGGAGGCTGCAGCCCTCGCTGCCGCCGGGCCTGGCGCGACGCTGCTGCTGCGGCGAATCGCCAGTGCCGGGGCGACCTGCGCCCTTGCGCTTCGCGCACAATCCGTCACCCAAGAGCCATGACCGTTCACTTCATCGGCGCCGGCCCGGGGGCCGCCGACCTCATCACCGTCCGCGGCCGCGACCTCATCGCGCGCTGCCCCGTCTGTCTGCATGCGGGGTCCCTCGTGGCGCCCGAGATCCTGGGCTGGTGTCCGCCCGGTGCCCGCATCGTCGACACCGCCCCCCTCGACCTCGACGCCATCGTGGCCGAATGCGTCGCCGCCCACGCGGCGGGCCAGGACGTGGCGCGCCTGCATTCGGGCGACCTCTCGATCTGGAGCGCGCTCGCCGAGCAGACCCGCCGCCTCACCCAGGCCGGCATCCCCTTCACGGTGACCCCGGGCGTGCCCTCCTTCGCCGCCGCCGCCGCGCTGCTCAGGCGGGAACTCACCGTGCCGGGCCTCACCCAGTCCGTGGTCCTCACCCGCACCTCGGGGCGCGCCAGCGCCATGCCGGAGCGCGAGACCCTGGCGGCCTTCGCGAGCACTGGCGCGACGCTGGCCCTGCACCTCTCGATCCACGTCATCGACGCGGTGGTCTCCGAGCTGACGCCGTTCTACGGCGCGGATTGCCCGGCCGCGGTGGTGTTCCGCGCCACCTGGCCCGACGAGCGCGTGCTCACCGGAACCCTGGCGACGATCGCCGGCCAGGTAGCCGAGGCCGGATTGGAGCGCACGGCGCTGATCCTTGTCGGCCCCGCCCTCGACCCGACGGAGTTCCGGGAGAGCGCGTTGTATTCCCCCGATTACGACCGGCGCTTCCGCCCGACGAGCGAGACCGTGCTGGGCGAACGCACGGACGGAGTGGGACGGTGAGCGTACCCGGCCTCCTCGTCGCCGCGCCCCGTTCGAGCTCGGGCAAGACCACCGTGACCCTGGCGCTGATGCGGGCGCTGGCCCGGCGCGGGCTGGCCGTGCGCGGCGCCAAGTGCGGGCCGGACTACATCGACCCCGCCTTCCATCAAGCCGCCACCGGCCATCCGAGCTTCAACCTCGACAGCTTCGCCATGCCCGAGCCGATGCTCGACGCGGTGGCGGCCCTCGCGGCCGCGAGCGCCGACCTCGTGGTGGCCGAGGGCTCGATGGGGTTGTTCGACGGCATCGTGGCACCGGAGGGGCGCACCGGCGCCAATGCCGATATCGCCGCGCGCTACGGCTGGCCGGTGCTCCTCGTCCTCGACGTCTCGGGCGCCGCGCAGTCGGCCGCCGCCCTCGCCCTCGGGTGCCGCGCCTATGATCCGCGCATCCGCATCGCCGGGGTGATCCTCAACAAGGTCGCGAGTGCCCGTCACCGCCGCCTCGTGGAGACGGGCCTGAACCGCATCGGCATGCCGGTCCTCGGGGCACTGATGCGGGACGCGAGCCTCGTCCTGCCGGAGCGCCATCTCGGTCTCGTCCAGGCCCGCGAGACCAGCGACCTCGAAGATCGCCTGAACAGGCTCGCGGACCTCGCGGAGGCGGGGCTCGACCTCGACGCGATCCTGGCGGTCGCCGCCGGAGCGGCGCCCGCGCCGGGCGCGGGCCTCCTGCCCCGCCCGCCGGGCCAGCGCATCGCCATCGCGTCCGATGCGGCGTTCTCGTTCCTGTATCCGCACATGGCGGCGGGCTGGCGGGCGGCGGGGGCCGAACTCGTCCCGTTCTCGCCCCTGGCCGACGAGCCGCCCCGGGCCGATTGCGACGCCTGCTGGCTGCCCGGCGGCTACCCTGAACTCCATGCGGGGCAACTCGCCCAGGCCCGGCGCTTCCTCGACGGCCTACGGGCGTTCGCGCAGGACAGGCCGGTGCACGGCGAGTGCGGCGGCTACATGGTGCTGGGCGAGAGCCTCGAGGATGCGGCGGGGGTCACGCACGCCATGGCCGGCCTGCTCCCGGTGGCGACCTCCTACAAGGCCCGCCGCCTGCATCTCGGCTACCGCGTCGCCACGCTTCTGGCCGAGGGCCCCCTCGGCGGAACAGGCGCACGCCTGGTCGGACACGAATTCCACTACGCGAGCGAGCGCAGCGCCCCGCCGACGGACGAGACCGGACTCGCCAGCGTCACCGATGCCGAGGGCGTTCCCCTCGGCCTCGCGGGGCATCGCCGGGGCCGGACGAGCGGCAGCTTCTTCCACCTGATCGGCTGAGGATCAGGGAATCGGGGCGGCCCGGTGAAACGCGCCGCCGCCCGGGTGGAGCCTAGCTGGCCGGCGTCGGAGCCGGCGTCGGAGCGGGAGCCGGCTCGGGCGCCTGCTTTCCCATCTTGGCGGCCGTCCGCACGATGGCGAGCACATCGCGGCGGAGCTGGTCGTCCTCGATCAGCGCGTAGGCGCGGAGCAGCTCGATGGCGCCCTGCGCGCTGAGGAAGCCGAACACGTCGGATTGCGTACCGCCCATGTCGTCCTCCTCGAAGAAGGCCGAGACCGGGACTTCGAGAAGGCGGGCGATCTCGCGCAGGCGGCCGGCGCCGACACGGTTCTGGCCCTTCTCGTACTTCTGCACCTGCTGGAACGTGACGCCCACGGCGGTGCCGAGCGCCGTCTGACTCAGTCCGCGCGCCTTGCGCAGGGCGGTGATCCTCAATCCGACGAGGCGATCGACGTCGGTGGTCTGCTTGGGCATCATCTCTCGGTTCAGTCCTTATGGAAAAGCCTCGCTTCAGCGCGGACCTGCCGCCGGGGCGATCGGCTCTGAGCGCTTTCGTACGAACGCCATCAGGATTCCCTAAGTGCACTCGTTGGGAAATTGAGGCCTTTGATCGTCGATAGAGCAAGCCGACAGAAATTATCCTTGTCCGGCACCAAATGCCACTCGATGTTTTACTCCGCGTCAGCATCGGTCATGCGTTGTGACAGCTTGACCACAAAGCCGGCACGGATTGCAAGCCTGCCATCGCCCGGGCATCCACGGAATTTTGATCGGGCCGCGGACACACTGCGCGACGATTGTTGGCCGCGGCATCGGGCGGAACACCGTTGCCGGCGGTCAAATGTAGCCGATGCGTCCCGCCGCATGGCCTTTTGCCTCAACGCGCCCCAGGTTTAAGGCGTGATGCGGGACATCCCGGAACATCGAAAAAACCCAGGTGGATCATGTATATCGCGATGAACCGATTCAAAGTCGTCAAGGACGCGACCGAAGACTTCGAGCAGGTCTGGCTCGGCCGCGACAGTCATCTCGGTGAGATGCCGGGCTTCGTCGAATTCCATCTCCTGAAGGGGCCAGAGCACGAGGACCACGTCCTCTATGCCTCGCACACGATCTGGTCGTCCAAGGCTGATTTCGAGGCCTGGACCCGCTCCGAACAGTTCCGGAAAGCTCATGGTCGCGTGCCGTCCACGAAGCCTCTATACCTGGGACACCCGCAATTCGAAGGATTCGAGACCATCCAGACCGTCGCCCGGCCTGATTCGGCGGTCGCCTGATTCGTCGCGCAGCCCGCCCTGATCCAATCCGAAAGGGTCAGCGCGACGCCCGGGCACGCCGAGCGGCCCGCGGCCGTGAGGGCCATGAGCGCCCGCCGTCGATGCCGCTGGCGCCGCGCGCCATCGCACCAGCAAATGCGGCCGTGTAGGTTGCGACTGTGAGCCGTCGGTCCGGGCGAACCCGACCGACTGTTCGCCGCCCGGGCGTGAGATCTCGCACGGCGCCGATAATCCTGCTGCGGACAGCCGTTTCGTTCAGTTAACGTTCCGTTGCAGTTCGCTACGGGCCGTCTTACGGCGTGCTACGGCCACAACAACTTACCTCGGATTTGCTTGGACTCGGACGGCGCCCCACAGGGGCTCGTCGGGTCCGACGAAAGGTGGCGCGCGGTTTCGTCCCGCGAAGCCGCACTGATGCGTGGCGTACTGGGGCCCGGGCTTTGCGGGTTCAGCCTCAGAAATCAGGTTCGAGCCGTCGCTTGGCTCAACTTGGGACAGTTTCCGCATCAGGACGGGACATGGCGCTCCAGATGTTTCAAGATCGCATCCCCGACGCGTTCGAAAAGCTTTCGGTCGTCCGGTCACGCCGGGACGTCTGGACAGCCCTCATGCCGCGCCGCCGGCGCGCCGCCTTCCGCGCGGGTATCCCGGTGGCGACGGCCCTGGCCGATCTCGCCGCCATCCTGGGCGTCGCCGCGCTGGTCGATCTCGCCTATTACGTCTCGGTGCAGGGGGATATCCCAGCCGTGAGCACCAGCGGCAGTTTCGAACTCTCCGCCCTGGTCGGCCTGTTCGTTCTGCTCACCAACCTCGTGCGCGAGGATTACAGCATCGAGACGCTGCTCTCCGACCGGCCCCACCTCAAGCGGGCCGCGACGGTGTGGGTCGGCGCCTGGGCCATCGCCCTGGTGATCGGTTTCGCCACCAAGACCACGCAGGACTACTCGCGCCTCGTCTCCCTCGGGCTCTTCGTCTCCGGCCTGCCGGCCCTGCTCATCGTGCGGACCCTGGCGCTCGGCGTGGTGCGCCGGGCCGTGACCCCGGCCTCGGCCTCCATCAACCGCATCCACCTCGTCGGGTACGAGGAGGACATCGCCCGGTTCTACGCCCATAACGACGCGGAGGCCCTGGGCCTGCGCGTCATCGGCACCAGCTACCTTCGCCGGATCGACCCGATGGGGGACGAGGCCTCGCGCCGAGCCCAGATGTCGGAAGATCTCGACCTGGCGGTCTCGGTGGTGCGCTTTCTGCGCCCCGACGACGTCTTCATCCTGGTGCCCTGGTCCGAGGCCGCCGACATCGAGCGCTGCATCGACGCGTTCCTGCGGGTGCCGGCCGCCCTCCACCTGCGCCCCGGCTCGGTGATGGACCGCTTCCCCGACCTGAAGCTCGCCCGTGTCGGCCGCCTGTCGGGTATCAACATCGGGCGCCGTCCGCTCCAGGCCGGCGAACTGTTCCTCAAGCGCACCCTGGACCTGACGCTCGCTCTCGTCGCGCTGGTCCTGCTCGCCCCGCTCTTCCTCGCGGTGGCCGTGCTGATCAAGCTCGACAGCCCCGGCCCGGTGTTCTTCCGGCAGAAGCGCTACGGCTTCAACCAGCAGCCCTTCGGCGTCTACAAGTTCCGCAGCATGAAGGTGGCACAGGACACCGTCTTCAAGCAGGCCACCCGCAACGACAGCCGCATCACGCCCATCGGCGCCGTGCTGCGCCGCTCGAACATCGACGAGCTGCCCCAGCTCCTCAACGTCGTGCTCGGCGAGATGTCCCTGGTCGGCCCCCGCCCGCACGCCCTCGCGCACGACCGCAGCTTCGAGAACCGCATCGCCCTCTACGCGCGCCGCCACAACGTGATGCCGGGCATCACCGGGTGGGCCCAGGTCAACGGCCTGCGCGGCGAGACCCTGACGGATCTCGACATGGAGCGGCGCGTCCAGCACGACCTGCACTACATCGATAACTGGTCGATCTGGTTCGACATCCGGATCATGTTCATGACCGTGTTCTCGCCGCGCGCCTACAAGAACGCGTTCTGAGGCTGCGGCGGGCGCCGCCTCAACCTTCGGCGGTGGCCTGCCCAAGGCAGGTGCCGCACTCGCCCTCAACCTCGAGGATGCGGCTGATCGGCCGGAACCCGGCTTTGGCCAGGGTCCGTCCGAGCTGGTCTTCGACCTCCGGCGCCGTGGTCTCGTCGATGGTCCCGCAGTTGCGGCAGATCAGGAAGACGAGCCCCGCCCCGTCCGTGTGGGAATGCCCGCAGGAGACGAAGGCGTTCCGGCTGGCGATGCGGTGGACGAGGCCATGCTCGGTCAGGAAATCGAGCGCCCGGTAGACCGAGACCGCCGCCACCCGACGGCCCGGCTCGCTCAGGGCCTCGGCGATGTCGTAGGCGCCCATCGGCCGGGTCTGGCCCGCCACCGCCGTCAGCACGTCCCGGCGCAGGCGGGTGAATTGCAGGTCGCGCTCGCGGCACAGGCGTTCGGCCCGGGCGATCGCCGCCTCCGCACCGCCGCAGCCATGGTCATGCGTCGCCGCATGGTC
>NZ_BPQL01000142.1 GCF_022179225.1 Methylobacterium goesingense
CGGCGCCGTCGCGCAGGGAGAGCACGTGGCCGCGCTCCACGTCGATCCAGCACTCGTCGCGGGTCAGCGCCTTGGTGGCGATTACCGTGACGACGTCCTTCGCCCCCGTCTCCTGGGCGAAATCCACCCGCCAATCCTCGTCCACCAGGGTCGCGGTGCCGAAGGGCGCGCAACGGGTGAGGTAGCACAGGCGCTTGCCGCAATGGGCGTAGAGCGTGCGGCTGTCGGAGAGCAGCATGTTGAACACGCCGAGCCCGTGCAGTTCGGCGCAGAGGTCCGCCACCGCCCGGTCGATCCGCGTCGGGCTCGGCAGGTCGGGCCAGCGCTGCTGGAGCTGGTCGAGCATCCAGCAGAAGGCGTGCTCGCTGTCGGTGGAGCCCACCGGCTTGAACCAAGTGAGCGGCCACTTCTTCACGCCCTTGAGCTGGCCGTTATGCGCGAAGGTCCAGCGCCGGCCCCACAATTCGCGGCTGAACGGATGGGTGTTCTCGAGGTTCACCCGGCCGCGATTGGCCTTGCGCACGTGCGCGATGACGATGCGGCTCTTGATCGGCGTCCGGCGCAGGAGCCGGGCAAGCTCCGACTGCGCGCTGGGCTCCGGCTCGTGGAAGGCGCGGGCACCGCGTCCCTCGTAGAAGCTGATGCCCCAGCCGTCGGCGTGCGGGCCGGTCTCGCCCCCGCGCCGTGCGAGCGCCGCGAAGGAGAAGCGGATGTCCGTGGGCACGTTCGCGCTCATGCCGAGCAGTTCGCACATGGAGGTTCGGGGGACTTCGCGTGGGATGAGGAGGGGCGTTGCGGGGCGGCGGAGCCCGGGAGGACCCGCCGGGCCATCCACTCTAAAGCAGGTTTCGCCGAAGGGGTCACCGATTTTGCGGGCGGGCGTTGCACAACCGGGGTTCGGGCGACCGGGCACGCCGCCGTGCGCCCCCGCGCTTTCGCCCGCCGGAACGATCCTCTAAGCCGCTCCCCGGGCCCCGTTTCCCGGGGCGTCGTGGACACAGGGTGCCGATGGACCGCGATCCGATCGCCTTCACCTGGCGGACCGCGCGGCGCGAGCATGTCGCCGCGGTCGGGCTGGCGCTCGGCCTCGGCGGGGCCCTCGCGCTGCTCGCGCTCCTGTGCCTGCGCGACCTCGTGGGCATGCAGGTTCATGACGGAGCGGATACCGGCCAGTTCCTGCGCGTCGCCGCGACGTTGCCCTGGCGGCCCGCCGCCGAGGGGCCTTTCGTGGCCTTTCCGGGCTGGACCCTGCCGGCGGCCGAGCTGGTGCGCGCCGCCTTCCTCGGCCTCGCGGCCACCGCCCTGGCCTCGGCCGGCCTCGGCTGGGCGGTGGCCCGCCTCTGCTTCCGGGCGCAGACCCGCACCGTGGCGGCCCTGCAGGGCCGCGTCACCGAGGCGATCCTGCGCGCGCCACCGAGCGCCCGCGACGAGGCCCGCGCGCTGGCGCAGACCCTCGGCGACCTGCTGGCACGCCTCGACACGCTGTTCGGGCTGGCGATCCTGGTGCCGGCCCTGGCCCTGGGCAGCGCCGGGCTCGCCCTCGTCCTGGCGGGCATGGCGGCCCCGCGCCTCCTGCCCACCGTGGCGGCCGGACTCCTGGCGGCGGGCCTCGCCCGCATCCTGATCCAGCGGCGGGTCCAGGACCGCGCCGCCCTGCGCGTGAAGGCGGGCGGCACCGCGGGGCGGGCACTGGCCGACCTGATCCGGCGCATGCCGGCGGTGCGTGCCCACGGGGCGGCGGCCTTCGAGCGCGGCCGCCTCGCCGCGAAGGGCGCGGCCGCCCGCGACGCCCTGGCGGCATCCGACTCCCGCCTCGCCCTGGCCCGGGCGCCCTCCATGGCCCTGGCGATCCTGCTCCCGGCCATCGTGGTGGCGGTGGCCCTCTGGCGCGGCCACGACGGGACCACCGAGCCCGTGGAGCCGGGGGCGGTGCTCGCCGCCGGCGGGGCCTTCGCCCTGGCGGTCGTCGCCCTCAGCGTGGCCCTGCGCCTCGTCGGCCTGCACCGGGCGCTGGCCGCGCCGTTCCGCGAGGTCGCCCTCGGCGTGCCGGCCCTGGAAACCCGCGCGCCCGTCCGTTCCGGCAGCGCCGCCTTCCCCGAATCCGGCGCCCTGGTGGCCCGGGGGGTCGGTGCCTACGATCCCGCCACCGGCGAGCGACTGGCCGGCGTCGATGTCGCCCTGCCCATGCCGGGCCACGTCGCTATTCTTGGCGAGCGCGGCAGCGGCAGCCGGGTGCTGGCCGCGATCCTGGCGGGCCAGCTCGAACCCTCGGCCGGCGCGGTGACCTATGCGGGCCTCGACCTGCGCGCCTTCGAGCCCGAGGAGCGCGCCCGCCGCATCGCGCTCGCGGGAGCCGAGGCCATCCTCATCGAGGGGACCTTGCGCCAGAACATCCTCTATGGCGCCGGCCACGTCCCCGACCGGGACGAGCTCATCGCCACCTTAAGGATCACCGGCCTCGACGCCTTCGCGTATGCCCGCGGCCTTGAGGGCACCGTCGACCCGAACGCCGAGCCCGAGATCGCCCGCGCCGTGGTGGCCGCCCGCCACGCGGTGCGCGAGGCGCTGGCCGCCGACAAGGCGGGGCGCCTCGTGGAGCCGTTCGACCCTGCCCGCTACAACCACCAGGCCACGGTGGGCGAGAACATCCTGTTCGGCGAGGCGGTGGGGCCGGCCTTCGCGGCCGAGCACGTCGCCGCCCATCCGTATCTGCGCGCCGTGCTGGAGGCCGAAGGCCTGAGCCGGCCCCTCACGGAGATCGGCCTGCAGGTCGCCCGCAGCCTCGTGGAGATCTTCGCCGACCTGCCGGACGACCACCCGCTCTTCGAGACGTTCTCGCTGTTTCCGGCCTCCGAGCGCGGCTTCTTCGAGGATCTCGTCGGCCGCCAGCCCGAGGCGACGGGCCTTCGGCGCGGGCCGGCCGGCCAGCGCGACCGCAAGCGCCTGATCGGTCTCGCGTTGCGCTACAGCGAGACCCGCCACCGCTTCGGCCTCATCGACGCGGCCTTCGAGGGGCGGCTGGTGGAGGCCCGCCGCTCCTTCGCGCGGCTGATGCCCCCGCACCTGCGCGGCGGCGTGGAGTTCTACGATCCGGACCGGCTCACGGCGGCCGCCAGCCTCGAGGAGAACGTCCTGTTCGGCCGCATCAACGGCGAGGAGGCCGGCGCCGAGGCCCGGGTGCGCGCCCTGGTGCGCCGGGTGCTCGCCGACGAGGGCCTGGAGCCGGCCGTCTATCGCCTCGGCCTGGAAAGCCGGGTGGAGCCGGGTCTGGCCGGCGGGGGCGCCAGCCTCGGCGAGAACGCCATCGGGCCGCGCGAGCGCGTGGCCATCGACCTCGCCCGCTGCCTCGTGCGCCGCCCCGACATCGTCGTGGTGGCGATCGCCCTGGAGGACCGCAAGAGCGCCGCGATGCGCGACCGCCTCGCGGCCCTGCGCACCGCCCGCGCCGGGCGCGGTCTCATCGTCTGCCTGCCAGACGACGGCATCCTGGAAGCGGCCGAGCCGTTCGACGCGGTGCTGCGCGTCGAGCGCAACGGGGTGCTGGCCGCCTGAGCGGCCCGTTTCGGGGCCGCCCCTATTGCGGCCCCATTGGAATGCGATACGCAGAAGGGCGTGCATCGTGCACGGGCGTCCGGCCAGCGGACGGATCGCTCTTCAGGGCCGTGCATGGTCTCTCAGTTCCGGAAACCGGCCCGCCGGACGTCGATCCATCCTGCCGCGCCCGCCTTCCTCGTCCTGTGGGCGCTGGCGTGCCCGGCCGCGGCCGAGCCGGGCAAGGCTTCCGCGCCGATCCCGGCCGCGACCCTCGCGCTGATGCAGGCCAAGGGCACCACCGCCGCCGCGCCGGTACTGTTCCGGGCCTACAAGAAGGAATCCGAGATCGAGGTTTGGAAGCGCGCCGGCGGCGGCCGCTTCGTTCACGTGAAAACATTCCCGATCTGCCGCTGGTCGGGCCAGCTCGGGCCCAAGCGCAAGACCGGCGACCGCCAGACGCCGGAGGGGTTCTACACGGTTCCCCAGCGCCAGATGAACCCGAATTCGAGCTACTACCTCTCCTTCGACGTCGGCTACCCCAACGCCTACGACCGCGCCCAGGGCTCCACCGGCTCGGCCGTTATGGTGCATGGGGTCTGCTCCTCGATGGGCTGCTTCGCCATGACCGATCACGTGGTGGGCGAGATCTACGCCATCGCCCGCGAGGCCTTCGCGGGCGGGCAGGCCGCGTTCCAGTTCCAGTCCTTCCCTTTCCGGATGACGGCGGCGAACATGGCCCGCTACCGCACCGACCCGAACATCGCCTTCTGGCGCCAGCTCAAGGAGGGCGCCGACCGCTTCGACGCCACCGGCGAGGAGCCGGTGGTCGGCGTCGCCGCCGGGCGCTACGTCTTCGCGCCCTTCAAGGACCCCGCCAAGGAGGCCCTGGCCGCAGCCCACCGCAGCACCGAGGAGGCCCGCATCGCGGCCCTGGTGGAGGAGGGGAGTGCTGCCATCCGCACCACCTATTCGGACGGCGCGCAGCACCCGTTCTGGGCGGCGCTGGCGGCCAAGGGTACCCCCCTCGGCGACGTCAGCCGCCCGGAGGCCCTGGCCTATGCGGGCCAGGAGGTCGTGGTCATCGCCGCGCGGCCGCGCCCGGTCCAGGTGGCCGAGGCGGTGTGGTCGCGCTGGGTCGCGCCGGATTCGGCCCTGTCGCGCACCCGGATGCCGGGCTTCGTGCCCAGCTACGAACGGGCGGGACCGGCCTTCGCGCCCCTCGTCACCACCTATGCGGAGACCTGGCCGCGCCTCGTCGGCCTCAGCCTCTCGGGCGTTCTGCCGCCGCCGGCCGGGCTCGCGCCGCCCGCGATCGGGCCGGTGGCGCAGCGGTGAGGCGCGGCCTGTTGCGCCGCCGCCGCGGTTCCCCGTCCGTCCCGGCACGGGTCGGGGCCATGTGCGGGCTCGCACATCGGCAATGGAAGCGGCTTACTACCTCAAGACTTATTCCACTTCGATCCTGGCACTGTTCCGCTCGCCGACCCGTGAGGATTGAATCTTGTCGGCGCGACGAAGGGCCCCCGACCGTCACGGGATCGGGGCACATGGTAATCGAACGATGACCCTTTCCCCGCGTCCCGATACGGAGGACGGCCTCACCCTGAAGTTCTGGGGCGTGCGCGGTTCGACCCCCGTCAGCGGTCCGGACTACACCGAGTTCGGTGGTAACACGCCGTGCCTGGAGATTCGCTGCGGCGAGCGCTTGTTCCTGATCGATGCGGGCTCGGGGCTCAATGCCTGTGGCCGTCACCACCGCGACGGGCTGCCCAAGGAGATCGACCTCCTCTTCAGCCACCTCCACCTCGATCACACCGCCGGGTTGCCGTTCTTCAAACCGGTGGTGCTCGACCCTTCTCGGACCATCAACACCTATTGCGGCAACCTCGACGGGGCGAGCGCCGGGACGGCCCTCGACCGGTTGTTCTCGCCGCCGCTGTTTCCCGTCTCCCTCGACGTGATCCCCTGCACCTTCGCCCATCACGGCTTCCGGGCGGGCGAACGCCTGACCTTCGCCGACGGCGCCACCGTCGACACCATCCCGCTCAACCATCCGCAGGGCTCGGTGGGCTACCGGTTCGAGCATGCCGGGCGCCGGCTCTGCGTGATCAGCGACATCGAGCACAGCGACCCCTGGCCCGACACCACTCTTTTGGAATTCGTCCGCGACGCCGACCTCGTCGTCTATGACGGCATGTTCACGGAAGGCGAGTACCCGGTCTGCCGGGGCTGGGGCCACTCGACCTGGCAAAAAGGCGTGGAACTCGCCGAGGCCGCCGGCGTGAAGGCGCTCGCCATCATCCACCTGCACCCCTGCCACACCGACACCATGCTGCTCAGCGTGGAGGCGGACATGCAGGCCGTGATGCCTACCGCCTTCATCGCCCGCGAGCGCCAGACCATCGCGGTGGGCGAGCCGATGCGGAGTGCGCCCGCCCTGGCGCTGGCACGGACCGCCTGAGGCGATCTTTTCGGATTTGATTGCAAGGCGCCCGTGGCCGGGCGCCTTGCGCGCTCGCGGTCGCCTCGAGGCTACGCCGCCGCGCGCCCGACGCGGCTGTGTCGGCGGCTCCAGGCGAAGTAGATGACAAGGCCGATGGCGAGCCAGATCAGCAGGCGCAGCCAGGTCTCGCCATCGAGCGACACCATCATGGCAAAGCAGCTGAGGATGCCGAGGATCGGCACCAGGGGCACCAGGGGGGTGCGGTAGTCGCGCCGCGCATCCGGCTGGGTCCGGCGCAGGATGATGACGCCGACGCAGACGAGCATGAAGGCCAGCAGCGTGCCGATGCTGGTCATGTGGCCGAGCTGGGAGATCGGCAGGAAACCGCCGAGCGCGCTGGTGAAGACCATGAAGAACAGGTTCGAGCGGTAGGGCGTCTTCCAGGTCGGGTGGATCTTGGAGAAGAAGCCCGGCAGCAGCCGGTCCTGGCTCATGGAATAGAACACCCGGCTCTGGCCGAGCAGCAGCACCAGGATCACGGTGGAGAAGCCCGCGATCACGCCGAGCGTCACGAGGCTGCGCAGCCACGGGAACGGCGTCTGCGCGATGGCGGTGTTCACGGGCGCGGCGTCGCCCTTCATCTGGTCGTAATGCACGAGGCCGGTGAGCACGCCCGCGAAGGCGATGTAGATCACCGTGCAGATGGCGAGCGACCCCAGGATGCCGATCATCATGTTGCGCTGGGGGTTCTTGGCCTCCTGCGCCGCCGTCGAGACCGCGTCGAAGCCCACATAGGCGAAGAACACCACGCCGGCGCCGCGCATGATCCCGCTCCAGCCGTACTCGCCGAAGGTGCCGGTGTTCTCGGGGATGAACGGCACGTAGTTCTGCGCCTTGACGTAGAACAGGCCGACCCCGACCACGACCGCCACGACCGCGAGCTTGACCAGCACCACCACGGCGTTGACCCGGGCGGATTCCCGGATGCCGATCATCAGGAGCGCCGAGGCCGCCACGATGATGAAGATCGCCGGCAGGTTGACGAGGCCGTGGGCCATTCCGCCGTCGGCGAGCTTGTAGGTCTCGAAGGGCGAATGCACGAGGGCGGGCGGCAGGTTGATGCCCAGCGTGTCGCGCAGGAAGCGCGTGACGTAGCTCGACCAGCTCACCGAGACGGTGGCGGCGCCCACCGCGTACTCGAGCACGAGGTCCCAGCCGATGATCCAGGCCACGAACTCGCCCATGGTGGCGTAGGCATAGGTATAGGCCGAGCCCGCCACCGGGATCATGCCGGCGAGCTCGCTGTAGCACATGCCCGCGAAGGCGCAGGCGATGGAGGCGATGGCGAAGGAGATCACCACCGCGGGTCCCGCATGCTCGGCCGCCGCGATGCCGGTGAGCGAGAACAGGCCGGCACCGATCACCGCGCCGATGCCCAGCGCCACCAAGCTCCAGGGCCCGAGGGTGCGGGCGAGCTTGTGCTCACCGCCCTCCGCGTCGCTGTTCAGCTGATCCAGGGATTTCGTGCGGGTGAGATCGCCCGCGAGGCCGGATGCCATGGGTGGGGTCCTATCCTGGTGGAGGGCGGGTGATCCGGGTGATCCGCGATCCTGGCCGGGTTGGAGATTGGTCGTCGATCTTGGCGATTGCCCAATGCGGTGGCAAACGGCGAATGCCTGCACCGGCAGGTTTCAAGCCGTGCTCCAATCACGGACCCGTGATTTTCGCCTCGGCGGCAGCGGCATCCGCGCCGTCGATCAGCGGGGCGAGGATCGCCCGGGCGCGGGCGGTGGTGGCCGGGCCGGCCGTCCCCGGCGTTCCGGCCTCGAAGGGCGGTGCCGGGGCGTACTCCGCCACGAGCTGGCTCGTGCGCGCCGCCTCGGGCCCGGCCAGGCGGGCGGAGAGCGCCAGGGCGAAGTCGAGCCCCGCCGAGATGCCCGCCGCTGTGACCCGGTTGCCGTCGAAGACCACCCGTTCATCCACCGGGATGGCGCCGAGGCGCGGCAGCACCCGGTCGCGCACGCACCAGTGCGAGGTGGCGCGGTAGCCCCGGAGCAGGCCGGCCGCCCCGAGGATCAGCGAGCCGGTGCAGACGCTGGTGATCCAGCCCGCGCGCGCTGCCCGGTCGCGCAGGAAGGCGAGGGTGTCGGGGTCGCGCATCTGGGCGGGCGTGCCGTCGCCCCCCGGCACGAACAGCACGTCGAGGTCACGCGGGCAGGTCTCGAAGCTGTCGCCGGCCACCAGCGCCAGGCCGGTATCCGAGGTCACGGGCCCGGCCGTGCGCGCGACGAGGTGCAGCCCGCCCGCGGCGATGCCGGCGAGGAGGGCCTGCGGGCCGACGAGGTCGAGGGCGGTCATGCCCGGGTAGAGCAGCATCGCGATGCGCAGCGGCCGGCCCCCCGGCGCCGTCCCAGCGGACGGGCCCGAGGCCGCCGATCCCGCAGTAGCCAGCAGGGCCGCGCCCGCGAGTCCGTTCGCCGCGACCGCGCGACGGGTCGGGCCGGGTCGGCGGCTCACGCCTGGGACGGCGTCGTGAAGGCCGTGATCGCCTTGATCAGGGCCGCCGCGCGGTAGGGCTTGGTGAGGAACAGGCTGCCCTCGATCAGGCGCGGAGGCGTCTGCGTGAAGCCCGTGGCGTAGATCACGGGCAGGTCCGGCCGCAGGGTCCGGGCGGCCTCGGCGAGCTGCCAGCCGTCCATCTGGCCGGGCAGGCGGATGTCGGTGAACAGCACGTCGACGGAGGCCTCGGTCCGCAGGATCTTCATGGCGACCTCGGCCGTGGCGGCCTGCAGGACCCCGAAGCCGGCATCCTCAAGGTCGGCGGTGATGACCTCGAGCAGCATGGACTCGTCCTCGACCATCAGGACCCGGGGTTTGGCTGAGGCACTCATGCTCGTCCCTTCATGCTCTTCCCTTCATCCGCGTGCGCTCATGTTCGCGGATGTCTCTCGTCCTCAGGCGAAGCCCAGATGCGAGGCGGGGCTTGTCCGCGCGGTCTCCGCGTCCGGCACCGACGACGATAGGCCCGTCCGGTCGCGCGGCAAGTAGAGCCAGACCGTGGTGCCGAGGCCCACCTGGCTCACGATCTCCGCGTGGCCGCCCGATTGCTTGGTGAATCCGAAGACCTGGCTGAGCCCGAGGCCGGTGCCCTCGCCGACCGCCTTCGTGGTGAAGAACGGTTCGAAGGCGCGGGCCAGCACCTCGGCGCTCATGCCGGTGCCACTGTCCTCCACCCCGATCGCCACGTAATCGACCGGCTCCAGGCCGGCGATCCCGGCTGCCTCGGCGGCCGGCACGTTGCGGCTGCGGATCACCGCGCGGCCGTTGCCCGTCATCGCGTCGCGGGCGTTCACCGAGAGGTTGAGCAGGGCGTTCTCGAGTTGGTTGGCATCGACGCGGACGCTCCAGAGGTCGGGCGCCAGATCCAGGACCGGCGGCTCGGCGGTATCCAGCGCCCCCCGCAGCAGCTCGCCGAGGTCGTGGATCAGCCGGTTCGGCTCCACGGGCGCCGCCTGCAGGGGCTGGCGCCGGGCGAAGGCCAGCATCTTCTGCACCAGGACGGCCGCCCGCTCGGCCCCGTCCATGGCCCCCCGCAGGGAGCGTTGGGCGCCGCTCTCGGCGGGCAGGAAGCGGGCGATGCGATCGAGGTTGCTGATGACGACGCCGAGGAGGTTGTTGAAGTCGTGCGCCACGCCCCCCGTGAGGGAACCGATCGCCTCCATCTTCTGGGTCTGGCGCAGCATCTCCTCGGCGCGGTCGCGCTCCGCGTAAGCCTCGCGCAGGGCGTCCAGGGCCGCGTCGCGCTCGCGGATCCGGGCCTCGAGGGCGGCGTTTGCGCTGCGCAACTGCGCCGGCGAGGGCAGGGCGAGGGCCCGGGGCAGCAGCACCCAGAGCAGGATCGCGGTGACGATGGAGGCCGCCGCCGTGATCACCTTCACGGCGCCCTCCAGGGCGTAGTCGGGCACCCACAGGGTCCAGATCTCGAACAGGTGGGTGGTGCCGCAGGCGAGGATGAAGACCGCGAAGGCCCAGAACATCCACCCGAACACGATGTCGCGCCGGCGCGTGACGAAGACGCCCAGGGCCACGGGAATCGTGAAATAGGCCAGCGCGATGATGGCGTCCGAGGCTACGTGGGTCCAGATCAGCTCGGGGCGCCACAGCAGGCAGATCCCGTGCGGGGACAGGCTGCTCCGGTCCAGTAAACCTGTCAGGGTCTCGAACATGTCGGGTCTCGATGACGCATGGACGCTGCACCGTCCGGGGGTATCGTATGCCGATGAAGACGGTCGCGGTTGGAACTATAGCCTCAGGTTCATCTGTCGTCTCGACAAAAAACTGTGCGTTCATTTGAGCTAATATCGCTCAAGCCGGAACTGAAGTCGCGATGCAATGTGGCACTCGCCGCGATTGTGGCGCAATTGTATGCACTTTTTGCGGGTGCCGTCGCGGGCTGCGGTTCTCACGATGCCGAGAACCGCAGCCCAGACATGGACCCGACCGCGCCGCTGCGACGGTTTTTCGCGGATACCTCGGCCCGCAGCCCCGGTCCTGCGCCGGCCACCGCTTCGTGGCCGAATCGCCTCGGCCGACCCGCCTATTCCACAACGACCTTGTAGCTCTGACCGGCGCGCACGCCGGCGCCGCGCTCCAGGCCGTTCAGCACGAGGAATCGCTCCAGGGCCTTGTCGGGCACCACCATGCGCTGCGCCAGGGTTTCGGCCGTCTCGCCGGGGGCGGCGGTGACGACGACGAGGCGCAGGGGCCGCAGGGCGCGGGCCTCGGCGGGGTCGAGGGCCGTCAGGCTCTCGGTCCAGCGCCGGAAGGCGCCGTCCGGGTCGGTGCCGCCCTTGGCCGCCATGATCATCCGGAAGGTCCGCTCGCCCATGCGGATGGCCGCGAGGCGGAAGGTCCAGTCCTTGCCGCGCGACAGGGCGGTGACGCCCGCATTGCCGGCCACCATGCGGTTCTCGACGGAGCCCGGCTCGATGACGTCGTTCCAGGTGGCTTTCAGGACTTCGTCGAGGCCCTGGCCGGCGTGACTCTCGACCTGGTCGAACAGCAGCCGGCGGCTGCCCTCGCCGGTGGTGCCCAGCACGGCGTTGCGGGTGTTCTCGATGCCGAAGCCCTCCGGCACCTCGAAGGCGATGCCGAGGCCCGGATGCAGGAACCGGCGCCCGCGCACGAGACCGTCGCCCGGGTTGTCGCCGTAGGCGATCCCGTCGACGGCCGCGAGGTAACGGGCGCGCTCGTCGACGCCGAGGCCCGGCGCGCCGATCAGGCGGGCGGCGCGGGTAACCAGGGTGATGCGCTCCGCGGTGCCCGGATGGGTCGCCAGCATGTCGGGTTCGCCGGCCATGCCGGTGCCGGTCTTGAGGGCCGTGGTCCGGTTCAGGGCGGTGAGGAAGCGCCCGGCGCCGAAGGGATCGTAGCCCGCCCGCGCCAGGGTGCGCACGCCCACGCCGTCCGCCTCCAGCTCCTGGTCGCGGGAGAATCGTGCCAGGGCGAATTTCGACTGGTCCTGGAGCTGCGCGCCGGTCGCCGGATCGTTGAGCACGTCGGCCACGACCTTGCTCACGAGTTGCGAGCGGAGCGCCAGCTCGGTGCGCGCGGTGGCGTGGCGCAGGGTGACGTGGGCGATCTCGTGGGCGAGCACCGCCGCGATCTCGGAAGTGTCGCTGGCCAGCGCCAGCAGGCCGCGCGTGACGTAGAGCCGGCCGTTGGGCAGCGCGAAGGCGTTGATGACGGGCGAATCGAGGAGGGTGACCGCGTAGGTCTCCTCGGGCCGATCGGTGGCCCGCACGAGGCGGTCCGTCACCTCGGTGAGGAGGCGCAGGCTCGCGGGCGCCCGGTACTCGCCGCCGAACGAGGACACGAGTTTGGCGTGGTCGGCATCCGAGCCCGCGCGCTCGCGCCCGGTGGTGCGCGGTGCCTCGCGCGGCACCGCGACCGCGGCGGACTGCGCCACGGGGCCGGACTGGTCGCCGATGCAGCCCGAGAGCAGGCCGCCCGCGAGCAGGGCCGCGCAGACCGGCCCGGCGCCCCGGCGCCGGCTGCCACCGCGCCGATGCTGGAGGGAGGGTCCGTCCGCCCGGGGGATCACGATCGAGACCATCCCTATCATCGAGGCCATGCCGTTCAGCGCCGCGGCGCCCGCTCCCCGTCCAGAACTTCGATCACGTCCGCGCTCGCGACGTCGAGGGTCGGACCGCGCCAGGCTTCGAGCCGGCCCCGGACGCGGACCTCTCGGCCCCGCAGACTCTCGGCACTCAAACCACGTTCCTGCAACCGGCGCCAAGTGCGTTTCGACACGGTCACGGTGAGGCCGTCCTCCCCCTTGCGGGCGAAGTCGAGATAGGTCCGGCGCGCCCGCTCGCCGACCCGCAGAACGGCGCCCTGCGCCACCACGAAGCGTCCCATCCGGGCCCTCAGGGCGGCGCCGTCGCGAACCCCGGGACCGGCCGCCTGGCTCCAGAGGCCGCGTCCCGCCCGCCGCGCGCCCGCCTCCAGGGCGAGGAGGGCCGGCCGGCACAGGGTCTCGCGCTCCCCCGCATCGACAGGCACGAGTCCGGCTTCCACGAGGCCGCCTGCCAGATCGACCGGCGCCAGATCGACCGGCGTTGGATCCGAGGGGGCGGGCGCTGCGCGGGCCGCGCCCTCGAGGCTGACATCCACGTGGTCCCGGCCCCAGCGGTCCGTCTCGCCGCGAGCCACCAGCGTGAGGCTGCGCCCCCGATGGGCCAGGAGCCAAGCTCGCGCGGCGGCGTCCGCGTCCGCCTCTTCCGGCCAGTGGATGCCCGAGAGGACCGCGCGGGCGCCGGAGGCGAGGGCGAGTTCCCCGCGCAGGCCCAGGCCGGCGAGGCTGTCCCTGCGGGCCGGGGCTTCCCGGCATTCCGCCGTGGCGCCCGCCGCCGGGCGCGCCGGCCCGGAGGCCGCGAGGGCGCCGAGCAGGAGCGCCCCGCCCCCGATCGCCGATCGTCGATGCGCCCCCGTCACGATGCCCGCTCCCGGCCGACCTGTTCGAATCCGAGCCCATTGTGCCGCCCGGACCCGGCCCCCGGCAAGGAAGCCCGGGCCGCCGGACGGACGGTTCATGCCGCATTGCGGCAGGAGAGACACAGGTGCCGTCCCCGGTTGGCGGCCCGGCGCGATGATGCTAGGACGCCCTCGGTGAGTCTCCGTAGCTCAGCTGGACAGAGCACAGGTTTCCTAGATCACAATTGGGCGTCGCGAGGGGAAACCGCGCGGCGGATCCGCTCAAATTCGGGGAACGCCCACCGTCCGCTCGGACGCGGCCGATCCCGAGCCAAGCCCGATGCCCGTTCCGCGGGCGCCGGGACGGTGTAGAGACTAGACGGGCGGCACCTAAGGGCTCCGGCGACGGCGCCTACGGTGAAGGGATAGTCCAGACCACGAACGCCCCCTGATTCTGGTGGCGGCGGCGGAAGCCGAAGTGGGATGAAACCTGGGGTCGCAGGTTCGAGACCTGCCGGGGACGCCACCATCTCTCGGCCCGAGGCGGCACCGCTTGGAGTGCGCGCGGGTCGCCCTATCTGCCGGGTATGACAGAGCCGCCGGACGACAATCTCGATCATTACGCGCTGGGCTTCTACGCCCCGGGCAAGGGCTTGGCGCGGGCGGATTGTCCCTATGCCGAGGGGACCCAGGCCCACGCCCAGTGGACCGCCGGATATGATGCTGCGCTCGCCGAGCGCGAGGGCACGCAGGGGGGCTGACAGCCGTCCGCGTCCCCCCAGGAGGAACTGCCATGGCCGGTCTCAAGGACAAGCGTGGCTTCATCGACAAGGACCGCCTGGACCTTTCCGAACGGAAGGCCGTGGAGTTCTGGATGAAGCGCTGGGGTGTGACCCAGGACCAGCTCACGGCGGCGCACCGGAAGGTCGGCCGGATGACCAAGGACATCGCGGCCGAGCTGGGCAAGAAGCGATAGCGAGAAGTGCCGGATCGTGCCGGTGCGGAGATTTTCGCCCTAGGGACGCTCCGGGTGTACGGAACTTCGTCCGGCCCAGGTCGCCCGGATGCCTTCACCCGAAGCGGCGCGCTGGGCGCCCGGAGCCGAGCGGATGCCCCGCTACTTTTTCCATACGCATGTCGGCGCGGACGTCGTCGCTGATCCCGTCGGTACGGATCTGCGCGATCCCGACGCGGCCTGGACGACCGCCCGCGACACTATCCGCACCATGATGGCCGAGCCGCGCAATCAGGCGCGCCTGATGGGCGCGATCCTCGTGGTCGCCGATGCCGAGGGCGAGGTGATCCTGGAATTCCCGTTCGCCGAGGCGATGGCTGGGCCGGGGGACGACTCGGTCCACTGAGTACTGGCAACTCGGCAGGCCCGGGATTTGCCGGGTCAGGGTTTGATGGCGGTGGCCGCTTCGTCGATCGCCGCCTGGTGATACCAGCTATCCATGAAGCAGGGCTGCGCGGGCTGACGCGGCTTGTCGCGTCCGGACGATCCGGCGGTCAGGCCCGTGATTGTGCCCGCGGTCCTGGTTGTGCCCTTGCCCGCCGAACCGGCTCGTCCCGGGAAGGGAAGGATCGTCGCCGTGTGTTGATGGTGCCCCATAGTCATGAGCGGTAATGTCCTTTGGTGCACTGCGCTCGCGCTGTGCCAGGACTAGAGTATAGGCATGATCGCCTGCATTTGCATCGTGGGTTCGCTCATAAAGCAGCCTGTTGCGAGAAATATAGGCGTGCTGAATATTCTTCCACGTTCGGTCAAGGGAACTGACTGAAATCGCGTCGATTCCAGGCGAGACCATTCTGCGGGCAGTCGGCCGTCGGTTGCGGGACGACGACATGCCTATGTGCGCCACCGTGAATGTGCGCCACCGCAAGGCCACGCTTCACCTCGGCGGTTAGACGCTCGGCCTCGAAAGAGGGTGGATGTGATGACCGCGAAGGTGATGCTGGTGTTGACGCTGATCGTCTATTTGACGACCGGCCGGGCGCCCGGCATGCGCGAACTGCGCAATCCCGATGCGGAGACGGGCTGGGGACGCACGGCCCACGCCCTGAAGCGAGACCTCGTCTGAGGCCCACGGCCCGGAGCGCCCCTGCGAAGGCGGGCGGACCTTCGGGGCGAAGAAGATCGGCAAGAATGCCTTGCAAGTGAGCCTGACTACAAAGCCCCACAACGGCGTCGGGCAAGCTTGGCCGGTTTGACGCGCTCCATGGCTGGACATAACGTCCCGCCGCCGCAGGATGGGGGCGGCGCGACGCCGGTCCCGGCGAGCCCGGATACGCCTCCGGGACGGGCGTGGCGCTGAGCACGGGACGGGCGAATGGCTGGGCAGAAGACCGATGCGCGCGACGCGTATGTGGGGCAGCGGATCGCCGAGCAGCGCAAGAAGGCGTCGCTGACCCAGAAGCGGGTCGCCCAGTGCTTCGGCATGTCGGCCGCGCAGCTGCAGAAATACGAGAAGGGCACGAACCGCATCAGCGCCCTGCATCTCGACACCTTCAGCCGCCTGACGGGCGTCCCCATCGCCTACTTCTTCGACGGGTTGGATCGGACGGATCCGGATGTCCCCGGCTTCTCGGAACTGCCGCAGCAACCCTACGATGCGGATGCGGTCACCCGTTCTCCGAACACGTTCGCGCAGGATTCCGCGCAGGATCTCTCGAAAGATTCCTGGGAAGGGCTTGCCGAGGTCGTGGCCCGGCATGTGGCCGAGCACTTCTCGGAGGATGAGAAACGCCGGATCGCAGCGGCGCTGAAAGTTCTCGACCGGCGCCTCGGCGGCTGATTTAGCGGACGCTTCGTTTGTTTTGGCGGATTCATCCGGTTTTTCGGCTTGACCGATCCGGGGGCGGCTGCCAGACACTCACCCCTCGAAAGATCAGGTGAAGCGCCGCGACAAGTTGGGCGCGCCTAGACTTGGGGGCCTTCATGCCGCGTTCCAATTATCTCTTCACGAGCGAATCGGTCTCGGAAGGACATCCCGACAAGGTCTGCGACCGGATCTCCGACACTGTCGTGGATGCCTATCTCGCGGCGATGCCGGAAGCCCGCCTCGGCGTGGAGACGCTGGCCACCACGAACCGCATCGTCATCGCGGGCGAGGTGCGCGGCCCCGACTCCGTGACCTTCGACCATCTGGAAGAGCTCACCCGCGCGGTGGTGAAGGACATCGGCTACGAGCAGTCGGGCTTCCACTGGAAGAACAACGACATCGCGATCCACCTGCACGCCCAGTCCGCCGACATCGCCCAGGGCGTCGACGCGGCCGGCAACAAGGACGAGGGCGCGGGCGACCAGGGCATCATGTTCGGCTACGCGTCCGACGAGACGCCCGAGCTGATGCCGGCGCCGATCTACTACGCCCACAAGATCCTCAAGGACCTCGCCGACGCGCGCAAGGGCAAGCAGGGCGACGCCGCCAAGCTCGGCCCCGATGCCAAGAGCCAGGTCACGGTGCGCTACGAGAACGGCCGCCCGGTGGGCGTCACCCAGATCGTGCTCTCCACCCAGCACATCGACGAGAGCCTCGATTCCGCCGACGTGCGCGCCATCGTCGAGCCCTACATCCTCGCCGCCCTGCCGCAGAACTGGGTTTCCGAGGAAACCGTCTGGCACGTGAACCCCACGGGCAAGTTCGTCATCGGCGGTCCCGACGGCGATGCCGGCCTCACCGGCCGCAAGATCATCGTCGACACCTACGGCGGCGCGGCCCCCCACGGCGGCGGCGCCTTCTCGGGCAAGGACCCGACGAAGGTCGACCGCTCGGCCGCGTACGCGGCCCGC
>NZ_BPQL01000143.1 GCF_022179225.1 Methylobacterium goesingense
CCCGCCCGAAGTTCCCAGCCCAAGGTCCCCCGTGAACGCCGCACTGCTCTATCCCTTCATCCTCGTCGCGGGCGTCCTGCAGGCGCTCGGCAATTCGATGAACGCGCAGTTGCGCGGCCGGCTCGTGAACCCCTGGCTCGCCGCCTCGGTCTCGTTCCTGCCCATCGTGTTCGTGTTCGCCACGCTGTTCCTCGTGATGCCGACGCCGCTGCCCACCCTGGAGACCCTGGGCAAGATGCCCTGGTACGCGCCCCTCGGAGGCGTGGCCGGCGCGGTGGCGGTGTTCGGCGGGCTCGCCTTCATCGACAAGGTCGGGGCCGGCCCCTTCAACGGCCTGACGCTCACGGCCAACATCCTGGCCTCGCTCGCCATGGATTCCTTCGGCCTGTTCGGCCTCCAGGGCGGCGGCTTCAAGCTCATGCCCTGGCTCGGCGGGCTACTGATGGCGATCGGCGTGTTTTTCATCGCCCGCACGACCGCCGACAAGGGCGGGGACAAGGACGGCGGGCACGGCCTCAACCCGAAGCTGCTCTACCCCTTCATCGTGGTTGCGGGCATCCTGCAGGCCGTCGGCGTCGTCTGGAATTCCCAGCTGCGCGGCGCCCTGGTGAACCCCTGGCTCGCCGCGACGGTGTCATTCCTGCCCGTCGTGTTCGTGTTCGTGCTGGTGTTCCTCGTGCGACCGACGCCGCTGCCCACGCGGGAGGACGTGTCCGGGGTGCGCTGGTGGATGCCGCTGGCTGGCATCACCGGGGCGGTGGCGGTGTTCGGCGGCCTGCTCTTCGTCGACAAGGTTGGCGCGGGTGCCTTCAACGGGCTCCTCATCACCGCCAACCTTCTGACCTCCGTGGCCCTCGACCATTTCGGCTGGGTCGGCATGAAGCAGGTCAAGGCCGGCCCCGCCCGGCTCGGGGGCGCCGCCCTGATGGTCGCCGGCATCGTCCTCATCTCGGTGTTTTGAGCGGCTCCTGCCTGTTCGAAAACGCGAAGCTTGAGGACAAGCGGCTGCAGCCGCCGGGAAACGTTGGCCTTTTTGGCGCCCGGCGTGCTAGAGCTTCGACGATCCCGCCCGGAGCCGATCCGCGTCAAGGGTGTGTGGACAGCCTCTCGTGCCGCCCGATTGCCGTCTCCCGGTCTAGTCCGGCGCGCGTCACGACCTGATCGGTCACCGGAATCCGGCGCCCGGACCGCCCACGCGGCCGCGCCGACGGGCATCTGCGACGCCGCGCCGAGCGCGTGCGGGAGGGTTCAAGGACAGGAATGCAATGAGCGACGAGACCGACGCCCGGACCCGATCCGAGGAGCGTGCCGAGCGGGCCGAGCGGATGGCCAAGGAAGGCGCCCAGGCCATGGCCGAGCACCTGGCCTCGGTGAAGGCCGTGGACGAGCGGACGGTGAAGCTGCGGGCCCTGCGCCTCGCCAAGGAAGCCGCCGACGCCGAGGCGAAGGCCGCTGCCCCGCCGCCAGCGCCCAAGCGCAAGCGGTCCTGAGACGGCCCGGCGGAGGAGAATCCATGGCATTCGATCGCTCCCGTCGACCGAGCGACCCGCGACAGGCCGCCGAGGCGGCCTTCAAGGCCGCCACCACCAAGCCCGTCGAGACCGCCAAGCCGGTCTCGGCTTCTGCGGGCTCCCCGGCCTCGGCCGTGCCCGGCGCCCGCGAGATGGTGAGCCTGCGCCTCGACCGCAGCGTACTCGAGCATTTCCAGAAGGACGGGCCCGGCTGGCAGGACCGCATCAACGCGGCGCTCAAGGCCGCCGCCGGCCTCTAGGCCGAGCGGCACGGCGCATCGCGGCGTCTCGACCGGGTCGGTCGACGATGATTAGCCGAACCCGCCCCGCTTCAGCCGCATGACGGTGCGGTCGAGGGCCCCGAGGAACGCGGAGCGGTCGCGGGCCGAGAACGGCTTCGGCCCGCCGGTGATCGCGCCGGCCTCGCGCAGGTCCTGCATCAGGTTGCGGGTTGCGAGCGCCATCCCGATCCCGCTTTCACTGAACGGCTTGCCGGTGGGTGCGAGCACCGCCGCGCCCGCTTTCACGCAGCGGCTGGCCAGGGGCACGTCGGCCGTGACCACGATGGTGCCGGGCCGCGCCCGCGCGGCGATCCAGTCGTCGGCGGCATCGAATCCATCGCTGACCACCACCCGCTCGATCCAGGGCTCGCGCGGCAGGGCCATGAAGCTGTTGGCCACCACGTACACGTGGAGCCCGTAGCGGCCGGCGACGCGGTAGGTCTCGTCCTTCACCGGGCAGGCATCCGCGTCGATGTAGACGACGATGGTCCGGGGCGTCTCGTCCCCGCTCATTGCGCGGCGACCACGTGCGGGGGGGCGCCGGCTTCCACCGCTTCCGCCCCGATCCGCTCCAGGGTTGAGACGCTGAGGGGCTGCCCGCGCCCGCGCAGCGCATGCGCGCCGAGGGGGCGGGCACGGATGCCGGCGGGCAGGCGCGCGATGCGGGCCAGCAAGTCGTCGGACACGAGGATCTCGGCGCCGAGCGGTCGGCACAGGGATTCGATGCGCGCGGTCACGTTCACCGCATCCCCGAAATACGCGATCTTGTGACGGTCGACGCCGACTTCCGCCGTGACGATGGAGCCGCCGTGCAGGGCGGCGCGCAGGCGCGGCACGGTGCCGAACCGTGCCGTCCAGGCCTCGGATTCCGCCTCCAGCCGGTCCATCACGTCGAACACGCAGGCGACGCAGCGCGCGTCCTTCAGGCCGCGGGCCATCGGCCAGGTGATCATCGCCATGTCGCCGATATAGTCGTCGATGGAGCCGGCGTTGCGCCGGACCGGCTCGGCGAGCGCCGCGAAGACCGCCCCGAGATAGGCCTGGGCCTTGAGGTCGCCGTGGGTTTCGGCGAAGGCGGTCGAGCCGACGACGTCGAGGAACAGGAAGATCCGCTCCTCGCGCACGGGCTGGTGGTAGCGCCCGACGAGGAAGTTCACGAACACCTCGCCGCCGATGAGGTCGCGCATGCGGATGACGAAGACCAGCATCGCCGAGACGGCGAGACAATAGGCCAGCACCCGCGGGGTGATCCGCACGGCGTGGCTGAGGTCGTCGTCGGTCAGGCCGAAGGCCCAGACCAGCAATCCCCCCAGCGCGATGCCGGCGGCGATCATCAGCACGTAGGCGAACTCGGCCGCCGGCACGTAGAACTTCGCCGGCATCCGGCGCATCCGCGCCTGCAGCCCGCCGAGGATCATGCCGCGATCGAAGGCGAGCGTCGTCCCGCCCACCGCAAGACCGTATGTCAGGCCGGCGAGGGGCGTCGCGCCGCCGGCGAACAGCACGTTGTAGAGGAGGCCCGCCCCGCCGCAGGCGATGAGGATGAGGAGCCAGAACCAGCGGTGCTGCGGCAGCATCAGCGGCGTCCCCCGTGCGGCGCCCCGGCGGGGGCCGGCGGCGGCGATCCGGCGGGAATGGGGGAGGGAGCAGCGCTGCGCAACGGATGAGCCCCTTCGGGGATGGGCCCGGAGGCGGCGCAGCCCCTTGGCGCACCGAGCTTCGAACCCCGTCCTGATCACCGTCGCATGATGGCGCGAGTAAGGCCAAGGTGACGCAGGCATCCGGATCGGGGACCGGTGTGGCCGCCGTGCGTTGGCACTGTGAATCACCATCATGCGAGGACGAGGCCGATGCGGAGCAGGATTTTCGGTGCGGCGGACCGGGCGGTGCCCGTTATCGGGCAGGGCACCTGGCACCTCGACCAGGCGGACCGCGCCACGGCCGTCGCGACGCTGCGCGCCGGACTCGATGCCGGCATGACGCATATCGACACCGCCGAGATGTACGGCGAGGCCGAGCCGGTGGTGGGCGAGGCCATCGCGGGCCGGCGCGCGGAGGTGTTCCTGGTCTCGAAGGTGGTTCCGGGCAATGCCAGCCGCACGGGCGTGGTCGCGGCCTGCGAGCGCTCGCTCAAGCGCCTCGGCACCGACCATCTCGACGCCTACCTGCTGCACTGGCCCGGCCGCTACCCGCTGGAGGACACCATCGCGGGGTTCGATGCCCTGAAGCGTTCGGGCAAGATCCTGTCCTGGGGGGTGAGCAACTTCGACGTCGCCGATCTGGACGAGGCCCTGGCGATCGCTGGCCCGGGGCAGATCGCCTGCAATCAGGTCCTCTACCACCTGCAGGAGCGCGCCATCGAGCACGCGGTCCTGCCCTGGTGCCGACGCAACGGCGTCGCCCTGGTCGGCTACTCGCCCTTCGGCAGCGGCGACTTTCCCGAGGCCGCGAGCGCCGGAGGCCGGGTGCTCGCCCGCCTCGCGGAAGCACACGGCACGACGCCACGCGGTATCGCGGTCGCGTTCCTGACACGGGACGAGGACACCTTCACCATCCCGAAGACGGCGCGGCCGGAGCGGGCACGCGAGAACGCGGCGGCGGGGGCGATCACCTTGACGGCGGAGGATCGTTCCGCCCTCGACGCGGCCTTCCCGCGCGGTCCACGCCCACGGAGCCTGCCGATGCTGTAGCGGACCGGGCGAAGTTGTGGCCAATGGCCGGGAATGACCGGGCCCGGACGATCCGCGCCGGACCCCGCGAAAGGAATGCAAGCGATGGCGCGATGGCGGGGTTCGGCATGTCTCGGCCTGTGCTGCCTCGCCGGGGCGCCGGCCCTGGCCGAGGAAGCCAAGCCTGACAGGCGCAATCCGGACCAGCCCAACGGCGAGACCCTGACGATTGACGAGAAGGGCATCACCCTGGCCTTCCCCGACGTCGCCAAGCTGCGCGTCGGCGGCAAGCTGCAGCTCGATTACGGGGCGGCGGCCATTCGGCAGGCCGGCTTCCCGGAGCCGTTCCCCGAGAATTTCGCGGTGCGCCGGGCCTGGATCGAGAGCTACCTCACCCTCGGCAAGAGCCTGGAGCTCGCCTTCCAGTACGATTTCGCCGACCCGATGCGGCCGATCAACGATGCGGCCGCGGCCTATACGGGCTTCGAGAACACCCTGCTGACGGTGGGCAACATGAAGGAGCCTTTCAGCCTCGACCAATTGACCGGCGACAACACCACGCTGTTCACCGAGCGCTCGCTGGCCGATGCGTTCGCGCCGGCCCGCAATCTCGGCTTCGCGCTGGGCCGCCACGGGAAGGACTGGACCGTGGTCGCCAGCGTCTTCGGCGGCAACGCCAACACCGGGGTGGGCAGCGAGGGCGTGGCCGCCACGGCGCGCGCCACCTATGCGCTCCTCCACGAGGACGACCGCGTCCTGCATCTCGGCCTCGCGGGAAGCTTTCGCGATCTACCCCGCGACGGGCAGGGGCTGTCCCTGTCGAGCCGGTCCGAGGCCTTCCTGTACCAACGCAATTTCGTCGATACCGGCGACATCCGCGATGCGTCGAGCGTCGGCCGGATCGGCCTGGAGGCGGCCTATCGCGACGGGCCGTTCCTGGTCCAGGCCGAGTACATCCGCACCGAAGTGGAGCGCGCCGGCGGCGCCCGCTCGGTGAGCTTCCAGGGTGGTTACGTCCAGGCCAGCGTCGTCCTGAACGGCAAGGGCCGGGCCTACAAGCTCGCCCCCGATTACGGCGCCACCTACGCGACCTTCTCCGGCGTGCAGGTGGCGGAGGGCGACCGGGTCTCCCGGGGCGGGATCGGCGTGTTCGAACTCGGCACCCGCTTCAGCGCCATCGACCTCGACGACGCCGGCATCCGTGGCGGCATCGAGCGCGACGTCACGGTGGGACTGAACTGGTATCCCGACAGCAACATCCGCATCGTGGCCGACTACGTCCGCTCCCATACCAGCCCCTCGGCGGTGCAGGGCGGCCGCGCCATCGACGCCGATGCCTTCATCGGGCGATTCCAGCTGTACTGGTGACGCGGTGGCCCGGCCGGAGACGCGCGGCCGGATCGCTACTCGCCGACCCCGAACAGCTTCTCCAGGAAGTTGCGGTCGTCCTGGCTCGGGCCACGGCTCGCATCGGCGTGCCGGGCGGCGCGGGGGGCGGGCGCTGCAGGTGCTGCGGCTTGCGGCTCGCCCAGGAGCGCGCCGATGAGGCCGCCCGGCGTGCTGTTGGTCACGGCGGGTTCGGCGGGCGCGCGGTTGCGCCAGTTCTTGGCGCCGGGGAGCATCGCGGGGCTCTGGCCCTTCAGCGCCACGGTCATGTAGGCCTTCCAGATCTCGCCCGGCAGGTTGCCGCCCGAGACCTTCTTCGTCGGCTCGCCGTCATCGTTGCCGAGCCAGACGCCGGTCACCAGGGTGGCGGAGTAGGCGATGAACCAGGCATCGCGAAAGTCCTGGCTGGTGCCGGTCTTGCCGGCGAGGTCCCAGCCCGGCACCTCGGCCTTCTTGGCAGTGCCGGTGACGAAGGTCTCGTGCATCATCGCGTTCATCATCGAGACCGCGTTGGGGTCGATGACCCGGCCGAGCCCGCCCTCCTTGCGCTTGTAGAGAACCTTGCCGTCGGCGCTCTTCACGCTCGCGATGACGTAGGGGATCACCCCCGTTCCGCCATTGGCGAAGGCCGCGTAGGCGCCGACCATCTCCAGCGGCGTCACCTCCGAGGTGCCGAGCGCGATCGAGCCGTTGGCCTGGAGCGGGGAGGAAATCCCGAGGCGCTGGGCCGTCTGCACCACGGACTTAGGTCCGACCTCCTGGCCGAGGCGCACCGCCACGGTGTTCAGCGAGAGCGCCAGCGCGTCACGCAGCGTCACCGGCCCGCGATAGTCGCGGGAGTAGTTCTCCGGGTTCCAGCCCTTGATGCTGATCGGCGCGTCGTCCCGCACCGTGTCAGGGGTCAGGCCGTGCTCGACCGCCGCGAGGTAGACGAAGGGCTTGAACGACGAGCCGGGCTGGCGCTTGGCGGTGGTGGCGCGGTTGAACTGGCTCTTGGCGTAGTCGCGGCCGCCGACGAGGGCGCGGATGGCGCCGTCGGGCTTCATCGAGACGAGGGCGCCCTGGGCGACGTTGTAGCGGCCGCCCTTCTGGTTCAGCTCGTCCACCAGCGCCTTCTCGCCGGCGGCCTGGAGGCCGGTATCGACGGTGGTGTTGATGACGATGTCGCTCTCGAACTTGGGCAGGAAGTCGTCGAGGACGTCCATCACGAGGTCGGCGACGTAGTTGGCCGAGCCACCGCCGCGCACGCTGGCGGGCCGGGCCGGGGTCGCCAGGGCGAGCTTCGCATCGGCCGGCTTGGCGAAGCCCAGCTCCTCCATGGCGGCGAGCACCTGTGCGGCGCGGGCCTGGGCGGCGGGCAGGTTGCGGTTCGGCGCCAAGCGCGAGGGTGCCTGCACGAGGCCGCCGAGAATCGCGGCTTCCGCCAGGGTCACGGATTTCGCCGGCTTCCCGAAGTAGCGCTGGGCGGCGGCCTCGACGCCATAGGCGCCGGCCCCGAAGTAGACGCGGTTCAGGTAGAGCTCGAGGATCTCGTCCTTGCTGTACTTGTGCTCCAGCCACAGGGCCAGGATCGCCTCCTGGATCTTTCGCGATGCGGAGCGCTCGGGCGTCAGGAAGAGGTTCTTGGCGAGCTGCTGGGTCAGGGTCGAGCCGCCCTGCGACACGCCCCGTCGTGTGATGTTCTGGGCGACCGCCCGGGCGATACCGACGGGGTCGACGCCGAGATGGCTGTAGAAGCGCCGGTCCTCGATCGCCACGAAGGCGCGCGGCAGGTATGGCGGCAGCTCCTTGATGCTGACGACCCGGCCGCCGGTCTCGCCGCGATTGGCCAGCAGCGAGCCGTCGCTCGCCAGGATCGCGATGTTGGGCGGCCGCTTCGGCACGGCGAGCTGGTCGATCGGCGGCAGCTGCGAGGCATGGTAGGCCACGAGCCCGGCAACGCCGATCACGCCCCAGAGGCCGAGAACGAACACACCGTAGACGAGGCGTCCGAGGATCGAGCGGCGCGCCCGGCGCGGTGCCTTGCGCAGCGCCCGCGCTGGCGGTGCGGCGGATGCGCGGCCCTTCGTGCCGCGTCCGACCTTCGAACCTGACTCGCCTCGTGCCACGCCGCCCCCCGCGCGATCGGCGCGCGACAGCCGCAGATCGAGATCGGCCGGGTCCCCGGCGCGCCCCTCGGGCACGTCGAAGTTCGGCTCCCCCCTGCCTCCGCCTGCGCGTCCCTTCGCCATGCGTCCCGTCTGCCCCCAGGTTCGTTCGTGATTCGAGCGACCCTGCTTGCGCACGGTAAATGCGGCGGGTTTAAGGGGTGTTAACCCGACGATTTTTCAACGCATTGAAAAATCAGGGGAAATTTGGTGGCCTCGGCGCCCGGTGCATCGGATGTTCAGGGGGCTGCGGATCACGTCCGACGCGCGACAACGGCCCCATGCGCGTCGGGCTGATCCGTTCGGAGCATGCGGCACTCGGGCGGCCGGCGAGGGGAGGGACCTCCGCACGCACCGATCCAGGAGCTGTCCGGTGCGCCCAACCGACTCAGCCCTTCTTGCGCAGGGGCCTGACCGACACGGCGCCCTGATCGAGGAATCCGGTAGCGGCACCGAAGGCCTGGAGGTCCGTCTGTCCGGGGCCGGTGATCAGCTGAAGGTCGCCGCATCCGGCCGAGCGTGCCGCCTGCGATGCCGCTTTCAGAAGCAACCGGCCGATGCCGCGCCGCCGTGCGTCGGGCGCGACGAGCAGGGTGGTGAGTTGCGCCGTCGGCAGGTTGGCGGCGAGAGACGGATACCAGTGCAGGACGACGAGGCCGCTCGGCGGTCCCCACTCGACGGCGACGAGGATCGCGCCCGGGCCGTGCCGCAGGGCTTCGATCCGCTCGGCCAGGGCTTCGGCAGCGACGGGGTGGCCGCAGGCGCGCAGGAGGTCGGCGATGCCAGCTGCGTCGCCACCCGTCGCCGCCCGGATCTCCAGCCCGTAACGGCTCGCCACACGTCACTCCGATCGGCTCCGCCAGGGGTGTCCGGCGGAGCGAGGGTCATGGTTAAGTCAGTTCGAGTTCCGGCGCATCAGGCCGAACAGGGCAAAACCCGCGAGCGCCGCCAGACCGAGCGCCAGGGGGCGATTGTCCTGCAAGTGACGCGCGGCGGCTTGGCCTGCCTCGCGCAGGTCGTTGCCCAGGGGCGAGCCGGTGAGGATGCGCTCGGCACGATCGTGATTCTCCGGCCGGGTCGCGATCGAGACGGCGAAGGCGTCATCGTCCAGGCGGTCGATCTCGACGCTGTTGCGCGCGAAGCCGGCCCGCGACAGGCGATCCCGTGCCCCACGGGCGGCCCTCAGAGACGGGACGGTCACGGACGCCAACACACTGTCAGACATCGAGTTTTCTCCTTGAATTGCTGCGGGTCAAACTGAGCCCGCACCGGAGTGGTTCCGTGGCGCCCGGCGCCGCTCCTGGGGTTGGCTGCCCTTAATCTCCCGGCAACCGACCGCGCCCTAAGCCGGGGCCGACCCGCCGGGCCGGGGCCCGGACCACCGTCCCAGGAGCTTACCGAGCTTGCGTGATCCGTTCGTCCCCGACGCCCTCGCCGACCGTCTGCGCGAGAAGGGCCGCAGGACCCGGCCCCGTGCGGCTC
>NZ_BPQL01000144.1 GCF_022179225.1 Methylobacterium goesingense
GCCCCCACCCATGCGGCGGGCGAGGCCGCCGCATGGGTGGGGGCGACAAGCCCTTGCGCACCCTCGGGGGCCGCACCCTGCTCGACCGGGTGTACACCCGCTTCGCGCCCCAATGCGCGGCCGGCGTGATCCTCAACGCCAACGGCGATCCAAGCCGCTTTCCCAACTTCCCGGGCGCGATCGTTCCCGACGGGGTGCCCGACAATCCCGGGCCCCTGGCCGGCATCCTCGCCGGGCTCGACCACGCGGCCGCCCACCATCCCGAAACACGCCACCTCGCCAGCGTCTCGGGCGACGCGCCGTTCTTGCCCCGCGACCTCGTCGCCCGCCTCGCCGGGGCGGTCGGGCGGGATGACGCCATCGCCATGGCGGCGTCGGGCGGGCGCGAGCACTTCACGGTGGCGCTCTGGCCCGTGGCCCTGCGGGCGGACCTGCGCGCGGCCCTGGTGGAGCGCGGCGAGCGCCGGGTCGGCGCTTTCCTGAGGCGTCACGGCGCGGTGGCGGTGTCCTGGCCGGCGGAGCCCCACGACCCGTTCGCCAACATCAACGCACCGGAAGACCTCGCAGCGGCCGAAGCCCGCCTCGCCGGGATGGAAGACGCCTGACGCGTCAGGTCGGAGCGCTCTTGACCGCGGCGCATGCCCGCCAGCGCGGGTAAAGCAGCCCAAGGGCGAGTCCACCGAGGACGAGGCCCGCGGCGCCGAGCTTCCAGCCGGGCAGCGGCTCGCCGAGCCAGAGGGCCGAGGCCCCCATGCCGAAGACCGGCACCAGCAGCGCCATCGGGGTGATCAGGGCGGCGGGGTGGCGCGCGAGCAACCAGCCCCAGATCGCGTAGCCGAACAGGGTGTTGCCCACCGCCTGCCAGACCACCGCGCCCCAGGTCGCTAGGTCTGCCCGCACGAGGCCGTCGCGGATGGCGTCCCAGCCTTCGAGGAGGAACGAGGCGGCGAGGAGCGGCGGCGCCGAGAACAGGCTCGCCCAGACGACGTAGGGCAGCATCGCCCGAACGCCGCTGCGCTTGGCCGCCATGTTCCCGCCGGCCCAGCTCAGGGCGGCGCAGGCCACGAGCCCGAGTCCGAAGGGCGTCGTCGCGGCATCGGTGTGGGCGGCGATGACGGCGAGGCCGGCCGCCGCGAGGCCGAGGGCCGCCCATTGGTGGCCGGACACCCGCTCGCCGGTGAGCCGGACCGAGAGGCCGATGGTGAAGAAGACCTGGATCTGGATCACCAGGGAGGCGAGGCCGGGGGCGATGTGGCCGCGCAGGGCGATGAACAGCAGGCCGAACTGTCCGGCCCCGATCAGCAGGCCGTAGGCGGCGAGATTGCGCCAGGGAACCGCCGGGCGGCGCAGCAGGAACACGCCCGGCAGGGCCGCGAGTACGAAGCGCAGGGCGGCGAAGAGCAACGGCGGCAGGTGGTCAAGCCCGATCCGGATCACGACGAAGTTCGTGCCCCAGACCGCCACCACCGCGAGGGCGAGGAGGACGTCGCGAAGCGGGAGGGTGCCGGTCATGGCTCGCCGTCTTTCAGGCCATGGACGTCGTGCCAAGGTCTGCCGGGTCCCGAAACGAAAGAAGTGTCCGCACTTTCGCACGGACACTTCCCTCGAACGCGAATTGTGCGGCCCGGATCAGGCGGCGCCGACCGTCGCCTTGACGATCTTGTCGGGGGAACGCGGCGGCTCGCCCTTGTTCAGGGTGTCGACCACGTCCATGCCTTCCACGACCTTGCCCCAGACGGTGTACTGCTTGTCGAGGAAGCGGGCATCGCCGAAGCAGATGAAGAACTGCGAGTTGGCCGAGTGCGGGAAGTTCGTGCGGGCCATCGAGCAGGTGCCGCGCACGTGCGGCTCGGCGTTGAACTCGGCGTTCAGGTCGGGCAGGTCGGAGCCGCCCGAGCCGGTGCCGGTCGGGTCGCCGGTCTGGGCCATGAAGCCGTCGATCACGCGGTGAAACGGCACACCGTCGTAGAAGCCCTGTGCCGCGAGGGTCTTGAGGCGCTCCACGTGGTTCGGCGCGAGGTCGGGGCGCAGGCCGATCACGACGCGGCCCTTGGTGGTCTCCAGGATGATGGTTTCGGTCTCTGCCATGGGTCTAGACTCCTTGTCCCTTGGGTCCTTGGTAGATGAAGCGGAGCGCGATCGGGCGCCCCGCGATGGCCGCGCCGAGGGCGGGGGTGATCCGGGCGGGCGTGCAGCGCCGGATCGCCGCCAGGGTTGCATCGGTGAGGATGCGATAGGCGCGGGTATCCGAATTCTGTGTCGAGAAGGTCACGCGGGGCGTGCCGATCACGGAGCCGTCACGGCGCAGGGCGAAGCGAGCGGTGATCTCGGTGCGCTCGAAGCGCGACAGGCCCTCGGGGATCTCCCAGCACGCGGCGAGCACGGGATAGAGTTCCTGCAGGGTGTCGGCCGGCTTCCGGCCATCGGGTGCCTTCTCGCCATCAGGCGTCCTGGGACTGTCGGCCATGCCGTTCCGAGGCCCGTTCAGGGGAACTTGAACGGTGCCCTTCAGGGTCTCCGGCAGGGTCAGCGGACCCGTAGAGGGCGTCGCCCGCACAGGGACCCCGGCGGCGAGGAGCGCCGCGAGTGCCCCAAGGTGCCGGTCGACGCCCCGCAAACTACTTGGCTCCCTGCGCCATCTGCATCTTCACGATCTTGTCGGGGTTCTGCACCGCCCCGCCCGGTGCGCCGGGGGCCGCCTTCTTGATCGCGTCGACCGCCTCCATCCCCGAGGAGACGAGGCCGACCACGGTGTACTGGCCGTTCAGGAACGGCGCGTCACCGAGGCAGATGAAGAACTGCGAATTGGCGGAGTTCGGATCGGACGAGCGGGCCATGCCGACGGTGCCGCGCCGGAACGGGGATTGCGAGAACTCGGCGGGGATGTTCGGCAGGTCCGAGCCACCGGTGCCGTTGCCCTTCGGGTCGCCGGTCTGGGCCATGAAGCCGTCCATGACGCGGTGGAACTTCAGGCCGTTGTAGAAGCCCTTCTTGATGAGGGTCTTGAGCTGGGCCACGTGCTTGGGTGCCAGATCGGGCCGCAGTTCGATGGTGACACGGCCGTCCTTGGTGTCGAGGAACACCGTGTTCTCGTCCGCCGCCAAGGCTCCGGTCACGAAGGCCGCGGGTGCCGTGCCGATCAGGGCGGCGAGGCTGAGGAGGGCGATCCGGCGATTGAGGCCGAGGGTGTTGCCGAACTTCATGGGCAGGCGTTCTCTCTTCAGTCGGGTCGAGGGGATCAGGATCTGCCGAAGCGCTGGTTCAGGCGCTCGGCCACCGCCGGGGGCACGAAAGGCGAGACGTCGCCCCCCATCGCGGCGATCTGGCGGACCAGGGTGGCGGTGATCGGCCGGACGCCGGTGGAGGCCGGCAGGAAGACGGTCTGCACCTCCGGCGCCATGGCGCCGTTCATGCCAGCGAGTTGCATCTCATAATCGAGGTCGGTGCCGTCGCGCAGACCCCGTATGAACACCGAGGCGCCGACCCGACGGGCCGCCGTCACCGCGAGGTCGTCGAAGGTGACGATGGTGAGTTCGGTGCTCTCGGCCTGCGCCAGCGGCCCGCAGGTGGCACGCAGCAACTCAGCGCGCTCGTCCGGCGAGAACATCGGCGCCTTGCCGGGATGCACGCCGATGGCGATGACCAGGTTGGAGACGAGTCGACAGGCCTGACGGATGACGTCGAGGTGTCCGTTCGTGACCGGGTCGAACGAGCCGGCATAGAGGGCGGTGCGGATCATCGCGGCCCGGGGTAGAGCATTTCGCCCCGGAACGGAACCTCCCCGCCCGCAACGAAAAAGGCGGGCCCCGTTTCGGGAGCCCGCCTCTCTTAGGATCGGGGCCGGGATTCCGGCGCCGGGTGATCCTAGTAGGTGCCGAACTTGTAGTTGATGCCGGCGCGGGCGATGCTGCCCTCGGTCCGGAAGCGGGCGATGTAGCCGGCGCCCGGGAACACGGCGGTGTTGGTGTTGGCGACCGTGATGGCGCGCGAGCCGAGGTCGTAGCGCAGGTACTCGGCCTTGATCGTCACGGCGGAGGACTTGAAGAAGTTCAGGAACGAATCGGTCGGCAGGGCGTACTCGATGCCGCCGCCATAGGCGTAGCCCGTCTCGATGTTCGAGCGCGAACCCGCATACGCGATCGGGGCGTTGGTCTGGAACGTGACGCTCTGGTTCACGTCGCCGTAGGCAAAGCCACCGGTCCCGTAGACCAGGAACCGGTCGAAGGCGTAGCCGATGCGGCCGCGCACGGTGCCGAGGAACGACAGCTCGCTGCGGTACGTGTTGGTCAGCGTGTTGGGATTGAAGCGGATGTCGGTGCGCGTGCGCTGCAGGTCGGTGTAGGCTGCATCGGCCTCGACGCCCACGACGATGCCGTTGCCCGGCGTGAACTGGTAGTTGTAGCCGATCTGGCCGCCGGCGGTGAAGCCTTCCTGGCGGACGTTGATGGCGGCCTGGCGGAAGCCGAGGTTCACGTTGTTCTGGAGGGCGCCGATACCGGTGGTGCGGACGGTGTCACGCTCGCTGAAGGCATAGCCGGCGTTCACGCCGAGATAGGCGCCCGTCCAGGTGAAGACCGGGAGGGGCACGAAGACCGGCGGGGCTGCGCGGCGCGGAAGGTCGGCGGCCGAGGCGGCGCCGCACAGGAGGGCGCTGGCGGCGCCGGCGAGGAGAATCTGCTTCAGCACTTGGAAATTCCACGAATGTCAGGGGCGGCTCGACATTGGGGGTACGGTGCCGGCGGGTGTTTCGCTATTGTATCTGCGTCACACGTCTCAGTAATGACGCAAGATCGAGAAAATATTTCGACACGCTTTCAAGGACTTGATCATCCCCACGGACACGGTTTCGTGATGCGCGCGGGGATGATCGATGTATCGAGGGGTCTCAGCTCTCCTCGGCTCCCTCGCTTTCGTCCTCGCCCTCGATGTGTTCGACGGACACGACACGCTCGGTCTTCTCGGTATTGAACACCGTCACGCCCTGGGAGGCGCGGCCGACGATGCGAATATCGTCCACCGGCACGCGGATGAGCTGGCCGCCATCGGTGACCAGCATGATCTGGTCGGAGGGTTGGACCGGGAACGAGGCCACGAGGTTGCCGTTGCGGGCATTGACCCGCATTGCGGTGATGCCTTTGCCGCCGCGGCCCGAGGTCCGGTACTCGTAAGACGAAGTCCTCTTGCCGAAGCCGCGCTCGGACAGCGTGAGCACGAACTGCTCGTTGGCGCCCATCTCGTTGTAGCGCTCCAGGGAGATAGCGCTGGCCTCGGCTACCCCCTCCTCGGCCTCGGGGCTCGCCGTCTCCTCGCCCTCGACCCCCTCGCCGATCACGGCGCGGCGCATCTTCAGGTAGCCCGCGCGCTCCTCGGGCGAGGCGTCGAAGCTGTTGAGGATCGTCATCGAGATGACGCGGTCGTCCTTGGCGAGGTTGATGCCGCGCACGCCCGTCGAATCGCGGCCCTTGAAGACGCGCACGTCCTCGACGGGGAAGCGGATGCACTGGCCCGCCTGCGTGGTGAGCAGCACGTTCTGGTCCGCCCGGCAGATCTCGACGTGCACGATGTGGTCGCCCGCGTCGAGCTTCATGGCGATCTTGCCGGCGCGGTTCACCTGCACGAAATCCGAGAGCTTGTTGCGCCGGACACCGCCGCTCGCCGTGGCGAACATGACGTCGAGGGTCTCCCAGGAGGCTTCGTCCTCGGGCAGCGGCATGATGGTGGTGATGCGCTCGGTGCCGGCATCCATGGACAGGATGTTCACGAGCGCCTTACCGCGCGCGTTCGGGGCCGCCATGGGCAGGCGCCAGACCTTCTCCTTGTAGACCTGGCCCTGGTTCGAGAAGAACAGCACCGGCGTGTGGGTGTTGGCCACGAACAGGCGGGTGACGAAATCCTCGTCGCGGGTCGACATGCCCGAGCGGCCCTTGCCGCCCCGGCGCTGGGCCCGGTAGGTCGAGAGCGGCACGCGCTTGACGTAGCCCGCGTGGGACACGGTGACGACCATGTCCTCGCGCTGGATCAGATCCTCGTCCTCGACGTTCGAATCCCAGTCGAGGATCACCGTGCGGCGCGGGGTGGCGTACGCCTCGCGCACCTCCGCGAACTCGTCCTTGACGATGCCCATGATGCGCAGGCGCGAGCGCAGGATGTCGAGGTAGTCGGCGATCTCGTCGGCGAGCTTCTTCAACTCGTCGCCGATCTCGTCGCGACCCAGCGCCGTGAGGCGCTGCAGGCGCAGATCCAGGATGGCGCGGGCCTGCACCTCGGAGAGGCGGTAGGTGCCGTCGTCGGAGACCCGGTGGCGCGGATCGTCCACCAGGGCGATGAGCGGGGCGATGTCGTGGGCCGGCCAGCTGCGGGCCATCAGGGCGTCGCGGGCGGTGTTGGGGTCGGGCGAGGTCCGGATCAGCCGGATCACCTCGTCGATGTTGGCGACCGCGATGGCCAGACCGCACAACACGTGGGCGCGCTCGCGGGCTTTGTTGAGAAGGAACTTGGTCCGCCGCGAGACCACCTCTTCGCGAAAATCGATGAAGGCCTGGAGCAGGTCCTTCAGGTTCATCAGTTCGGGCCGGCCGCCGTTCAGCGCCACCATGTTGCAGCCGAAGGACGATTGCAGCGGCGTGAAGCGGTAAAGCTGGTTCAGCACCACGTCCGCCATGGCGTCGCGCTTGATTTCGACGACGATGCGCATGCCGTCGCGGTCGGATTCGTCGCGCAGGTCCGAGATGCCCTCGACGCGCTTCTCCTTCACCAGCTCGGCGATCTTCTCCATCAGCGTGGCCTTGTTCACCTGATACGGGATCTCGGTGAAGATCAGCGCCTCGCGCTCCTTGCGCAGCTCCTCCACGTGGGACTTCGCCCGCATGATGATCGAGCCGCGCCCCGTGGCGTAGGCCTGGCGCGTTCCGGCCCGGCCGAGGATCGAGCCGCCGGTGGGGAAGTCGGGGCCGGGCACGAACTCGGTGAGCTGCTCGATCGACAGGCCGGGATCGTCGATGAGCGCGACGCAGGCATCGATCAGCTCGCCGAGGTTGTGCGGCGGGATGTTGGTGGCCATGCCGACCGCGATGCCACCGGCGCCGTTGACCAGCAGGTTGGGGAAGCGGGCGGGCAGGACGGTCGGCTCCTCGCGCGACTCGTCGTAGTTCGGCTGGAAGTCGACGGTGTTCTTGTCGATGTCCGCCAGCAGCGCGTTGGCGGGCTTGGCCAGGCGCGACTCGGTGTAGCGCATGGCGGCCGGCGGATCGCCGTCGACCGAGCCGAAATTGCCCTGCCCGTCGATGAGCATCAGGCGCATCGAGAAGTCCTGCGCCATGCGGACCAAGGCGTCGTAGATCGATTGGTCGCCGTGCGGGTGGTAGAGACCGATCACGTCGCCGACGATGCGGGCCGACTTGACGTATTTGCGCTCGGGCAGGTGCCCGCTCTCGTAGGCCGAGTAGAGGATGCGCCGGTGCACGGGCTTGAGGCCGTCGCGCGCATCGGGCAGCGCCCGGCTCACGATCACGCTCATGGCGTAATCGAGGTAGGAGCGCTTCATCTCGTCGGTGATCGACACGGGCTTGATGTCGGAGGCGGGCGAAGGCGTACCGGCGCCCGGAATGTCGTTCTCTGCCAAGGTCTTCGGTCTCTGCTGATACGAGGCCCGGAGCACCGGCGGCGGCCGTCAGCCGCCCCCGCTCACGGGATTGTTGCGCGCGTCTCCGGCAGGGGCACAGAGCCGCGCAGGAACCTGCGCAAACCCATAGCACATCCGTTCGGTCCGGGCCAGGAAAGGACCCTTAACCCCCTGGCAACCAAGGACTTGCCCGCAGGCGCCCCTGGCCCGTCCGGCGCGGCCCGGCGAACCGGCGCGAAGGGGTCACGAAAGCGAACGGGCGCGACCCTGATGGAGCCGCGCCCGTGATCGCCGACGAGACCGTGCCGATCCCTAGAACGGGATGTCGTCGTCGAGGTCGTAGTTCGGCTTGGAGCCACCGCCCCCGCCGCCGCCAGAGGGCCGCCGGTCGCCGCCGCCGGAGGGGCGGCCACCGCCGCCGCCGCCGTAATCGCCACCTCGGTCGCCGCCGCGCCCGCCGCCGCTACCGCCGCCGCCACCGAAATCGCCGCCGCGGCTGATCTGGCCGCCGCTCTCCTCGTCCATGCCCATCTCACCGCCGCCGCCGCTGCGCCCGTCGAGGAGCGTCAGCTCGCCCCGGAAGCGCTGGAGCACGACCTCGGTGGTGTACTTCTCGACGCCGGACTGGTCCGACCATTTGCGGGTCTGGAGCTGGCCCTCGATGTAGACCTTCGAGCCCTTGCGCAGGTACTGCTCGGCCACGCGGGCGAGGTTTTCGTTGTAGATCACCACCGAGTGCCACTCGGTCTTCTCCTTGCGCTCGCCCGACATCTTGTCCTTCCAGGACTCCGATGTGGCGATGCGCAGGTTCACGACGGGATCGCCGGAGGCAAGGCGCCGTGTCTCGGGATCACGCCCGAGATTGCCCACCAGGATCACCTTGTTCACGCTGCCGGCCATGCCGCTCTCTCCTACCGATCGATCTCACGCTGCGCCACGGCCCCGGATCCTTCCACCGGCCGACCGCGATACCGCCTGTCATGAGCCTCCGAAGCCGCGACGGCAATCGTGAGGGGCATTCTGTCCCCGTGACTCCCAGGCAGACGATCCGCGCACCCGATGTTCTATATTTGTTCTGATTTTGAGGCAAGGCGCCCGCGCGGACGCCTTGCCTTCCCGTCACCCGATCCGGACGAGGAGCTTGCCGAAGTTGCGCCCTTTCAGGAGGCCGGCGAAGGCCTCGGGCGCATTCTCCAGCCCGTCCACGATATCCTCCCGGTGGACGATCAGGCCCTCGCGCAGCCAGCTGCCGACCTCGTCCAGAAAGTCCTGTTCCTGGGCGGCGTAGTCCCAGACGATGAAGCCCTCGAGGTGCAGGCGCTTCGTCAGGATCGCCCGCATCAGCACCGGCACCCGGTCGGGGCCGGGTGGCAACTCGGTGGCGTTGTAGCCCGAGACGAGGCCGCAGACCGGCACCCGGGCGAAGCTGTTCAGGAGCGGCAGGACCGCATCGAACACCGCGCCGCCGACATTCTCGAAATAGACGTCGATGCCGTCCGGGCAGGCCGCTGCCAGGGCATCGGGGAAGTCGTCCGCTCGATGGTCGATCGCCGCGTCGAAGCCGAGGGTTTCGCGCAGGTAAGCGCATTTCTCCGGACCGCCCGCGATGCCGACCGCGCGTGCCCCCCGGCGCTTGGCGATCTGCCCGACGAGGGAGCCGACCGGACCCGTGGCGGCCGCGACCGCCACGGTCTCACCGGCTTTCGGCCGGCCGATGTTGCGCAGGCCCGCATAAGCCGTCATCCCGGGCATCCCCAGGATACCGAGCGCGGTGGTGACGGGGGCTGCCGCCGGGTCGAGCTTGCGCAGGCCCCGGCCGTCCGACGTGGTGAATTCCTGCCAGCCGCCGAAGCCGACGACCATGTCGCCGACGTCGAACCCGGGGTGATCCGAGGCCAGGACTTCCGCCACGGTGGCCCCCACCATGGTGTCGCCGATGGCGACGGGCTCGGCATAGGATTTCGCCGCGCTCATGCGCCCGCGCATGTAGGGATCGAGGGACAGGTAGCGGTTGGCCAGCAGCACCTCCCCGGCTTTCGGCACGGGCATCCGCGCCTCCTCCAGCCGGAAATGCGAGGCGTTCGGCTCCCCGTGCGGGCGGGCGGCGAGGACGATGCGGCGGTTCGCGGTGGTCATGGGAACTCCGGGGTTGTCGCGCTTTGCGAAGGCCGATCGGCAAGTCCGTCCGGACGCACGCGGGTCCGGGCGACTGCCACTGGCTCAGATGGGTCGGGTCGGTCCAACGGCAAACCGGACCGGGTTCACCCGCGCGGGCCGCGCGCTATCTGCAGGGCGACGGTTGCGGTGAGTTGCGGCCTTTCGCACGGAGGTTGGACGATGATGGGGCGTGGTTGGGCGATCGGCGCGACGCTGCTCGGCGTCGGAGCGGCACAGGCCGCCGAAAGTCCGCTTGAGCGTTATCGCTGGAGCGCACGCGTCTTGGTGGTCTCGGCGCCCGGCGCGGGCGATCCGAATCTGGCCGCCCAGCGCGCCATCCTGGCCGAAGTCCGCCCGGGCCTGAAGGAGCGCGATCTCGTGACCCTCGAGGCGGTGGGCGATGCGCCGGAGGCACGGCGCCTGCGCGCGACGCTCCGATTGCCGCCGGACGCGTTCCGCGTCGTGCTGATCGGCAAGGACGGGGAGGCCAAGCGCGTCGAGGGGGCGCTGTTACCGGCCCCCGCCCTCTTCGAGACCATCGACGCCATGCCGATGCGCCGGGACGAGACGCGCCGATAGGCGCGGTTCGGCCGGCACCATGAGCGCAAACGAGAAGGGGCCGCACGTGGCGGCCCCTCCCCGTCAACGATCGCTCGGGATCGATCAGTAGCAGCGCTCGACCAGCACCCGGCGGTAGCCGTAGGGCGTCCAGCGCACGCGCGGGACCGTGTAGCAGCCGCCGCCGTAACCGTAATCGTAGGCGCCGTAACCGACCGGCGCGTATCCGTACCCATAACCTGGGCCGTAGCCGCCGTAGAGACCGCCGGCCGCGAGGCCGAGGCCGACACCCAGGCCAAGGCCGCCGAGGCCGTAGCCGTATCCCCGGCCGTAGCCGCGACCGTAATACCCGCCGCGGTAACCGCCGAAGCCACCGCGATACCCGCCGAAACCGGCGTTGCGGAAGCCGCCGAAGCCGCCACGATACCCACCGAACCCGCCGCGGAAACCGCCGCCGCCGAAACCACCCCGGAAGCCACCGCCGCCGCCGTGGAAACCACCGCCGTGGAAGCCACCACCGCCGAAGCCGCGTGCGTCGGCCGTCGCCGGAATCATCGCGAGCGCGCCGACCATGGCTGCGGAAGCGAGAAGAACTCGTTTCATCACATCGTCTCCGAAAGAAGCCGAAACGTCCCCGTCAGGCGAAAAACGCCGATGCACCCAAAACGGTTCAGGATCGTTTTGTTTCTCCCCGTTTCGTGAAGTCTGCGGCCCACCTCGCCTCCTTCGCCCCGTCGCACCCTTGAAATAAGCGTGGGTTTCGGGCGAGGAAGCGCAGCCGGCCGCCGCGATCCCTCGGCGGGCGTGGTGGCGGGTGATACGGGTGATCATGGTGCAGGTTGTTGAGCGAACGCGCATTCGGGTGAGCCGTTTCCCGGTCCTCGCCTTCCTGCGGGTCGCCGCCCTCGGCCTTGCCCTCGGCGGTACGGCAGCTGCCGCGCCGGCTGCTGCCCCCGCTCCGGCGCCCTGCCGCGCCGTTCAGGCCGAGGGCGAGGCCTACACGGTCTGCACGGTCGACCTGCGCCGCGAGCGTGTCCGTGTGTTTTGGCTCGGGGCCGACGGCCTGCCCTATTCTTCCCTCTCGACACTGGCCGAGAAGCAGGGCAGCGGCCTGCGCTTCGCGATGAATGCCGGCATGTATGACAAGGGCCAGGCCCCGGTCGGGCTGTACATCGAGGACGGGCGCGAACTGAAGGGCGTGTCCACCGCCAACGGGCCGGGCAACTTCCACCTCAAGCCGAACGGCATCTTCTGGGTGAAGGGCGAGCGCGCCGGCGTGATGGAGACGGGCCGCTACCTTCGTGCCGCGCCCAAGCCCGACTTCGCCACCCAGTCGGGTCCGATGCTGGTGGTGGACGGGCATATCCACCCCAAGATCTCCGCCGACGGCCCGAGCCAGAAGATCCGAAACGGGGTCGGGGTCCGCGACGACGGCCGCACCGCCGTTTTCGCGATCTCCGAGCGCCCGGTGAGCTTCGGCGCCTTCGCGCGTCTGTTCAAGGACACCCTCGGGTGCCGCAACGCTCTGTTCCTCGATGGCAGCGTATCGAGCCTCTACGCTCCGTCCATGAGCCGCTCGGACCTGAGCCGGCCCCTGGGCCCGATGGTTGGAGCGGTGGCGCGCTGAGAACGGGGCCGTTCAGGCATCGTCCTCGCGGCCGAAAACCTCGCCCTCGTCGGCCAACCGCGCGTCGGCCTCGTCGCTCCGGAGGACCTGGAGCGCGCGGTACTGCTGGAGGAGGCCGCGTAGACGGATGTTGGCCTCCGTACAGTCGGCGGGCTCGGGGCTGTCCGCCTCGCAGCCCGCGATGGTCTCCTCGGTCTGACGGTCGACCGCCGCGCGCTCGGTGGCGCTCAGGGTTTCGAGGTCGCCGAAGCCGAGTTCCAGGGCGATCAGTTCGGCGATCTCGCGCCGCTTCTCCGCGATCTCGGACATGTTCCCTCCGGGTCCGTGTACTGCCCCGTTTACAGAACGGTCAGTGCCGCTCGGTCGATCCAGGCCTCCTGCTCGTCCCCATCGACGTCGCCGTCGACGAACCAGCGGCAGAGCGCCCGGTCCCCTTCCAGGGCCACCACCGTCATGGTGGCCTCGTTGTCGTCGGATGCGACGAAGTCGCCGACCTTGATCTCCATGAACTCCCTCCTCGCCTCGATGATGATTGGTGTCAGGCCCGCTTCGCCCGCTTTCCGAACGCCACGGAGAGGCGGGCGCGCACGCCCTCCGGGATCTCCGTGCGCGACTCGATCCGCACGCACGGCATCTCGCTGCCGATCGTGCTGCTTGGGTCGAAGTCGAAGCGCATGTGGCGCAGGCCGAGTTCGAGGCGGGTGACGCCGTCCGATTGGGTCAGGTCCTCGCCGAAGACCTCGATCAGCGGTCCGTCCGGGTCGCCCTTCTCGATCTGGATGATGAAGTAGCCCGCCGGCTCCTCCTCGTCGTCGGCCCCCGAGATCAGGGTGATGCCGTTCTCGATATCGAGGCGAACCCGCTCCACCGCGAAGGTGGTGACGTCGTCGTCGTCCATGCTGCGTGTCTCTCGCGAAGCGCCCGCTGTGGCGGGTTGGCTGATGGGATGGGGCAATGCCCGGGCGTCGTGTGCGATGCGCTCAGCGCTGTCCGTGCCGGGTGTCGGCGAAGAGGTCCTTGAACTGGCGCGGTTGCGAACGCCAGTACTGGCGCGGTGCCCGCACCTGCGCGCCGAGTTCGGCCGCCGCGTGCCAGGGCCAGCGCGGGTTGTACAGGAGGGCGCGGGCCAGTGAGACCGCGTCGGCTTGGTTTTGAGCCAAGATCGATTCCGCGTGAGCGGCCTCGGTGATCAGCCCGACCGCGATGGTGGTGAGCCCGGTCTCGGCCTTGATCCGCTCGGCGAACGGCACCTGGTAGCCGGCCGAGAGCGGGATCTGCTGGCGGGTGGAGAGGCCGCCCGTGGAGACGTGGATCGCGGCCGCGCCCCGGCGCTTGAGGGCGTGGGCAAGTTCTACCGTCTCTTCCAGGGTCCAGCCCTCCTCGACCCAATCCGTGGCCGAGACCCGCATCCAGACCGGCTTACCCGCCGGCACGGCCTCCCGCACCGCCTCGAAGCATTCGAGCGGAAACCGCATCCGGTTGGCGAGCGAGCCACCGTACTGATCGGTCCGTTGATTGGACAAGGGCGAGAGGAACTGGTGCAGCAGGTAGCCGTGCGCTCCGTGCAGCTCGAATCCGTCGATGCCGAGGTTCAGAGCTCGGCGCGCGGTGGCGACGAAGCCGTCGCGGATGCGCTTCAGCCCCTCCGAGTCGAGAGCCAGGGGCGCCACCTCGTCCGCCCCGTGCGCCAGCGCCGAGGGGGCCTCCGTGCGCCAGCCGTCCGGCGCTTGCGGATCGATCTGGGCACCGCCGTCCCACGGCGCGCGGCTCGAGGCTTTCCGACCCGCATGGTTGATCTGGATCGCGATCGGCACCGGTGCATAGCCACGCACCGCGTCGAGGACCCGGCCCAGCGCCCGCTCCGTCTCGTCGGAATAGAGCCCGAGGTCGGTGGGCGAGATCCGCGCCTCCGGCGAGATCGCCGTCGCCTCCAGGGTCAGGAGCCCCGCCCCCGACATCGCCATCTGCCCGAGATGCATCAGGTGCCAGTCGCCGGCCTGGCCCGCATGGGCCGAGTACTGGCACATTGGCGCGACGATGATGCGGTTTTCCAGGGTGAGGTCGTCGAGGCGCAGGGGCTCGAACAGGCGGGCGGTCATGCGGGGCTCCGGCTTGGCGGTAGTCCCGCATACGTGGCGCGTCCGGGGGCGCTTGGCTACCCGGCTCCGATCCCCCGCCCCTTCAGGCTGGCGCCGATCTCGTCGAGGACGCCGGCATCGTCGATGGTCGGGGGCGTGGTCCAGGGCTCGCCGTCGGCGATGCGCTTCATGGTCCCGCGCAGGATCTTGCCCGAGCGGGTCTTGGGCAGGCGCTGCACGGTGAGCGCCAGCTTGAAGGCCGCGACGGGCCCGATCTGCTCACGGACCAGGGCCACGAGCTCGCCCTCGATCGCCTGGGTCGGGCGGTCCACCCCCGATTTTAGCACCACGAAGCCGCAGGGCTGCTCGCCCTTCAGGGCATCACGGATGCCGATGACCGCGCATTCGGCCACGTCCGGATGGCTCGCCAGCACCGCCTCCATGGAGCCGGTGGAGAGCCGGTGCCCGGCGACGTTGATGATGTCGTCGGTGCGGCCGAGAACAGTGACGTAGCCGTCGGCGTCGACGATGCCGGCGTCAGAGGTATCGTACCAGCCTGGATAAGTGGCGAGGTAGCTCGACCGGAAGCGCTCTTCCGAGCCCCAGAGAGTCGGCAGGCAGCCGGGCGGCAGGGGCAGCCGCAGGGCAATGGTGCCCATCGTGCCGGCGGGCACCGGCTTGCCGGCCTCGTCCAGGACGGCGAGATCGTAGCCCGGCATCGGCACGCAGGCGCTGCCGTGCTTGACCGGCAGCTGGCCGAGCCCGACGGGATTGCCCGCGATGGCCCAGCCGGTTTCGGTCTGCCACCAATGGTCGATGACCGGCCGGCCGAGGGCCCGCTCGGCCCAGGCCACCGAATCGGGGTCGGCCCGCTCCCCGGCGAGGAACAGGGTGCGGAAGGCCGAGAGGTCGTAGGCGCCGACCAGCTCGGCGCGCGGGTCTTCCTTCTTGATCGCCCGCAGCGCGGTGGGCGCCGTGAACAGGCAGGCGGCGCCGTATTCCGAGACCACCCGCCAGAGGGCCCCGGCATCGGGCGTACCCACCGGCTTGCCTTCGTAGAGCACCGTGGTGCAGCCGTGCAGGAGCGGCGCGTAGACGATGTAGGAATGGCCGACCACCCAGCCGATGTCGGAGGCGCAGAAGTAGGTTTCGCCCGGCGCCACGTCGTAGAGGTTGGGCATCGACCAGGCGAGCGCGACGCAATAGCCGCCCGTATCCCGCACCACGCCCTTGGGCTTCCCCGTCGTGCCGGAGGTGTAGAGGATGTAGAGCGGATCGGTGGCCGCCACGGTCACGCACTCCGCCCGCCGGCCCTCGGCCGTTGCCCGTGCCACCGTCTCGGCCCAATCGTGGTCGCGTCCGGGCACGAGCTCGGCCGGCGCCTGCGGACGCTGGAGGACGAGACAGGCCGCGGGCTTGTGCGCGCAGGCCGCGATCGCGGCGTCGAGGAGCGGCTTGTAGGCCACGACGCGGTTCGGCTCGATGCCGCAGGAGGCGGCGAGCACCACCTTCGGGGCGGCATCCGCGATGCGGATCGCGAGCTCGTTGGCGGCGAACCCGCCGAACACCACGGAGTGGACGGCCCCGAGGCGCGCGCAGGCGAGCATGCCGAACAGGGCCTCGGGCACCATCGGCATGTAGATCACGACACGGTCGCCACGGCCGACCCCGAGGTCGCTGAGCACGCCGGCGAGCACGGCCACCGCATCGCGCAGCGCCGCGTAGGTGATTCGCCGCTTCGTACCGGTGACGGGCGAGTCGTACAGGATCGCGGCTTGGTCGCCGCGGCCGGCGGCCACGTGCCGGTCCACGGCATTGTGGCAGGCATTCAGGGTGGCGTCGGGAAACCAGCGGCCATAGGTGCCGGCCGCTCTGTCGAAGGCCCGGGTGGGCGGGCATGCCCAGTCGATCGCCTGGGCCGCGTCGAGCCAGAACGCCTCCGGATCGCGCAGCGAGGCCGCGTGAGCCTCGGCGTAGCGGCCGGGGAGCGGAGTCGGGGTGTGGGGCGTGGCGTCCATGGCGTATCCTGCGGGCCCGGTCGTGGTTGCCGGTTTCTCCGCACTCTACCGGAATTTACGCCGCCGGACTGCTCTGGCCTCATGCCGAACGGATTGAGCCGAAAAGTCGTCGCCCTGGAGACCAGCGGCGCTGATGCCACATACGAAAACCGCCGCCCTGGAGACCAGCGGCGGCGGCGAACGCTCGAGAGACTACGTGGTGGGAATGGGACGGGCTAGTGCAGCGCGTCGGTTTCGGTTCGCAGGCGGTTCATCTCGTCTTTGAGGTGGAGCTTGCGTCTCTTGAGCTCTGCGATGCGCAGATCGTTCGCCGAGGGTCGGATGGTGGCATCGTGGATCTCCCGCTCGAGGGCTTCGTGCTTCCGGGCGAGCTGGGTGAGGTGCGTCTGCAGTGACATGAGCTGTGTCTCCTGTCTCGTTTCGACGCGGGCAGACTGACATATGATCAGCCGGCTGTCGAAGGCTATCGACGGCCATGCTTGACGGATGTTTGTGCAGGCGGATGTTTGTGCAGGAGGGGCGGCGGGTTCTTGCCCAGGCCGACCGGCTGTCGCATGGTCTGCCGCGAAGGCGTCCCGGGGCATCAGGTGCGATGGCGGTCCAGTTCGATAACGATGCATCGGTGGAACCGGCCGATGAGTTGGCGCGGCTGAAGCAGGAACACCGGGACCTCGACGGCGCCATCGACGCCCTCGAACTCGGGGTGGTGGCCGACCAGTTGCAGATCCAGCGCCTGAAGAAGCGCAAGCTGTCCCTGCGCGACCGGATCTCGTATCTCGAGGACCAGATCACCCCCGACATCATCGCCTGACCGGGCCGGGCCCTCCGGGTTCTTGCCTTGCGGGCGCGCCGCCGCTTTTGTATTCGGCGTTCCAGGGGTCGCGGCGCGTCGCACGGCCCGTTCCACACATGATCGCGAAGGGATCTGACGACCATGGCGGGAGCCTCCCCGGTCGCGATCATCATGGGCAGCCAGTCGGACTGGGCGACCATGCGGCATGCCGCCGAGACGCTGGATGCGCTCGGCGTCGCTCATGACGATCGCATAGTCTCGGCCCATCGCACGCCCGACCGCCTCGTCGCCTTTGCCAAGGGCGCCAAGGCGACGAGGCGGTCGG
>NZ_BPQL01000145.1 GCF_022179225.1 Methylobacterium goesingense
GGGGCCTTTTGCATGAGCGGTCCACAAGATTCATTTCCATCCAGAATGCCATATATGACTTCCACTGAGTGCCATGTAACCTTGTGCGTGCAAAGTCGCTCCCAACGAAATCAATGACTTAGGCTGGGTGTTTTTGCCAACTATAAGGTGGCGTGGCAGCGTGGGTCGGCCGGGAACCGATCCGCCGCCACACGATTGACGGCTTATTGGAGTTGTTCTAATTAAGAACTGCGGGGACGCCACGGCGTCCCAACCCCGGAGATCATCATGGCCAGCACCACCAACGCAGCCTGCGAGAGCTGCCGTTTCTTCGACGATCACAAGCTCAACGGCGGCATGGCGGCCGGGGACGAAGGCCTGTGCCGGTTCAACCCGCCGGTGAGCCAGCCCGAGCCGAAGTCGCCGGGCCTGTGGCCGGTGGTCGCTTCCAAGGATTGGTGTGGCCACTTCACCGCCGAGATGTCGGCGGCCGAGTAAGGCTGGCCCCGGCGCCCGGATCGTCACCCGGGACCGCCAGGGTTTCACGGCTGGCAATGCTTCTTGCCTGGAAAGGGCCGGTGCTGCGGGCGCCGGCCCTTTTCGCGTATAAGGCCGGGGACTTGGCCGATCGGCACGGGCGGCGGGCACGCTCGCGGGGCGGGCCGACCGGAAATCTCGCGCCTCGGTCGGAGGCCGGCCATGATCCCGTCACCTTCGCGTCGGAAGGCGTGGCAATCGCGTGACGGGCGCTCGCTGCCCCGCGGGCGAGGGCGGATCGCCGCGGGGCGAGCGCAGAGGGTGAATGGGAAGCATGACGAATCGATCGACCATCGTGGCCGCCGCACGCCGGCTGGTGCCGCTCGCCGGCCTCGCCGCCGCCCTCCTGCCGGGCCTCGCGCTGGCCGCCGCGCCGAACGACGCGAGCGGTACCTGGCTCACCGAGGATGGCCGCGCCCGCATCCGCACCGAGAAGTGCGGCCCGCAGAACACCAACCTGTGCGGCTACGTCGTTTGGCTGAAGGTGCCGCTGAACGACAAGGGCCAGCCCCGGGTCGACTTCAAGAATCCCGACCCGAAGAAGCAGGCCCGGCCCTCCCTCGGCCTGCAGCTCATCATGGGCCTGAAGCCGCAGCCGGACGGCCATTACGGCGGCAAGATCTACAACGCCGACGAGGGCAAATTCTACGACGTGACGATGTGGTCCGATCAGCCGAGCGAACTTTCGGTGCGCGGCTGCCTGCTCGGTTTCCTGTGCGGTTCGCAGACCTGGAACCGGGTAAACGACGTGGTGCCGGGCCAGCTGACCGGGCCGACCAACGGCCCCGGCGGCCCGCGCGCCGATGCCGAGTGGGCGCCCGCCCCCAAGGCTCCGGCCGCCGGTGCCGCCGGTGCCGCCGCGACGGGCGGCACCAAGCCGGCGCCGAAGCCCGCTCCCAAGCCCGGCGCCGCTCCGGCCGCCCCGGCCGAGGAGTAGAACCGGCCTAACGCCGCCGAGCGCGCGACGGGATTCCGAACGCCGCCGTCCTGCCCGGGACGGCGGCGTTCTGCGTTTCCGGTGCCGCGCCGCACCGGGCAGATCTCAATCGACGAGGGCCGCGTAGGTCAGCACGCGCAGTTCGCGCCGCAGGGGCAGGGCCGAGGAGGGGATGAGCTGGGTCAGCAGGACCACGGCGAGGTCCTCGGCCGGGTCGACCCAGAAGGCGGTGCTGGCGAGCCCGCCCCAGGCCACTTCGCCCGGCGTGCCGACGATCTGGGCGCGGGCCGGGTCGAGCATCACCGAGAACCCCAGCCCGAAGCCGATGCCCGTATAGGCGGTCTCGGAGAAGCGCGGCTGGCCCATGGCGGCCAGATCCCCGTCGAGGTGGTTCGTCAGCATGAGGTCGACGGTCTTGCGCCCGAGGAGGCGGGTGCCCTCGAGTTCGCCGCGCCTTAGCAGGAAGCGGCAGAAGCGCATGTAGTCGGCGGCCGTCGAGACGAGGCCGCCGCCGCCCGAGGGGCAGGCCGGTGGGTTCGCGAAGCGGCTGTCCACCGCGTCGTCGTAGAGCTTCAGGGTGCGGTCCCGGAACAGGCTGTAATTGGCGGCCAGCCGCGGCAGCTTGTCGGCGGGCACGAAGAAGTCGGTGTCGACCATGCCCAAGGGCGCGATCACGCGTTCGCGCAGAAAATCCGCAAAATCCTGGCCCGAGACCACGGCCACGAGGTGTCCCAGCACGTCGGTGGCCACCGAGTAGTTCCACTCGGCGCCGGGCTGGGCCAGCAGCGGCTGCCGGGCGAGGCGGCCCACCACCTCGGCGAGGCCCGCCTCCTGGGCCTCCCCAAAATCGACGCCGTTCTGGCGGTAGAGGGCGTCCACGAGGGTCGCCTCCATGAAGCCATAGGTGAGGCCCGAGGTGTGGGTGAGGAGGTCCCGGATGGTGATCAGGCGCCGGGCCGGCTCGCTCTCGAACTTCGCGCGGTTGCCGCCGGTCAGCACCCGCAGGTCGGAAAATTCCGGCAGGAAGCGGGTGATCGGATCGTCGAGCTGGAAGCGGCCCTCCTCGTAGAGCATCATCACCGCCACAGAGGTCAGCGGCTTCGTCATCGAGTAGATGCGCGCGATGGTATCGGGTGCGAAGGGCTTGTCCCGGGCGATGTCGGCGCGGCCGTGGGTGCGGAAGAACGCGGTCTTGCCGCCCCGCGCCAGCATCACCGAGAGACCCGCGACCTTGCCGGCCGCGACATTGGCCCGCATCCAGCCGTCGATGCGCTCCAGGCGGTCCGGGCAGAGCCCGAGGGCCCGCGGCTCGCTTGCGGTCTCGCCCTGCATCACACCTGCTCCGTCCCGATCCGTCGCCTCCCGCATAGCGCCGGTCCGGGGCCAAGCAAACCCTCGCTCAAGCAAACCCTGGCCCGTCGCGCGCTACGAGCCACCGGCGCCGGGCGGGGTCCAGGCGAGGTCGTGGTGCAAGTCGCCCGCCCGCACGGCGGCGAAGCCGAGGCGTGCGTAGAGGCGCCGCGCACCCGCATTGTCCGCGCTCACCGAGAGGCGGAGCGGCAGCCCGGCCGAGCGCGCCGCCGCCATCGTCTCGCCGATCAGCCGGGTACCGAGCCCGAGCCCGCGCCACGCCGGCAGGAGCACGATGTCGATGAGGGTGACGGCGTCGGCGCCCCGGTCGGTCACGATCCGGCCGATCGACGCGCCGTCCTGCGCGATCACCTCGAAGCGGGCGGCGGGATAGCGCGCTCGGTACGTCGCGCGCTGCCCCGCGAAGCCCTGGCGCAGGAGCCGGTCGCGCAACGGCGGGTCGAGCCCGGCCAGAGGGGCGCCGTGGACGGAGGCGAAGAGGGCGAACAGGAACGCGCCGTCCGCCTCCGCCTCCGGGCGCCGATTCAGCCGCCGGGTCATAACCGGGGCGTCATGACCGGGGCGGGAAGATGCCTTCGAGCGCGATGATGAAGTTCACCGTCAGGTAGGGCTGCCGGTTCTCGTGCGGCTGGCTGCCGCCCTGGGAGGCGATCGTGCCGCTGCTCAGCTGAACCGAATTCGTCGGATTGCCCGTGGTGAAGCTGTTAAAGGGCGCGTCTCCGCCCGACTCGGTCTGTGCGAGATTGGCGCCGGACGGCGCGCTCGTGGAGCCGAGCGTGGCATCGACGGTCACGCCGTGGGAATGGGCGGGCATCTGCGAAATCTGCAGCGTAACGCCCTCGACGCCGCCGGGCTGTCCCATCGAGTAGGGCTGAAGTCCGTTGCCCTGGCCCTGATGGACCGGAACCCGGCTCCGCAGATCCGGTAGGGCGAAGGTTCTCACGCCGTCGCCGCCGAACTGCGTTCCGAGCAGGGCGTAGAGTGTCGAATTGGTGCTGATTTGCAGAAGCTGACCATTGCAGAAGGCCCAGCCCTGGGGCGCGTAATTGAAGCCCGCCATTCTGATTTCGCCGAGAAACGGATCCATCGCTTCCTCCAGTCTTCTTGTCTTGATCTTGTGGCTTCGTGATCCTGCCGTCGCCCAGCCATCTCAACGGGGTCGGAGGCGGGAGCGCGATGCCGCCCGCCCCGTTCCCGGCATCGACACAATCTGCACTCGGATGTAATCGGGACGCGAATCCTCAGGTTGCATCCACGGCATCAAGACAGAAGCTGCTCTGCTTGTCACTAAACTTCACGCCATTGCAATCAGGATTACGTTCCTGGTAGAAACGGGCGCAACCCATGATTGTTGCGACAATACAACATCGAGCGGGATATTAAGTCCGGGCCATTTCGCCGATCGTGAATCGGATTTAAGACTCCGACAGTGCATGAGCCGCAGTTTTTGATTCATACGAATTGATATTTGTTACTTTATGGTCGAGGGTAGGGCGATGGCTACTGTCAACTATACCTACGAGTTTACCACGAACGGAAACACGGGCGTCATCACGCTCACAGTCGATACGACGACCCTTTTTAATTACGTCGATAATAGTGGCGGGTCCTTCCAGGGATACCCGATCACCGGGATCAGCGGCACCTTCAACGGTCAGACCATCACCGGTCTGCTTCCGACCAACAACACGACACAGGGGGGCAACCCCTTGACGAGTGACGGGACCGTGAACGGAGGCGGCGCGGCCGGCCAGTACGACAACGTGTTCGCGCGCGACGACACGCAGGGCGCGAACGGCGTCGGAACCAGCGGCAAGGCGAGCATCTACGGGATCGACAACCGGGGCTTCGCCTTCAGGGCCGGCGGAACCGATTATCGCATCTCCAAGCAGACCGCCTCCACCACCAATTTCATCTATCAGTCGAACGGCACGCTTTCCCAGCCGACCACTTTCAGTCAGGCGAATTCCGACGTGCCCTGCTACGTCACCGGCACGCGCATCCGCACGGCGCGCGGCGAGGTCGCGGTCGAGGATCTGCGCGCGGGCGACCTCGCCGTGACGGCATCCGGCGCCGAGCGGCCGATCCGCTGGATCGGCCACCGGACGATCGATTGCGCCCGTTACAGCGACCCCTGCACGGCCTGGCCGGTGCGCATAGCGGCCCATGCCTTCGGGGACGGCAAGCCCGTCCGCGACCTCTGGGTCTCGCCGACCCACGCCCTCTGCGTCGACCTCCTGGGCGAGGTCCTCATCCCGGCAAACGCCCTCGTCAACGGCACCACGATCACGCAGGAGCCGGTCGAACGCGTCACCTACTGGCACGTCGAACTCGACAGCCACGACATTCTCATGGCCGAGAACATGCCGGCCGAGAGCTACCTCGACCTGAGCAATCGCGGCTTCTTCGTCGAGGCCGGCACCATCGACCTGACGCTCGGGCCGGACGCGCCGGCCATCCACGGCACCGCCGATTTCTGCCGCCCCTACCATGCGAGAGGTCCGCTGGTCGATCTCGTGCGGGGCCGCTTGCGGGAGCGCGCCGAGGCCGAAGGCTGGCGGCTCGCCGAGGCGCCCTGGGCCGACCTGCACCTCGTGGCCGACGGGCAGGTGATTCACTGCGATGTGGAAGGGCTCACCGCCCGCTTCGTCCTGCCGGCCGAGGCCCGCGACGTCACCCTCGTCTCGCAGGCCGGCCCGCCCGTCCATGTCGCGGACGGCATGACGGATCTGCGTCGCCTCGGCGTCTCGCTCGCCACGCTCGCGATCGATGACGGCCTGACCGGCGCCCGCGCCATCGCGCTGGACGATGCGCGGCTCGGCGCGGGCTTCCACACGGTCGAGGGGGATGGCACCGTACTCTGGCGCTGGACCGATGGCGCGGCGCTGCTCCCAGCCTCCCTGTGGGCGGGCTGCCGGGGCACGGTGTTCCTGCGGCTGACGCTGACGCATGCCGCCCCGCAGCGCTGGGTCGAGCCGCGCGAGGCCGCCAATGCGGCCGATCCTTTGGAAGTCCGCCACTGCGCCTGATCCGCCGACGACCGGACTGGCCGGTGGCCCGGCATCGCGCGCCGGCTCGGCCCCCGGTGGAACAGACCCGCATCCTTCTACGGCGCGCATCCCGATACCGGACCTCGGTGAGCCTGACCCATCGGCCCGGCTCACGGAACCCTGATCGGAGCCGTGGGAGCGGGAGCGCCCCCGCGCCTCACCAGCCCATGCTGCCCGGACCGCCCTTGAACGGGCCGACGATCCCGGGCGTGATCCAGCCGCCGTAGAAGCCGCCGGGCTGCGGGATCACCCGCGCGTCGCCGACGTAGCAGGCCTCCATCGGCCCGGCATAGAAGGCGACGTAGCCGGCGATCGGGGCGAAATCCGGCGTCGGGTCGGGATAGGCCCAGGCGGCCCCGTCCGCGCGCAGGCCGCCCGCTGCGACGTCGTACAGGACGGCCCGCCCCTTCCATTCGCAGATCCCGGCCCGCCGGACCGGGCCGAGCACGCCGGCCGCCACGTCTCCGGGCGGGAGGTAATAGGTCGGCGGGTGGCTCGTCTCCAGCACCCGGTAGCCCGCCAGGGTCTCGGCGATGACCCGCCCGCCGAAGACCACGCGCAGGCGCGTCGCCACCGGCTCGAGCCGGGGCGGGCGCGGATAGTCCCAGACGCTCTCCGCGTTCGGGCCGGGCGGAATCGGGGTGGGCCACATGCGGTCGGGACCTTGCCTGGAGGGATCGGAACGGTCCGGGCGGACCGGTCGCCCGGACAGATAGGGCAGGGGGTTGCGCCCGCCCCGATGTCGCGCCGCCCGAATGTCCCGCGTCGCGTTTTCCTCCGCTGCGTTTTCCCCCACGACGTTTTCCCCTGGCGCGCGGCATGCTAGCGCAGGCCCGGATCAGACGAAGGGACATCCTGCGTGACGACACCCCGCGTGACCGAGCCGACCGCCTTCGCCCTCTATCTCGACTTCGACGGCACCCTGGTGGAGATCGCGCCCAAGCCCGACCAGGTCCGGGTCGATCCGGCCCTCGCCCCGGCCCTGGAGCGCCTGCGCGCCCGGCTCGGCGGAGCACTGGCCATCGTCACGGGGCGGCCCATCGGGGTGATCGACGACTTCTTGGCCCCCGCACGCTTCGACGTCGCCGGCCTGCACGGGGTCGAGCGCCGGGTCGACGGCGTCGTCTCCGGTGGCTCCGCCGCGGACCATCCGGCGCTGCGCGCGCAGGTGCCCGCCCTGCACGCGGCGGTCGCCCCCCTGGAGCACGTACTGATCGAGGACAAGGGCGCCTCCGTGGCGGTGCACTGGCGCCTCGCCACGCCCAGCGACGCCGCCGCGGCCGAGGAGGCCGTGAAGGCCGCCGCCGCCGGCCTCGGCGCGGATTACCGGCTCCAGCTCGGCAAGGCTGTGGGCGAGATCGTGCCGGCCTCCGCCACCAAGGGCCATGCCATCCGGGCGCTCGCCGAGAACCCGCCCTATGCGGACCGCCGGGCGATCTTCCTCGGCGACGACCTCACCGACGAGAAGGCCTTCGCGGTGGTCAACGAACACGGCGGCGTCAGCGTCCGCATCGGCGGAGCCGAGACCATCGCGGCGCGCCGCCTCACCGACCCGGAGGACGTGCGCCGCCTGCTCTACGCCTGGGCCGACGGCGCGGCCATCGACCCGGACGCCCTGCCGCCGGCCTGAGCGGCCCTCCTCACCCCGATCCCCCTCCACGCCCGCCCCTGAGCCGGGCCCCAGACGGAAGTGGCGCGCATGTTCGAGTTTCCCGTCCTCGTCGGCGATATCGGCGGCACCAATGCCCGCTTCGCGATCGTGCCCGAGGCCGGCGCCGCGCCGGTCCTGCTCTCCCGCGAGGAGACGGCCGGGCATCCCGATCCCAGCGCGGCCATCCGGGCCTCGCTCGCCAGGGGGGCCAGGGAGCAGGGGAGCCCGGCGCCGCGCTCGGCGATCCTGGCGGTGGCCGCCCGGGTCGACGGGCCGGCCGTGCAGCTCACCAACGCCCACTGGGTGATCGAGGGCGCCCGGATCGGGCAGGATTTCGGGCTCTCGCGGGCTGTCGTCGTCAACGATTACGTGCCGGTGGCGGCGGGGGCGGCGGCGATCAGCCCGAGCGAGCTGACGCCCATCGGCCCGCGCCGCGAGGAGGGCCGGGAAGGAGACCAGGGTGCCCGTCTCGTGCTCGGCCCCGGCACCGGCTTCGGCGCGGCCGCCCTGCTGCCCGTGGACGCGCGCCTCCTCATCGTCTCCACCGAGAGCGGGCACGTGGATTTCGGACCGGCCACGCCGGCCGAGCTCGCCCTCTGGCCGCATCTCGAGCGGGTCGAGGGCCGCGTGACCGTCGAGACCCTGCTCTCGGGCCCCGGCCTGACCCGGCTGCATGCCGGCCTGCACCGCCTGCGCACCGGCGCGGAGGGCCCGCATCTCGACCCCGCCGCCGTCACCGAGGCCGGCCTCTCGGGGTCGGACCCGGACGCGGCCGCCGCCCTCAACCTGTTCGCCAAGCTCCTCGGGCGCGCCTGCGGCGACCTCGCCCTGACCTTCCTGGCCACCGGGGGCGTCTATATCGGCGGCGGCATCGCGCCCCGGATCGTCGACGTGCTGCGCCAGGGCGCGTTCCGCCGGGCCTTCGAGCACAAGCCACCCTTCGTGGCGCAGATGCAGGCGATCCCCACCAGCGTCATCACCGTGCACGACCCGGCCCTGATCGGCCTCGCCGCCCTGGCGAGCCAGCCCGACCGCTTCGCTTATCACGGCCAGGTCTGGCGGGCCTCCTGACCGCCCGCCGGACCCGCGTGGGGCTGGCGGCGCTCGCCGCCTGCCTCGCCGCCGTGCTGGCCGGCTTCGTCGGCTACCTCGTCCTCGCCGCCCTGCTGACGGCGCGGCCGGGCGATGCCGGGCTCTATCCCGCCCGGGGGGAGGACAGCGTGGCCATCGCCCTCGTGTCGCACGGCTGGCATTCCGGCCTCGTCCTGCCGCGGGATGCCCTGACCGAGGCCGGGCCGGCGCTGGCCGACATCGCCACGCGGTTCCGGGCCTATCCGGCGCTCGAGTTCGGCTGGGGCGAGGCCCGCTTCTACCGGGCGACGCCGACCCTGGCACAGTTCGACGCGGGCCTTGCCCTGGCGGCCCTGTTCACCCCGGGCGGCCGGCCGGGCGTGGTCCAGGTGGTGGGCCTGGAGCGGCCGGCGCGGGACAGCTTCCCGCATTCCGAGATCGTGCCGGTGCGGGTCTCGCGCGCCGGGCTGGCCCGCCTGCTCGCCCGGCTGGAGGCGAGCTTCCGCCTCGCCGAGGGCCGCCCCGTCGCCGGCGGCCCCGGCCTCTACGGGCCGAGCCTGTTCTACGAGGGCGCGGGGCGCTTCTCCTACGCCAATGTCTGCAACCATTGGGCGGCGGGCCTCCTGAACGCCGCCGGCCTGCCCATCACCCCGGTCTTCGACACGCACCCGGCCGGGCTGCTGCTGGACCTGCGCTGGCGCGCCGGGCTGAGCCCGATGCCGGCGGCGAACCTGTCCAAACCGTAATCTGAGCGCCACGCGCGGGTCAGGCGGGACTCCCTACAAACCGGATCACGGACCGCCGCTGGCGGCCCCCCCGATCCGGAGACCCCGATGACCACCCAGCCCACCCGCCTGCGCCGCAACGCCCTCGCCTCCGTCGCCGTGGCCGCCCTCGTGGCGACCGGCGCAGCCGGCGTCGGCCTGACCCAGCCGGCCGTCCCGGCCTACGCCCAGTCCCTCTCCAAGAACCCGATCGAGACCCCCGACCATCCGCCGGGCTCCTTCGCCAGCGTCGTCGACAAGGTGAAGCCCGGCGTCGTCGCCGTGAAGGTGAAGCTCGACGACAGCGCCGATTCGGACGACGACAGCGACGGCCCCGGCCAGCAGCAGGTGCCGCCGCAGCTGCGCGAGTTCTTCAAGCGCTTCGGCCAGGGCGGTCCCGGTCAGGGCCAGGGTGGTCCGGGCCAAGGCTTCGGCGGCCAGGCACCCAAGCGCCAGGGCCAGCGCGGCGCCATGGGCTCGGGCTTCATCATCTCGGCGGACGGCTACGTCGTCACCAACAACCACGTGGTCGACAAGGCCAAGTCCGTGCAGGTGACGCTGGACGACAACCGCACCCTCGACGCCAAGGTCATCGGCAAGGACCCCAAGACCGACCTCGCGCTCCTCAAGATCACCGAGGGCGGCACCTTCCCGTACGTCTCGCTCAGCAAGGCGGCGCCCCGCGTCGGTGACTGGGTGGTAGCCATCGGCAACCCGTTCGGCCTCGGCGGCACGGTCACCGCCGGCATCGTCTCGGCCCGCGGCCGTGACATCGGCGCCGGCCCTTACGACGACTTCCTGCAGATCGACGCCCCCATCAACAAGGGCAATTCCGGCGGCCCGACCTTCAACGTCGGCGGCGAGGTGGTGGGCGTGAACACCGCCATCGCGTCGCCCTCCGGCGGCAGCGTGGGCCTGGCCTTCGCCATCCCCGCCGAGACCGTGCAGGCGGTGATCGACCAGCTCCGAGCGGACGGCAAGGTGGCGCGTGGCTACCTCGGCGTGCAGGTGCAGCCGGTGACGAAGGACATCGCCGACGGCCTCGGCCTCGACAAGGCCAAGGGCGCCCTGGTCGACCATGCCGAAGCCGGGACCCCGGCCGCCAAGGCGGGCCTGAAGTCCGGCGACGTCATCGAGGCCGTCAACGGCAGCGCGATCAACGACGCCAAGGAGCTGTCCCGCAAGATCGCCGGCATCAAGCCGGGCGCCAAGGTGGAGCTGACCTATCTGCGCGGCGGCAAGTCCGACACCGCGACGGTTGAACTCGGCGTCCTGCCCAACGACACCAAGGTGGCGGGCACCGAGCGCGGCGCGTCCAGGGACGGCCAGCCGCGCCTGGGTCTCAGCCTCGCCCCGGCCTCTGAGGTCGGAGCTGGCTCCGAGGGCGTCGCGGTGATGGAGGTCGATCCCGACGGCCCGGCCGCCGCCAAGGGCATCGAGCAGGGCGACATCATCCTCGATGTGGCCGGCGCCAGCGTCTCGCGTCCCTCCGAGGTCGCCGAGCGCGTCCGCTCCGCCGAAACCAGCGGCCGCAAGGCCGTGCTGATGCGCATCAAGAACGCCAAAGGCATCACCCGCTTCGTCGCGGTCGCCCTGAACAAGGCCGGCTGATCCGGAGCGGGCGTCCCGCCCGCTCTCGCCCCCGCAACGTCCAAAGCCATGCCGGCCCGCACCCGTGGGCCGGCATTCGCGCGTCTAACCCTGTGCAAACGCGCAACACTGCCCGTCCCCCTGTGCAAATCCCCCGTAAACGCGCACGGCGTCGATTGACGGAGAATTAACCTCAGATTTACTGACATACCTGAGGTTGGTTCGGGGTTCGGCGTGGCGTTTGTCGGGACAGTCATTCGGGTGTGCGTCGCGCTTCGCGCGATCCTCGCGCCACCCGTACCCGTCATCGCCGCCCTGCTGCCGACCGGCGCCGCTGCCCGGGACGTGGTGCTCACCCGGCAGGAGACGGTGCAGATCGAGCACCGGGACCGGACCGAGCGCCTGCGCCGGCTCTCGGACCAGGCCCTCGCGGCCAGCCCCCGGTTCTTCGAGGAGCGCGTCTCCCGCGGCGAGCTTCCGGCGACGTTCGGCACGGACATCCCCGTGCTGCGCGTGGTCTTCCCGCAGCGGGTGTTCTTCGACACCGACGCATTCGAGGTGCGGGCGGAGGCGCAGGCCGTCATCGACGTGGTGGCCGCCGCCCTGCGCCGCGAGGCGTCCGACACCGCCGTCTTCATCGCGGGCCACACCGACGACCGCGGCAGCGACGCCTACAATTACGCCCTCTCCGTGAAGCGGGCCGACAGCGTCGCGCAGGCGCTGGCCGCCCGGGGCGTGCGTCAGGCCAGCGTCTGGCGCGTCGGGTTCGGCGAGGCGATCCCGGTGGTGCCCAACACCTCCGACACCGCGATGGGACGCAACCGCAGGGTCGAATTCCTGTTCGGCCGCAAGGCGGAGGCCGTGGGCGTCTGGCTGGCCAAGCAGGAGGCGCGCGTCTGCGCGGGCACCGGCGAGAGCCAGCGCGCGGAGTGCCTGCGCGCCTTCGCGGCGCTGCCCCGCGTCGAGGCCGCCCCCGTGCGCACGGGTCGGGAGGCCCGGACCCTGGTGATGCCACCGCCCTCGGACGCCGTCCACGTCCTGCCCACCATCGAGACGAAGAACCTCGTGGCGGTCGGTCCGCCCGTCCCCCCGGCCCTGGTCGCCCCGGAGCGCATCGCGCCCGCGCTCGTCCCGGCCCCTCCGATCGACAGGACCGTGGTGACGATCACCCGGGACGAGCCCGTGATCATCGACCTGCGCGAGAAGCGCGTGCTCGTGGAAAGGCTGGAGCGATGAGTCTCGACGAGTACAGGTCCCTCGACCTGCGGGTGGACGGGCCGATCGCGGCGGATCTCGCCGCGCAGCTCGACGAGGAGGCGCCACGCCCGGTCCTTCCCCTCTCGGCCCCGCACGGGGCCAGCGCCGAGACCCCGGCCCTGCTAACGCCCGCCATGCTGGCCTGGTACCAGCGCCACGTGGCCTCGGCCCGGCGCAGCGCCCTCGCGGAGGTGCGCCGGGCCTTCGCGCAGGACCCGATGGCCTCGGGCAACCACGGCTTCCTGCTGGAGGCCGAGCTCGACCGGGTCGAGCAGACGAAGCAGGGCCACCTGCGCACGGAGCGCGAGATCTTCTACCAGCGCCGCGCCGTCTCCGACCTCACCGCCGAGATCGACCGCCTCCACGCCGCCTACGATCACAAGCGGTCCGAGCACGGACGCGACGCGGGGGCCTGGAACCCGGTCCTCAAGTATGGCGGCGTGGTCGCGATCATGCTGCTGGAATTCCCGCTCAACCTGTCCTCCTTCCTCAAGATCGACTTCCTGACGCCGGCGCTGGCCACCGCCTCGGTCTGCCTGATCGCGATCCTGTTCGCGTTCTCCAGCCATCTGATCGGGCGCATCCTGCGCCAATGGAGCGAGCGCTTCGGCGACGACGTCACGGCCCGTCTGCGGGCGGACAGCTATCGCCAGCTCGGCCTCGGCTTCGTCCTGTTCGCCATCGGGGCGGCGGCCATCGTCTTCAGCCGCTCCTACCTCGTCGCCGAGGCGGTCGCCCGCCAGGCGGCGCTCGGCGAGGAGGGCGGCAGCCCCGTCTCGATCTACGGCATCGCGCTGATCGGCAACCTCGCCGTCTACGCGGCCGCGGTCGCCTGGGTCCTGTTCACCGAGGACCCGGTGCCGGACTTCGCCGAGGAGCGCCGCCGCCTCGACCGGCTCAAGGCCCGGCAGCAGCGCTTCTACCGGACCGGCCTGGAGCGCCAGAAGCAGCAGCGCATCGAGCAGGCGCGGCGCGAATGCGAGCAGCTCGTCCGGCGCGAGGCCGACCAGATGAAGCGGCTGCGCAACTACGGCAGCTATCGCGGCCAGTTCGATGAGGTCCGCCGGCACGACGCGCGCGTCCTCGCGCTCCTGCAGGGCTACCGCGGCCGGCTGGTGGCGGAGACGCGGCGGCGCGGCCTGCAGACGACCTTCACCTACGACGACCTGAGCAGCGGCGACATCGGCACGAAGCGCGACCTCGACGGGGACGCCTATCTGAGCCGGCCCCTGGCCCTCGGCCACGCCTGACGCGGAGAGTTTTGCAATGCCGCGCTCCCCGCTGAAGGCCCTCCTCGCCGGATGCTTCGCCACGGCCGCGCTCGCGTCCGGACCCGCCGACGCGGCGGCGAGCTACGAGGTCGTCCGCCAGGAACAGACCTGCCCCAAGGAGCGCCAGCCCCGCTCCCTGCGCCAGACCCTCGTGATCCTCGACGAGGCGATCGTGTCGGCCGAACCGGAGGTCAACCAGCGCTGGACCCGGATGGTGGTGGAGGCCGCCGACGCCCGAGACGCGGGCACCGGCGGGCTCGGGACGCGCGAGCGCTTCACCCTCCTCGTCGCGCGGCGCGACGGCAGCGAACTCGTACCGCTGTTCTTCGGCTGCTCGCCCAACCTGCCGCCGGAGGAGAGCGAGCGGGCCAAGGCGGGCGATTCGATGTTCGACCGCTTCATCGGCAGCGACAGCGAGGCCCGGCGAAAGGCGGCGCGGGACGCCTTCGCGGCCGGCCTCGCCCGCGCGCTCGCCCAGGTGCAGAAGCGCGCCCCCGAGATCGCCGCACGGCCCGCTCCGGCGGACAGCCTCCTGAAGGCGCTCCAGAACGCCGGGCGCCTCGCCGATCTCAACCACGGCCTGCCGCGCATCATCCTGATCACGCCCTTCGGGGTCGCCGAGAAGGGCCGCACCGGCGATGTGCCGGCGGCGCGGCGGGCCGGCTTCGAGCTGGCCGAGCGCAGCGCCATCGATTTCGGCCGGGCGGAGGTCTACCTCGCCGGCGCGGCCCTGGGGGACAGCGCCCCCCTCGAATTCGCCCGCGCCCTGGTCCTCGGCGCCAAGGGCCAGCTGGCGGGCGTGCGCTCGGACGGTCTGCCCCGACTGAGCCCGGAGCCGACCAGCCTGCGCCTCTATGCGGGCTTCATCGACTATGTCGGCCAGCGCACGCCCCTGCAGGTGCGGCTGGCCGCCTCCGCCCAGGGCGATCTCGTCAACAGCTGGGTCGAGACTACCTTGAGCCGCACTACCGCGACGCCGCTGGCCGGCAAGATGCTGTGCCGGGGCCAGGAGAAGGGGCAGGCCCCCGGCGAGGTCTGCGAGGTGCGCGGCGACGGGCGCTTCGCCCAGGTCTGGTTCCCCGATCCGCAGGCCGAGCCCGCCGACCGGGGCAAGCTGCCCTTCGGCGGGGCCCGCACCATCGCTCTCGACCTCAAGGGGCGCACCGCCGCGGGCCGCATCCTCGATCCGAAGGTGATCTTCAGCGGCGAGAACGGCCAGCGCCGCGAGGAGCTGACCTTCGAGATCCAGCGCGTCGAGGACGGCCAGTTCTGACGGCATCCCGGCACAGTCCATGACCGCGCGCTCCCGGGGCCGGGGCCGCGGGACCGCGCGCCAGACCGGCGCCGGCCAGCACGCACGGCCCCGGGGGCGATGGACGATGATGACACGGACGGTACGAACGATCGGCGCAGCCCTGTGCCTCGGCGCGGTCCTGACCGGATGCACGAGCACGCGGGGCGGCGGTACCGCCTCGGCGGGCCCCGGGGGCTCGATCGACGAAGCGGTGAGCCGCTGCATCGCCTCGACCCTGGTGGGGGCCGGCGTCGGCGCCCTGCTCGGGGCGGCGGTGGGCGGCGGGCGCCGGGCCGGCGTGGGCGCCGCCATCGGGGCCGGCGTCGGCGGCCTCGCCTGCACCGTCCTCACGGCCCTCGACGCCCAGGACAAGCAGCGGATCCGCAACGCGCAGATCGCGGCCGCCGCGACGAACAGGCCGCAATACCTAGCCTATCAGGGCGCCGACGGTGCCCAGCGGGCGATCACCGTGCGGCCCCAGCCCGCTCCGGCTCAGGCGGCGGCGGGAACCCCGGACCGGATCTGCCGTGCCATGGACACCCAGGCGACCATCAACGGCACCGGCAGCGCCGAGCTGCCTCAGCAGCTCGTCTGCCGCACGCCGGGCGGCGACTGGCTGCCAGCCTGAGGAACCCCGTCGCTCACGGGCGACGGCTCCGCCGCCTGGCATGCCACGCAACCCTGTGACCCCGAGCCCCGCGCCCGCGCGGGGTGACGCGGGCGGCGCGAGGCGTCATGGTGCGCGCGCTTTTTTTATCGCGCCCGCGCGGCCCCACCCGGACCTGGACCACCATGACGACGATCGCCGACCGCAGCACGGCTGAACTCGCGGACCTGCGCGCGCAGGCTCGGGCCGCCTACGACGCCTTCAAGGCCCGGGGCCTGAAGCTCGACATGACCCGCGGCAAGCCGGCGCCCGAGCAGCTCGACCTCGCCACCGGCATGCTCGCCCTGCCGGGCAACGGCGACTATACCACCGCGGCCGGCGAGGATGCGCGTAACTACGGTGGCCAGCAGGGCCTGCCCGAGCTGCGGGCGCTGTTCTCCCACCTCATCGACGCGCCGGCCGACCAGATCGTAGTGGGCGGCAATTCCAGCCTCGCCCTGATGCACGACACCATCGTGTGGGCCCTCCTCAAGGGCGTGCCCGGCTCCGAGCGGCCCTGGTCGAAGGAGGAGGAGCCGGTCTTCCTCTGCCCGGTCCCGGGCTACGACCGCCACTTCGCCCTCTGCGAGGAGTTCGGCATCCGCATGATCCCGGTGCCGATGACGGGGCAGGGGCCCGACATGGACGTGGTCGAGGCCTTCGTGGCGAACCCGGCCGTGAAGGGCATGTGGTGCGTGCCGAAATACGCCAATCCCTCGGGCGAGATCTTCTCCGACGAGACCGTCCGGCGCCTTGCAGCGATGAAGACCGGGGCTCCCGATTTCCGCCTGTTCTGGGACAACGCCTACGCGGTGCACCACCTCACCCCGGATCGCCATCCGGTGCGCGACATCCTGGCCGCCTGCGCCGAGGCCGGCCATCCGGACCGGCCGTTCCTGTACGCATCGACCTCGAAGATCACGCTGGCGGGCGCCGGCCTCGCGGTCTTCGCCGGATCGCCCGAGAACACCCGCTGGTTCCTGGCCCGTTCCGCCAAGCAGACCATCGGCCCCGACAAGCTCAACCAGCTGCGCCACGTGCGCTTCCTGCGCGACGCCGCCGGACTCCAGGCCCACATGGACGCCCACCGCGCCCTGATCGCGCCGAAGTTCGCGGCCGTGCAGGAGGCCCTGGAGCGCCACCTCGCCGGCACCGGGGCCGCGCGCTGGACCCGTCCGGAGGGCGGCTACTTCATCACGGTGGAAGCGCGCGCGGGCACGGCCACCGAGGTGGTGCGGCTCGCCAAGGAGGCCGGCATCGCCCTGACCCCGGCCGGCGCCACCTCGCCCTACGGCCGCGACCCGCAGGACAGCGTCTTGCGCCTCGCGCCGACCTTCCCGAGCCTCGGCGACGTGACGAAGGCGGCCGAGGGCATCGCCCTCTGCATCCTTCTTGCTTCCCTGGAAGCCGAGCAGGGGGTCCGCGCGCGCAACGCGGCCTGATCCCTGTCGCAATCCGGAAACGTCCGCGCCGGATGATGCACCACGCACCCGGGAGGTGACGCGATGGTAATCCCGACACGGTTCCGGCGCGCCGGCGCGCGGATGCTGCCCGGCCTCGTGCTATGCATCCTCGCGGCCGGGGCGGCCCCGGCCCGGGCGCGCACCGCCTGGGCTTCCGGCACATTCGTGTATGCCGACCTCTGCACCCTGCCGGAGACCGGCGCCCGCAGCGGGCAGCGCGTCATCCTGCGGCGCTCCCCGAACGGCGACGCGCTGACCTACGAGGGGGCCGAGCATCCCGGGCCCCACATGGCCGCCGACATGACCGTCGACGACGCCACCAAGGCCATCACTTTCGCGGTGGAGACCGAGGCCGGGCCGATCCACTTCGAGGGCGTCGCCGGTCCGGACGCGCTCACCGGCACTTTCGAGGACGAGACGGGCGCGCACACGGTACACCTGCCCCGAGTCCTGCGCTCCCATGCCCACGAGGCCTGCCAGGGCGAGGCCACGGGTTCGATCGCCCCGCGGCGATAGGCGAGGGGCGTCCTCTGCGCTAGATCGGGCCGATGATGCTTTCCCTCCGGTGCGCCGCGCTCCTGCTCCCCCTGGCCCTGGGCACCGCGGTGCCCGCCGCGGCGGCCGATGCCTGCGACGCCCTGACTGCGCGGATGATCCGCGCCACCGGCGCCTCGCTCGCCGGACGCGAAGGGGCTCGCGCCGTGTTTCGCGCGGCCGATGCGGAGCGGATGAGCCTCGATTGCCGGGCGCACCGGATGGTCTTCTCCGCCCTAGAGCGGGAGCCGGGCCGCCGCTACTACGAACTGGTCGGCCTCGCGGCCGGGGTTCTCACGGGCGCGAAGCCCGAGGCCGTCGAGGCCCTCGCTCTCGACCTGCACCAGGGCGCCCTGATCGCGGGACAGCCGCAGCAGGGTATCGCCGGGCGGGCGGCGCTTCGCTGCGAGACCGCTCCCGACGCCGATCCGTTCGCCAGTCCGCGCACGCGCTGTGTGCTGGTGCCGAGCGCCCGGGCCGTGCTTCGCCGCCGCGCCGGCCTTTTCGCCAGCGCCCGGGCGGGCTAGACCCGCCGCATGCCCAAAACCATTTCGCCCGAGCCCGCTTCCTCCGCCATCGTCACCGCCGGTTCGGTCGCCTTCGCGAATCACCTGCCCTTCGCGCTGATCGCCGGGCCGTGTCAGCTTGAGAGTCGCGACCACGCCGTCGAGATCGCCGACGCCCTGAAGGCGATGACCGATCGGCTCGGCATCGGCCTGGTGTTCAAGGCGTCCTTCGACAAGGCGAACCGGACCTCCGGCAGCACCGCGCGGGGCCTCGGACTCGCAGGGGCACTGCCGATCTTCTCCGAGATCAAGGCGCGCTTCGGCCTGCCCGTGCTGACCGACGTGCACGAGGCGGCCCAATGCGCGCCCGCGGCCGAGGTGATCGACGTGCTCCAGATCCCGGCCTTCCTCTGCCGGCAGACCGATCTCCTGCTCGCCGCCGCCGCCACAGGCCGGGTGGTGAACGTGAAGAAGGGCCAGTTCCTCGCGCCCTGGGACATGGCCCACGTGGCCGCCAAGGTGACGGGAGCGGGCAACCCCAACGTGCTGGTGACCGAGCGCGGCGCCTCGTTCGGCTACAACACCCTCGTCTCCGACATGCGCAGCCTGCCGATCATGGCGCAGGTGACGCAGGGCGCCCCGGTGGTGTTCGACGCGACCCACTCGGTGCAACAGCCGGGGGGCCAGGGTGCGACATCCGGCGGCCAGCGCGAGTTCGTCGCCGTGCTCGCGCGCGCCGCCGTTGCAGTGGGCGTGGCGGGCCTGTTCATCGAGACGCATCCCGACCCGGACCATGCCCCCTCCGACGGACCCAACATGGTGCCGCTGAAGGCGATGCCGGCGCTGCTTGCCGAACTGCAGGCTTTCGACCGGCTCGCGAAGGCGCGGATCGGACAGGCCTGAACCGCTCCGGGGCGGTTCGAGACCCGGTGCGCGCAAGCCGGAGGGATGCGGAAAGGGAACGATCACGCCAGCTTGACGTTGGAATACCCAATTCGTTCTCGAACGCTGAAGGTCATCATGCGCAAGCTCGCCCTCATCTCCGCCTTGACTCTCTCGCTGGGCGGCCTCGCCGCCGCGACCTCGGCTGAGGCCGGTCCGCGCGGCCATGGCTACGGCCATGGCGGCTACGGCCACGGCCACGCCTATGGCGGCCGGGGCTACGGACGCGGCTATGCCTATGGCGGTCGTCGTCGTGGCGGCGGAATCGGCACCGGCGCGGCCGTGGGCCTCGGCATCGCCGGCCTCGCCGCCGGTGCGATCGCGGCCGGTGCGGCCCGCGACGCCTATTACCGCGACGGCTATGCGCGCCCTGCCTACGGGTACGGCGCCCCGGCCTACGGCTACGGCTACTAAGTTATTGATTCTCGCGAATCGGTGAGGGGCGGTCGGCGCGAGCCGGCCGGCCTTCGTCGTTTCGGAGACGTCCGCCTCAGCGGGCCCGGTAGGGTGGCACGCCCGGATCAGGCAGCCAGACGGATTTCAGCGGCTCGCCGGTCTGCCAGAACACGTCGATGGGAATGCCGCCGCGCGGATACCAGAACCCGCCGATGCGCAAGTACCGCGGCGCCAGGAGCTCGGTCAGGCGCAGGCCGATCCCCACCGTGCAATCCTCGTGGAAGGCGCCGTGATTGCGGAAGGCCGTGAGATAGAGCTTGAGCGACTTCGATTCGACGAGCCACTGGTCAGGCACGTAGTCGATGACGAGGATCGCGAAATCGGGCTGTCCCGTCACCGGGCAGAGCGAGGTGAATTCCGGCACGGTGAAGCGGGCGAGGTAGTCGGTCCCCGGATGCGGGTTCGGCACCCGGTCGAGGCGGGCCTCCTCGGGCGAGGCGGGCAGGGGGCTCATCTGCCCGAGTTGCAGGCCCTCGGGCCCTGAATGCTGAGTCATGACGAAACTTTCGGAGCCGGCGGCGGGGTTTCGGCCAGCGACATCGGTACGGAAAACGATGAAATCGCCACCCAAAGTGGTTTTCGAGGGGTGTCCATGAGTGGCAGGCGCAGGGTCCGCGTGCCATATGGGAACCATGAGCGACGAAAACACGGCTACCTACCCCTACACCCTGGAGATCCAGCCGCCCAAGGCCCCGGGCTCCCCCTATCAATGGGCGATCCGCCGGAAGGGCAAGCTGATCCAGCGGTCCGACCGCAATCACCCCACCGAGGCCAAGGCACGCGAGAACGGCATGGCCCAGATCGAACTGCTGCTGTCGGGAGCGGGCGACCGCTAGACACGCCCGGCCCCGAAGGGGGCCTCATCGCGGGAATCTCGCCCTCCGGCGCACGCAGGCTGCGCAGGCCGCTTGCCGGAGGCGAGGCGTTGACGGATAAGCCTCGGCGGAATCACCCCGTTCCGGTCGCGGCCTTTCGGCCCCACGGCACGGGACATCGACCCGCCGTAACGTCCGAAAAGGCGCCTGCATGACCGCGATCACCAACATCGCCGCCCGCGAGATCCTCGACAGCCGGGGTAACCCGACCATTGAGGTCGACGTGCTGCTGGAGGACGGCTCCTTCGGCCGCGCGGCCGTGCCGTCGGGCGCCTCCACCGGGGCGCACGAGGCGATGGAGCTGCGTGACGGCGACAAGGGCCGCTACGGCGGCAAGGGCGTGCGCAAGGCGGTCAACGCCGTGCAGTCCGACATCCTCGACGCCATCGGCGGCATGGATGCCGAGGATCAGATCGCCATCGACGAGGCGATGATCGAACTCGACGGCACCCCGAACAAGAGCCGGCTCGGCGCCAACGCGATCCTGGGCGTTTCGCTCGCGGTCGCCAAGGCGGCGGCCGAGACCGCCGGCCTGCCGCTCTACCGCTACATCGGCGGTACGCAGGGCCGGGTGCTGCCCGTGCCGATGATGAACATCATCAACGGTGGCGCGCATGCCGACAACCCGATCGACTTCCAGGAATTCATGATCATGCCGGTGGGTGCGTCCTCGCTCGCCGAGGCCGTGCGCATGGGCGCCGAGGTGTTCCACACCCTGAAGGGCGCCCTCAAGAAGGCCGGCCACAACACCAACGTGGGCGACGAGGGCGGTTTCGCCCCCAACCTGCCCTCGGCCGAGGCCGCCCTCGATTTCGTGATGCAGTCGATCCAGGCCGCCGGCTTCAAGCCCGGCACCGACATGGTGCTGGCCCTCGATTGCGCCGCCACCGAGTTCTTCAAGGACGGCGCCTACCACTACGAGGGCGAAGGCCAGACCCGGGACATCGAGGCCCAGGTGAGCTACCTCGCCAAGCTCGTCGACGCCTACCCGATCCTGTCGATCGAGGACGGCATGTCCGAGGACGATTGGGCGGGCTGGAAGCTGCTCACCGACCGGGTCGGCGATCGTTGCCAGCTCGTGGGCGACGACCTCTTCGTCACCAACGTGACGCGCCTGTCGCGCGGCATTGCCGAGCAGACCGCCAACTCCATCCTGGTGAAGGTCAACCAGATCGGCTCGCTCACCGAGACGCTGGCCGCCGTCGATATGGCCCAGCGCGCCGGCTACACCGCCGTGATGTCCCACCGCTCCGGCGAGACCGAGGATTCGACCATCGCGGATCTGGCGGTCGCCACCAATTGCGGGCAGATCAAGACCGGCTCGCTGGCCCGTTCGGACCGGTTGGCCAAGTACAACCAGCTCATCCGCATCGAGGAGGGCCTCGGCTCCCAGGCCCTCTATGCCGGCCGCAACGCCCTCAAGGCGCTCGCCCGCCGCTGAACGCGAAGTCCCGCTGGATCTTCCATCGGTGCTTCCGTGACTTGGCATCCTCCGTGATGCCCCGAATTGAAAACGGCCGCGAAGCAATTCGCGGCCGTTTTCCTTTTGCGCCCGTGTCGGGCTCGTCCCCGGGATCGCCCGGTCTCACGGCCGGTCGATCCTGCGTGTGCGCGATCGGTGTCGTTTCGCCGGGAAGCCGCGCGTCCATGCGCGGAGCCCCTGTCAGCGGGCCGACGTCTCCGAAGCCTCGGCCACGATGCGCCGGGTCTCGGGGGCGCGGGGGGTGAGGGACGGCGTGGTCGTCAATTCGGAGGCCGGACGCACCGTGG
>NZ_BPQL01000146.1 GCF_022179225.1 Methylobacterium goesingense
CTTCGATGCCGGCGTGCGCGTGGGCGAGCGGCTGGCCGGCGACATGATCGCGGTGCCCCTCGGCGGCCCGTTACGCTTCGCGGTGGTGGGTTCACCGGGCTATCTGGCGGACCGGCCTGCGCCGGAGAGCCCGGCCGACCTTCCCGGCCATGGCTGTATCCGCCAGCGCTTCGCGGGCGGGAGCCTCTATCGCTGGGAGTTCGAGCGGGACGGACGCGACATCGCGGTGGCGGTCGACGGGCCGCTGATCCTCAACGACCAGGACCTCATCGTGCGTGCCGCCCTGGACGGGCTCGGACTCGGATTCGTGTTCGAGGACAGCGTGCGGGAGCACCTCGCCGCCGGCCGCCTCGTTCGCCTGCTGGCGGATTGGTGCCCGGCCTTCCCGGGGTTCTTCCTCTATCACGCCGGGCGCCGGCAGGTGCCGCCGCCCCTGCGCGCCTTCCTCGACCTGCTGCGCGAGATCGATTCTACGGCCAGACCTTGATGGCGAGCGGCCGCCGCACCAGGTCGCGGTCCGAGGTGATGGCGCAGCCCTCGGTGCGCAGGGTCACGTAGGTCAGGATCGCGCGGTCGCCGGTATCGTCGAAGTTGCGCCCCTGCGCGTCCGGATCGAGCAGGGACGGATAGGCGATGAGGCCGCCGGGGGTCTGGCAGGGATCGTCGTACAGGGTGGCGCCCGCCAGGAGCAGGCGCGGCTGGTCCCAGGCCAGGAGATCCCGCGAGGTCGTCCAGTAGAAGCCGGATTGCGGGAAGTCCCCGCCCGCCTTGGCCATGAAGACCGCGATCCAGGCGCCGCTCCCCCGGTGCCGCACCACCGCGCCGACCGGCGTCGGGAAGGGCGCGATGGGTGCGCAGGTGGCCGGGACCTTGATCGGGCCCGCATAGGGGTCCGGAAAGGCCGCGGTGAAGCCCGCTCCGGTCCAGGCTCGCCAGCGGCCCGGATCGGCCGGGTTGTCCGAGCGGAACAGGCAGACCCCGGCGGACTGGTCGCTGCCCGGCACGGTCCAGCCCGTGGTCGATGCCAGGAAGTAGCGCCAGCGGCCGTCCGCGAAGATGTTGGACGGGTTGAAGAAGCCGCGATGGCGGCCCTGGCCGGCCTCCTGGCGGAAGGGCGGCCCGGCCACGACCGCCGGCGGCGTCGCCCGGGTGAAGCTGCGCCCGCCATCCGCCGAGCCCGCCGCCACGAGGCTGTTGTACCAGCACTCCATGTAGACCTTGGACCGGCAGCGCCCGGGATGCTCGTTGGCGCGGTACTCGTGATGGATCAGGGCCGCGACGCTGCGCCCGTCCTCGGTCCAGGTCGCGGTGATCCAGGAGGCGTCGTCGTAGGCGGCCGGGTCGGCCTTGCCGCCCGATTCGAGCACGACCGCGCAGTCGAGCCTGAGCGCGTCGAGGCTCGGCCCCCGGAAGGCGCGGTTCCGGTAGTGCATGCCGAAGAGCGCGACGGCCCCCGACGCATCGCGAAAGGCCCGGGCGGAGGCGTCGGGCACGTCCACCCCGTCGCAGGCGTCCCGGGTCGCCTTGAACAAGGTCACCGCCGAGCCGACCAGGGTCAGGGCGGAGAGCGGCGGTTCGGACGCGGCGCGCGCAGGCCCGAGGCCGAGGCAGAGCCCGAGACAGAGACCGAGGGCAGTGAGGCGGAGGGGGCGCGTCATCGGGTGTGCCTGGACATCGGCCGAGGATTGCGTTTTGAACCGTTACACTCTGCTTGTCCGGCCGCGCATCGGGCCGGGCTTGTCCACACCGATCCGAATCCCGCGCCCCAATCCTCGCGAAAGCCCGCCATGCTGCTCCTCATCCTCGGCCTCGTGCTGTTCCTCGGCACGCATGCCTTCTCCATGGCGCGGTCGAAGCGTGCGAAGGTCATCGGCGAGGTCGGCGAGGGCCGTTACAAGCTCGCCTACACCCTGTCCTCCCTCCTGGGCCTGGTGCTGATCGCCTACGGATTCCACCTCTATCGCGAGGCCGGCTACATCGCGGTCTGGAACCCGCCGGTCTGGACGCGCCATCTCTCCCTGCTCCTGACGGCGCTCGCCTTCGTCGCCCTGGCCTCCGCCTACCTGCCGGGCCACATCCGCGCCCGGGCCAAGCACCCGATGCTGCTGGCGGTGAAGATCTGGGCCACCGCGCACCTGCTCGCCAACGGCGATCTCGGCTCGATCCTGCTCTTCGGCAGCTTCCTCGCCTGGGCGGTGATCGCCCGTATCAGCGCCAAGCGCCGGGCGCTCGCCCCCGGCGCCGTCGCCGCGCAGCATGCCGGCCCGGCCGTCGCCCCCGCCGGATGGCGCAACGACGCGCTGGCCGTGGTGATCGGTCTCGGCGTGTGGTTCGTCTTCGCCCGGTACCTGCATCCGCTGCTGATCGGCGTCGCCGCCTGGCCGGGCCAGGCCTGATCCCGGGCCTGCGCGACCGACGCGATCCGAAGCCGGTCGCCGAAGTCGGTCGCCAAGCCCGTGCGCCTGTGCTAGGCGCTGGGCCTTCCTCTTCATGCAGCGGCCGTCCGGGCCCCGGGCGGCGTGAGACCACATGGCCGAGAACAACGAGTTTATCCGCGAGGTCAACGAGGACTATCGCCGCGATCAGGTCGCTGAGATCTGGCGCCGCTACAGCGGCGTGATTATCGCGCTCGCGGTCCTCGTGGTGGCCGGCGTCGGCGGCTGGCGCTACTGGCAGCACGACCAGGGCGTGCGCGCGCAAGCAGCCTCTGAGCGCTTCGAGGTCGCCAACCGCCTCGCCCGCGAGGGCAAATCCGCTGAGGCCGACAAGGCCTTCGAGGCGATCGAGGCCGAGGCGCCCGCCGGCTACGCCCTGCTCGCCCGCTTCCGCTCGGCCACAGAGACGGCCAAGCGCGACCCGAAGGCGGGCGCGGCCGAGTACGACGCCCTGGCCAACGACACCAAGATCAGCACCGGCCTGCGTGACCTCGCGCGCCTGCGCTCGGCCCTCCTGCGCGTCGACGGGACCGACGCGGATGCCGCCCTCGCGACGCTCCAGGGGCTCGCTGCCCCGAACGGTCCCTTCCGCCACACGGCTCGCGAAATGCTGGGCCTCGTGGCCCTCAAGCGCGGCGATTTCGAGGGCGCTGGCCGCTGGTTCGACCAGATCAACGCCGACCCGCAGACGCCGCAGAATCTTCGCCAGCGCATCGAGGTCTACGCGGCCCTGGTGGCCGGCGGACCCGTCACCGTGACGGCGGCGGCGCCTGCCGCGCCGGCCGCACCCCCTCCCGTAACGCGCTGAGCACACCTGCTTCTCCCGTACGCCTGACTGAAACGAGCACACCATGGATATGCCGACCGTCGCGATCGTCGGACGGCCGAACGTCGGCAAGTCGACCCTGTTCAACCGCCTCGTGGGCAAGAAGCTCGCCCTGGTGGATGACCGCCCCGGCGTGACCCGCGACCGGCGCGAGGGCGACGTCAATTTCGGTGGTCTCGTCTTCCGCATCATCGACACCGCCGGCCTCGAGGAGGCCGATCCGGGCTCGCTGATCGGCCGCATGCGGGCTCAGACCGAGGCCGCGATCCTCGAGGCCGACGTGGTGCTGTTCGTCATCGACGCCCGCGCGGGCATCCTGCCGGCCGACCAGCCCTTCGCCGACATGGTGCGCCGGGCCGGCTGCCCCGTCATCCTCATCGCCAACAAGGCCGAGGGCGGCGCGGGCATGGCGGGCGCCTACGAGTCGTTCTCGCTGGGACTCGGCGACCCGATTCCGTTCTCGGCCGAGCACGGCGAGGGCATCGGCGAGTTGCACGACGCGCTGATCGAGAACCTGCCGAAGCGCGACGACGACGAGGAATACGACGACGATCCGCAGAATCGCTCGCTCAAGGTCGCCATCGTCGGACGTCCCAATGCCGGCAAGTCGACCCTGATCAACCGGATGCTGGGCGAGGACCGTCTGCTCGTCGGTCCCGAGGCCGGCATCACCCGCGATTCGATCTCCCTCGACTGGGAATGGCGCGGCCGCCGCATCAAGCTCCACGACACCGCCGGCATGCGCCGCAAGGCCCGCATCGACGACAAGCTGGAGAAGCTCGCCGTGTCGGACGGCCTGCGCGCCGTGCGCTTCGCCGAGGTGGTGGTGGTGCTCCTCGACGCGACGATCCCGTTCGAGAAGCAGGACCTTACCATCGTCGACCTGATCGAGAGCGAGGGGCGCTCGCTCGTCATCGGCCTGAACAAATGGGATCTGGTGGCGGACCAGAACGGTCTCCTGAAGAAGCTGCGCGAGGATTGCACCCGCCTGCTGCCGCAGGTCCGCGGCGTCGCGGTGGTGCCGCTCTCGGGTCTCGCGGGCGAGGGCATCGACAAGCTGATGCAGGCGGTCATCAACGCCGAGGAGACTTGGAGCACCCGCGTCTCCACCTCGCGGATCAACGACTGGCTCAGCGAGGCCCTCCAGCGCAATCCGCCCCCGGCGGTCTCGGGCCGGCGCATCAAGATCCGCTACGCCACCCAGGTGAAGAGCCGCCCGCCGCACTTCGCCCTGTTCGGCAACCAGCTCGACGGCCTGCCGAAATCCTACACCCGCTACCTCGTCAACGGCCTGCGCGAGGCCTTCACGCTGCCGGGCACGCCGATTCGGCTCTCCCTGCGCACCTCGAAGAACCCGTTCGACCGGGAGAACAAGGGCTGAGCGCGCGCATTCCGGCCGGAGGCCGGATGCGCCCTCAGCTTCCGCGCCCCCGCTTCGCCGCCGCCGTGGCGGTGCCGAGCGTCAGGCCGAAGGCCGCGGGATTGCTGCCCAGATAAGCGAAGACGTCGGTGGCGCCCTGCGTCACCGACGTGGGAATGGCGACCCCGTCCCAGTCGATGACCTGGAGCGTCCGCGGCGTTCCCGTATCGCCCGCGCGTTCCCGGGCGTAGGGCTCCCAGACGCCCCAGGCCGCTGCGTTCCAGGCCCGGTAAGTCCCGGCGATGAGCGGCAGCACGGCCATGAGGTTCGGCGCGCGGTAGACGTGCCGGCCCGGCAGTTTCTCCCAGGCGATCGTGCGGCCGGGTTCCAACAGCGCGAGGGCGCTGATGTGGATCATCTCGCCGATGGGCTCCTCATGCGGATGCATCCCCACCGTGCGGGTGCCGCGCCGACGGACCGGAATTCCCGTGTTGGGCAATGGCTCGGTCTGGTTGATGGCGCGGCAGGCCTGCGGGCGGACGGCATCCAGGATGCCCCAGGGCCGGTGGATCGGTGCCGTGACCATCGCGGGCGCGTCATACGTGACGGCGTTGGCGGGCGATGCCCCGGGGGCCGCGAAATCCAGCTTCACGTGGTCGATGAGGCGCCGCAGCATCCAATCGTAGGCGATGTCCTGGCGTCCGGTCCGGTCGCCAGACTTGTCCCAGTTCGCGTAGCCGCCGCCGATATCCGCGTGCGCGCCGGGAAACCAGACCTGCTCCACATGGGCGCCCGTGTATTTCTTGAACTTGGGCGTCTGCCAGAGGGCGGCCTCGAACGCGGTGCGGTGCTCGTCGATGGCCACGGCGTGGAAGCTGTTCTCGACGATCGAGGACAGCTCCGTGTTGTGGAAGGCGAAGCGCTCGGCATTGATCTTCTGGAGCAACTTCGTGGGGATGCCGAGGGCCCCCACCGTGTCGAAGACGCTCAATGATTTGACGATCAACGACCCGGGCGGGTGCATGAACGCTTGCAGCCTTTGCCAATCCCCGCAGTGACGGTCGTTCGGGCTCGTTCGGTAGTGCCGCCACGCCTCCTCCTCGCGCTGGGAGGTGCAGTTCTTGGCGGTCAGCAATCCGGTGGCGAACAAGTATCCGACGACGCTGCGGGCGCTGAAGGCGCCGCGCGAAAAGCCGATGGCGTGGATCTCGTCCCCGGGGCGGAAGTGCTTGCTGAGGAAGCGGTAGGCTTGCCGGATGTTGTCGTCGAGGCCCTCGCCGACGATGCCACCCGACAGCCTGTCGAAGGCGCCCGTTCCGACGCCGCTGTCGTAATACACGACGTACTCGGTCGCGCCCATCCGTCCCTGTACGACCGAGCCCGTGGCGGTGCTCCCGGGATCGGTCGGGACGGGGACGGTCGGAAGCGCCGTGACGCCGAGCTTCAGGCACTCGTGCAGCCTGACGACGTTCGTCGGCGGATTCGAGCCGTCATCCGAGTTCCAGGTTCCGTCGAGGAACAGGACGATGCGTCGTAACACGGTGTCGGGCATCGCCGATGACCTCCCGCCGAGCGTGGCTGACGATCAGAATGCAACCTTACGTCGGATCGGTCCAGCGGGAGGTGGCATTTTCATGCGATGCCGCGTTGCGAATCACGCACGATCGTTCGAATCCGATCGCGTGGGTCGATCAAGCGGCGCGGCTCGTCTCCGCGAGCCAGTCGACCACCGCGTCGAGGGCCTGACGGTTCGAGGTGTCGCCGTTACGCGTCTCCTCGAAGGTCGCGATCTGGCGGTCGGCGCTTGTGCCGTGCGTGAGGATGCTCCGGGCTCGCGCGACCTCCGGTTCGCAGCCGAGGGCGGCGGCATCTTCGGCGACGAGGGCGAGGAGGTTGTCCAGGGCCTGGCCGAAGGGCAACGCGGTCTCGCTCGCCTCGTCGATCAGTTCGGCCTCGGTGCCGCTGCGCTGGGCCCGCCACAGGTTCTCCTGGGCGAGCGCTCGCGAGACCCCGTCGAGACGGGCATTGAGGTCTGGCCGGCGCACCACGAGGCGCACGAGGCAGCGGTAGAGCGCCGCGATGGTGAGGGCGTCGTCCAGGCGGGTGCAGGAATCGGCGATCCGCAGTTCGAGCGTCGGGAATTTAATCGAGGGGCGCAGGGACCACCACAGGAAGCTCGCATCCTGGATCGAGCCCGCGTTGGTCATGATGCGGACGTAGCGCTCATGGGCGGCCGCGTCGGCGAAGAGGTCCGGCAGGCCGGTGCGGGGCAGCTCGCCGAAGGCGCTGAGGCGATAGGCGCTCAGACCCGTCGGCTTGCCCTGCCAGAACGGTGACGAGGCCGAGAGGGCAAGCAGCAGCGGCTGGTAGGGCAGGAGGCGGTTCATCAGGTCGACGCGCGCGTCGGGGTCCGGCACCTCCACGTGGACATGCATGCCGCAGATCAGGCTGCGCCGCCCGGCGAGGCCGACATCCCGCAGGATGCCACGGTAGCGGTCGCCCTTGGTGGGAAGCTGGCGGGCCCAGTCCGCGACCGGATGGGTTCCGGCGGCGAAGACCAGCAGACCGTGCTCGCGCCCGAGCTTCGCCAGCGCCGCGCGCTGGCGGGCCAGCACCTCGCGCGCCTGCGCGAAATCCGTCGCGGGTGGCGTGCAGACCTCGACCTGACACTGGAGCAGTTCGCGCCCGATCTCGGGCAGTTCCTCGCCGGCCTGGACGTGGAAAGGCTTCACCGAGCGGCGCGGCGTGCCGCGCGTCTCGGCATCCGCCAGGAAGTATTCCTCCTCGATGCCGAAGCGGTAGGGGGCTGAGGTCATCGGGAGCCTTGTGGAATGGTCGCTCCCCTCAACCCGTCAGGCGCCGGTTTGTGCCCGCGCGGGGCCGCCGACGAGCCAGGCCGGGTCGAACCAGCGGTCGGCCTCGCCGTCGTAGGGCAGACGGGTGATGTCCCAGTGCTGGATGTACCGGGCATAGACGTCCCAGACCGCGATGCCGCCGCCGACGTAGATGCGCCGCCCGGGATAGCGCGCCAGCACGGACTCCGGGTCCTCGTGGCTGCGGATGACGTCGATGGTGCGGTCCTTGAACGCGAACTCGGGCACCGACGCGATGGTCTTCGGCCCGGCGATCAGGACGTGGCCCATGGTGACGGCGAAGAACCGCGTCACGTCCTCGACGAAGAGCGGATCGGTGTTGCCCTCCCAGGGCAGGTGCCCGTTGAGGCCGAGCTGTCCGCGAAGGCCGATGGCGCAGATGCAGCGAACGTCGATCATGGGCTTCTCGGTCGGAAGGGGTCGGGACGAGCGCGGCCGGCGTCAGCTCGCCATCTGCGGCGTCAACACGCGATCGCTCGGGAAGTCGTAGATCTTGCCGGAGTCCGAAAACTCCGGGCTCGCGAGGCGCACGAAGTGCGGGGCGAGGTCGTCCGGGGTCTTCAGAGTCGTCTCGTCCTCGCCCGGCATCGCGGCCTTGCGCATCGCGGTCCGCAAGGGGCCGGGATTGAGCAGCATGGCGCGCACGTTCGTCGTCGCCGTCTCGGCCGCGTAGGTCCGCACCAAGGCGTCGAGAGCGGCCTTGGAGACGGAGTAGGGCCCCCAATAGGCCCGGCATTTCTGCGCGGCGCCCGAGGTCACGAAGATGGCGCGGCCCGCATCGGACATCCGAAGCAGCGGATCGAACGAGCGGATCAGCCGGTAATTCGCCGTGACGTTGATGTCCATCACCTGCGCCCAGGTCTTCGGCGTCACGTGCCCGATGGGCGTCAGGTTTCCGAGGATGCCCGCATTGCCCACCAGGATGTCGAGGCGCTTCCAGCGCTCGTGGATGCCGGCGCCCAGGCGGTCGATGGCGTCGAAATCCGTGAGGTCGAGGGGCACCAGGGTGGCACTGCCGCCGACGCCCCGGATGGCGTCGTCGAGTTCCTCGAGGCCCCCTTGCGTGCGGGCGACGGCGACGATGTGCGCGCCGGCCCCCGCCAGGGCGAGGGCGGCGGCGCGGCCGATGCCGCGCGAGGCACCGGTGACGACGGCGAGGCGGCCGGCCAGCGGCTGGGTCGGGTGGCTCATCGGGCGCTCAATCGGCTTCGGCGAGCATGGCGAGGCGGCGCGGCCCCGCGATGGCGAGGTCGGTCAGGGCGGTCGGGTAGTCGCCGGTGAAGCAATGGTCGGTGTATTGCGGGCAGGCCTCGTTGCGGCGCTCCTCGCCCATGGCCTTGTAGAGGCCGTCGATGGACAGGAAGGCCAGGGAATCGGCGCCGATGTAGCGGCGCATGCCCTCGAGGTCGTGGGTGGCGGCGAGCAGCTTCTCCCGCTCCGGCGTGTCGATGCCGTAGAAGTCCGGATAGGTGATCGGCGGCGAGGCGATCCGGAAATGCACCTCGCGGGCGCCGGCCTCGCGCATCATCCGCACGATCTTCACCGAGGTGGTGCCGCGCACGAGGCTGTCGTCGACCAGCACGATGCGCTTGCCCTCGACCACCGCCCGGTTGGCCGAGTGCTTCATGCGCACGCCGAGTTCACGCACCGACTGGGTCGGCTGGATGAAGGTGCGCCCGACATAGTGGTTGCGGATGATGCCCATCTCGAAGGGCAGGCCGGTCTCCTGGGCGAAGCCCAACGCCGCCGGCACGCCGGAATCCGGCACCGGGATGACCACGTCCGCCGCGGTGGCCGATTCGCGTGCGAGCTCGTGGCCGATGTTCTTGCGTACGGCGTAGACGCTCTTGCCGTTCACCACTGAATCCGGCCGGGCGAAGTAGATGTACTCGAAGATGCACGGGCGCATCGGCTGCGCCGGGGCGAAGCGGATCGACTCGATGCCCTCTTCGGAAATCACCACGATCTCGCCGTTCTCGACATCGCGGATGAACTTGGCGCCGATGATGTCCAGCGCGCAGGTCTCGGAGGCCAGGATGTAGCGGCCGTCGAGCTCGCCGAGCACCAGGGGGCGGATGCCCATGGGGTCGCGGGCGCCGATGAGCTTCTTGTTTGTGAGCGCCACGATGGCGTAGGCGCCCTCGATCTGGCGCAGGGCCTCCGTGAAGCGCTCGACGATGCGCGGCGCGCGGGAGCGCGCGGCCAGATGCAGGATCACCTCCGTGTCGGAGGTCGACTGGGTGATGGCGCCGTCGCGCACGAGATCGCGGCGAATCGAGAGGGCGTTGGTGAGGTTGCCGTTATGCGCCACCGCCAGGCCGCCGCTCGCGAGTTCTGCGAAGAGCGGCTGCACGTTGCGCAGGATGGTGCCGCCGGTGGTGGAGTAGCGCACGTGGCCAATGGCGGCAGGACCTTCGAGATGCTCGATGGTCGAGCGATCCGAGAACGAATCGCCGACGAGGCCGGGCCGGCGCTCGGAATGGAACACCTCCCCGTCGAAGGAGACGATGCCGGCGGCCTCCTGGCCGCGATGCTGCAGGGCGTGCAGGCCCAGGGCGACGATGGCGGAGGCATCCGGGTGACCGAAGATGCCGAAGACGCCGCACTCCTCGCGCAGCGTATCGCCGTCGCGGTCGAGACCGTCCACGACCTCGACAGGGGGGCGGGCGCTCGACTTGGCTACTGACATGGTGATGTCGTTCCCTGGTTGGCCCCGCGCGAACCCCACGCGGGCACCGTCAGACGACCGTCATGTAATCGGCCTTCGCGCCGCAACCAAGCGCGCGGCAACGCAGATCAGCGTCGCGGGGCGGGCGTGGCTGGCACTTCGGTGCGCCGCTGTGCCGGGACCTCGCCCTCGGGCGGCTCCACCGGGTCGGCCGGCGTCTCGCCCTTCGGCTTCTTGAACTGCTTGAGCAGACCTTCCGGATTCTCCGGCAGCTGGGCCACCAGGGCCTCGCCGGACTTCTCCAGCATCGGACGGCTGCGGGCCTCCGAGGCCCAGGGCGGCATCTTGCCTTGCACCAGCCAGGCCAGGAACACCCAGCCGATCACGCAGATCAGGAAGCCGCGCCCGGCTCCGAACAGGAAGCCCAGCGACCGGTCGATCGCGCCGATGCGCGAATCGAGAATCATGTCCGACACCTTCACGGTGAGGATGGACACCACGATCAGGGTCACGAGGAAGATCGCCGCGATCGAGGCCACGAGGGCGACGGTGGGGTTGCTCACGTGCTGGCTGACGGTGGGCAGCAGCAGCGGATGGAATTTCCACGCAATGGCGGCGGCGGCGACCCAGGCGATGATGGCGAGCACCTCGCGGGTCGCGCCGCGGACGGCAGCCAACAGCGCCGACACCACGACGATACCCAGCACGACGAGATCGAGAACGGAGAACGGCATCTCTGAGAAATGTCACTTCATGGGGCGGAGCGGCGACGATGATCGGATCGTGCGGCATCCCCCGGCCGCGGCCCTGTATATCCTGCGGAAACTCGGCCGTCACCCTGGCCTGGGCGGCCATCCGAGACCTGTTCGAGCGCAGTCCGAATCGCGGCGATCCCCTCTCCGGCGTTTCCTGCGGGAGAAGGGATCGCGCGAGGGCCGCATCAGTCGTCGTCGCCGTAATCCGGCGGGTTGTGCCCGCGCCGGGACGCGACCCGACGCGGGCCGTTGCTGGCGATCCCCGCCACCATGTCGGCGATGTGGCGCAGGGCCTCCGTCGTCAGGCCGCCGTCGCCGCCCTCGCCGCGCCCCTGGGGCATGACGGCCTTGGCGAAGCCGAGCTTCAGCGCCTCCTTCAGCCGGGCCGGGGCCTGCGCCACCGGGCGGACCGCCCCCGACAGCCCGATTTCGCCGAAATAGACCGTCTCGGGCGGTAGCGTCGCCCCGGAGAGGGAAGACACGAGGGCGGCCGCGACCGCGAGGTCGGCCGCCGGCTCCGAGATGCGCAGGCCGCCCGCCACGTTGAGGTAGACGTCGTGGGTGCCGAGCCTGATGCCCCCGTGGGCTTCGAGCACGGCCAGCACCATCGAGAGCCGATTCGGGTCCCAGCCCACCACGGCCCGGCGCGGCATACCCAGGGAGGAGGGGGCGACCAGGGCCTGGATCTCCACCAGCAGGGGCCGCGTGCCTTCCATGCCGGCGAAAACCGCGGTGCCGGGCGCCGCGTGGTCGCGCCCCGCCAGGAACAGCGCGGAGGGGTTCGGCACCTCGGCCAGACCCATGTCGGTCATCTCGAACACGCCGATCTCGTCGGTGGGCCCGAAGCGGTTCTTCACCGCGCGCAGGATTCGGAAGTGGTGGCCCTGGTCGCCCTCGAAGGAGGCGACGGCATCGACCATGTGCTCGACCACGCGGGGACCGGCGATCTGCCCGTCCTTGGTGACGTGGCCGACGAGGATCACCGCGGTGCCGCTGGTCTTGGCGAAGCGGATCAGGGTCTGGGCCGAGCCGCGTACCTGCGTGACCGTGCCGGGGGCGGATTCCACGGTCTCGGTCCACATGGTCTGGATCGAATCGATGATGGCCAGCGCCGGCGGGCGCCCCTGCGACAGGGTCTCGACGATGTCCTCGACATTGGTTTCGGCCGCGAGTTCGACTTGGGCCGAGGAAAGGCCGAGGCGCTCGGCCCGCAGGCGCACCTGGGCCACCGCCTCCTCGCCCGAGATGTAGACCACGCGCTCGCCCGTGCGCGCCATGGCGGCGGAGGCCTGCATCAGCAGGGTCGACTTGCCGATGCCGGGATCGCCGCCCAGCAGGATCACCGAGCCGCGCACGAAGCCGCCGCCGGTGACGCGGTCGAGCTCGTTGATGCCGGAGGGGATGCGCGGAGCTTCCTTCACCTCGCCGGTCAGGCCCTCCAGGGCGAAGACCCGGCCCCGCGCACGGCTCGGGCGCGTCTTGACCGGCCCGGCCTGCGGCCCGGTGGCGCCGGTCTCCTCGACGATGGTGTTCCAGCCGTTGCAGGCCTCGCAGCGCCCGCGCCAGCGGTTGTAGACCGCCCCGCAGGACTGGCAGACGAAGGTCTGGTGGATCTTGGCCATCGCGGTTCCGCTGAGGGGGGACGGTGCGACGTCGTCCGTCAGGCCGGCGTCAGGCGTCGTGTCCTGTCATATAATGGCGAACATAGCGAGAACCCAGGCCGGTGAGGATCTCGTACCCGATGGTGCCGGCGGCCCGTCCCACCGTGTCGACATCGAGGGCGTCGCCGATCAGGGTCGCGGATGTGCCGCGCACGGCCCCGGGGGCGTCGGTGACGTCGAGGATGATGAGGTCCATCGAGATCAAGCCGAGGATCGGGCAGCGTGCCCCGTCGACGAGGGCCATGCCGCGCCCGCTCGCGGCGCGGGGATAGCCGTCCGCGTAGCCCATCGAGAGCGTGGCGAGGCGCCGGGGTTCGGCCGCCCGCCAGCGGGCATTGTAGCCGCAGGTCTCTCCGGCGGAGACCGTGCGGACCTGGGCGATCTGCGCCTCGAGCCGCACCACCGGCCGCATCGGATTGGCCTTCCAGGGCGTCGGGTTTCCGCCGAACAGGGCGTAGCCCGGACGCAGCAGATCGTGATGCGCGGGCCCGCCCAGGTAGATGCCGGAGGAATTGGCGAACGAGCCCGGGATGCCGGGGTGGGCCGCGCGCACGCGGGCGAAATCCGCCGCCTGGCGCGCGTTGATGGGGTCGCCCGACAATTCGGCGCTGACGAGGTGGGTCATCAGCAGGGCGATGCCCGCGCGGGCGATCAGGGGATCGCCGGCCAGGGCCAGGGCCTCGGGCACGGGCAGGCCGAGGCGGTTCATGCCCGTATCGACGTGGAGCGCGGCTGGCAGGCGCCGGCCCGCCGATTCGGCCAGGGCCGCCCACTCGGCGAGTTCCTCGCCGCTGCCCAGGACGGGCCGGAGGTCGTGCGCGACCAGCGCCGGACCGAGGCCCGGCAGCAGGCCGTTGAGCACGTAGATCGTCGCCTCGGGCAGGGCCGCGCGGGCGGAGATTCCCTCACTCAGGTGAGCGACGAAGAACGTCCGGCACCCGGCCGCCCACAGGGCCGGCGCGACCCGGGCGAGCCCGCAGCCATAGGCGTCCGCCTTGACCACCGCCGCGCAGGCCGCATCCGGTGCCTGCGCGCCGAGGCGGCGCCAGTTCTCCGCGATAGCCGCGAGGTCGACGGTGAGGCGGGCGCCGTGGGTGAGGTCTTGAATCGCGAGATCTCCCTGACTGACGGAGCGCGGGCCGCGCATCACATGTGCTGCTCGGGCATGCGATCCGACTGCGCGAGGTTGGAGAAGCGCGTGATGTTGGCGTCGAATTGCAGTTCCACGGTGCCGGTGGGGCCGTGGCGCTGCTTGCCAAGGATCACCTCGGCCTTGCCGTGGACGCGGTTCATCTCAGCCTCCCAGGCGAAGAACTCCTCCGTTCCCTCGCGGGGCTTCTTGTTGTTGACGTAATACTCCTCGCGGAACACGAACATCACCACGTCGGCGTCCTGCTCGATCGAGCCCGATTCACGAAGATCCGCGAGCTGGGGCCGCTTGTCCTCGCGGTTCTCGACCTGACGCGAGAGCTGGGACAAGGCGATGATCGGCACCGCCAGCTCCTTGGCCAGCGCCTTCATGCCGGTGGTGATCTCGGTCATCTCCTGCACGCGGTTGTCGCTGCGCTTGCCCGATCCGGACAGCAGCTGCAGGTAGTCGACGATGAGGAGGTCGAGGCCCTTCTGGCGCTTCAGACGGCGCGCGCGGGCGGCAAGCTGCGCGATGGAGATGCCGCCGGTCTGGTCGATGTAGAACGGGATCGTCTGCATGTCCCGTGCGGCGTCGGTGATCTTGTAGAAGTCGGCCGGCTGGATGTCGCCGCGACGGATCTTGTAGGAGGCCACGCCCGATTGCTCGGCGATGATACGGGTAGCCAGCTGCTCGGCCGACATTTCGAGGGAGAAGAACCCCACGATACCGCCGTTCTTGGTCTCGGTGCGGCCGTCCGGCAGCTTCTCGGACTGGTAGGCCTTGGCCACGTTGAAGGCGATGTTGGTGACGAGCGAGGTCTTGCCCATAGCCGGTCGGCCGGCCAGGATGATGAGATCCGAGCGTTGCAGACCGCCCATCTTGGCGTCGAGGTCGGACAGCCCCGTGGCGATGCCCGAGAGTTTGCCCTCGCGCTGATAGGCCTTGGCGGCCATGTCCACGGCGGTGGTGAGCGCCTCCGAGAACTTCTGGAAGCCGCCGTCGTACTTACCCGATTCGGCGAGTTCGTAGAGGCGGCGCTCGGTGCCCTCGATCTGGTCGCGGGGCGAGGATTCCACCGGGGCCTCGTAGGCGCCGTTGACGAGATCCTCGCCGATGGTGATGAGCCGGCGCCGGATGGCCAGATCGTAGATGGTGCGCCCGTAATCGCCCGCGTTGATCACCGTGGTCGCCTCGGCCGCGAGGCGGGCGAGGTACTGCATCACCGTCTGGCCACCGAGATCGGCGTCGCCGAGATAGGTCTTCAGGGTGATGGGCGTGGCGAGCTTGCCACCCTTGATCAGGCTCGCTGCCACCTCGAAGATCTTGCGGTGGACATCCTCCATGAAGTGCTCGGCGAGGAGGAAGTCCGAGATCCGGTAATACGCGTCGTTGTTGACCAGGATCGCGCCGAGCAGGGCCTGCTCCGCATCGATGTTGTGCGGCGCGACGCGGAATTCCTGCGCGACGGGCTGAAGGTTGGCCGTCAGGGCGTTGGGCAGGGCCATGGTCTGTTTCGAGGCTCCGACTCGTCGATACCGTGTCCGCGCGGCGACGAGGCCGCCGCAGGGTTCTAGCCGCCGACCATGGCCCCGGCATGGTTAGCCGAACCTTAGCCGATTCGCGCTCACCCACCGTGGCATTCGCGCCACCCCCGCCCGGGTCAGGCCGGCCGGCATCCGCTCATGGAAACGCCCGCCATCCTCGCGGATGACGGGCGTCCATGCTGGAACAAATAGGGAACTAGTCAACCGGGAAAGCCGGCGATCCCCGCTGTTCACCGCGATTGAGCGCGCTTACTCGCGGTCGTCGCCGGCCTCGGCGAGGGCCGCACCGACCTCGAGACCGAGGTCGTCGAGGTTGAAGGCCTCACGCTCGGTGGTCGATTCGCCGCGGGCCTGACGCTCGGCCTCTTCCGGCGAACGGGCGACGTTGACGGTGATCGAGACCTCGACCTCGGGGTGCAGCACGACCGGGACGTTGTGCAGGCCGAGCGTCTTGATCGGCTGGTTCAGGGCGAACTGGTCGCGGCCGACCGTGAAGCCGTCGGCGGTGACGACGTCGGCCAGATCGCGGGTCGAGACCGAACCGTAGAGCACGCCGGTCTCGCCCGACTGGCGGATGAGCACGAAGCTCTTGCCCTCGAGGGTCTCGGCGACGGACTGCGCCTCGGACTTACGCTCGAGGTTGCGGGCCTCGAGCTGGGCGCGCTGGGTCTCGAAGTGCTTCTTGTTGTTGGCGGTGGCGCGCAGGGCCTTGCCGCGGGCCAGGAGGAAGTTGCGGGCGTAGCCCGGCTTCACGTTCACGGTCTCGCCCATCTGGCCGAGCTTGGCGACGCGCTCGAGGAGGATGACTTCCATGGTCTTGGTCCTTTGGTTCTACGGTGAGGATCAGGGTCGTCCGGCCGCGTCGCGGGGACGGCGGCGGTCGAGGGCGGTATCGGCGATGCCGAACAGGGTCAGGGCGAGGAGGGCGACGCCCTGGGTGAAGAACAGGATGAGGTAGAGGCCGAACAGCAGGGCGAGACGCCCGGGCCGCCCGCGGCTGCGGTCGTGGAAGGCGGCCAGCCCCTGCATCGCGAAGGCGGCGCTCAGCGCGCCCGCCACGGCGACGCCGAGGACGCCGAGGTAGCCGGGAGCCAGGCCGACGAGCATCGCGCCCGCCAGCACGCCGAGCACCCGGCGCGGCATCATCGTCGCGGCGAGGTCCGGCCAGGGGCGGAGCAGGCGCCCCGAGATGCGCACGATGCGGGCGGCGGCCCAGAGATAGAAGGTCAGCAGTACCGTGAGGCCGTGGGTGGCGAGGCCGGGCGCGATGGCGGCGAGCGCGTTGGCGACCTCGGTCCGCGTGGTCTCGGCCGGGTCCTGCGGGCCCGGCTCGGCCGGAGCTTCGGCGCCGGTCTCGGGCGCGGCCGGCTTCGGAACGGGAGCGCCCGGATTGGCGGCGCGGTCTGCCCGGACCTGGATCAGCGTCCGGGTCATGCCTCGGAGCTGGGACTGGAAGGTCTCGTAGTTCGGGGCCGCAATCACCGCGATCGCCACGAAGGCGAGGCCGGCGGTTCCCGCCGTCCAGGCGAGGAGCCGGCCGGTCGGGTACCATTCCATCGTGCCGTCGGCGCTCGCGCGGCCGAGCAGCGCCAGGTAGGCGAGCCACCAGGCGGGCAGGGCCAGATAGGCAAAGAAGCCGAGACCGAGGAAGGGTTGGACGACGACGGCGAGGGCCAGCGCCCCGGTGACGGCGGCGACCAGGGCGGCCCGGTGGCTCCAGCCGAGTCCCACGATCAGGATCGGGAGCGGGGCGAGCAGGTAGAGCAGGATCGCGAGCGCCGTCGCCTTCAGCAGGACGCCGAAGAGGAGGGCGGAGACGAGGCCCGCGCCGATACCGATGCCGAGAAACTGTGTCATTAATCCCGCTGTCCCACTGTCCCGGTCCGGGCAGGGTTAGAGGCGCTTGTCGCCCCAACGACTCCCGGCACCCGATCGGGAAAGCCGGTACGGACGCGCACGCCGGGCGTGCACGAGTGCCTCGGCCCGGACGATCCGGACCGAGGCGCGCGGTCTTACTTGATCACGTAGGGGAGGAAGCCGAGGAAGCGGGCGCGCTTGATCGCCTGGGCGAGCTCGCGCTGCTTCTTGGCCGACACCGCCGTGATGCGGGACGGAACGATCTTGCCGCGCTCGGAGACGTAGCGGGACAGGAGCTTCACGTCCTTGTAGTCGATCTTGGGCGCGTTCGCGCCCGAGAAGGGGCAGGTCTTCCGACGACGGAAGAACGGACGGCGTCCACCGCCACCACCACCACCGCCGCCAGCGGCGGGCGCACCGGGTCCAGCACCAAATGCCATGACTTAAGCCTCCCCGCCGAAGCTGCGCTCGGGGCGGTCACCCCGGTCGCCGCGATCACCACGGTCGCCGCGATCGCGGTCGCCGCCGAATCCACCACCACCGAAGCCATCGTCGTCACGACGACGGCCGCGCTCACGATCCTTGCGGTCGTCGCGGTCGCGCTTCTGCATCATTGCCGACGGCTCGGACTCGAGCTCTTCGACGCGGACGGTCATGAAGCGCAGGACGTCCTCGGAGATCTGCATCTGGCGCTCCATCTCGGCGAGCGCCGCCGGGGGGGCGTCGACGTTGAGGAGCGTGAAATGCGCCTTGCGGTTCTTCTTGATGCGGTAGGCGAGGGACTTCACGCCCCACATCTCGATCTTCTCGACCTTGCCGCCATTGGCTTCGATGACGCCCTTGTAGGTCTCGACCATGGTCTCGACCTGCTGGGCCGTCACGTCCTGGCGCGCCAGGAAGACGTGTTCGTAGAGAGGCATTAACGGGCCCTTCATATCCAAAGGGACCCGACGGCACGGGATACGTGCGGGAAAGGGAGCGTCGGGCCGGTTCGTACGCGAGATCGCCCGGCGCCAAGCCCTTCGAGCCGTTTGAAGGCCCGAGCGGTTGATCGAAGGCGGAGACACGGGACGACGGGAAAACCCATTTCAGGGTTCGGCCCTGTGCCGATGGAATCGGCACCGTCCGTTCAGCCCCCAGCCGGAGCGAACGCGAGGGGGTGCGCATAAAGGAGTTGTTCGCGATTGGCAAGTTCAGGATCGGTCACGTCGCGGCGCGCGACCGCCGAATTCATGAGCCCGACCGCTGCACGCTCACGAAATCAACGAAGGCCCTGAGGGGGCCGGGCAGGTAGCGCCGGCCGGGATAGTACAGGAACGGGCCGGAGAATGTCTGCCACCAGGGTTCCAGCACGGGTTCGAGGGCGCCGCTGTCGAGGTGCGGACGCAGCCAATCCTCGAACAGGGTGATGATCCCGGTGCCCGCCACCGCCGCCGCCACCGCGAGATCGGTGGCGGCCCCCACGCGCACGGTGAGGGGACCGCTCGGCTCGATGCGCACCACCTCGCCCGCGCGCTCGAACTCCCAGGCCGTCATGGCGCCGCTGGCGAAGCGGCCGCGGATGCAGGCGTGATCGAGGAGATCGCGCGGATGCGCAGGGCGTCCCCGGCGGTCGAGATAGGACGGCGCGGCGGCCGTCGCGTAGCGCTGGACCCGGGGACCGATCGGGACCGCGATCATGTCCTGCTCCAGCCGCTCGTCGTACCGGATGCCCGCGTCGCAGCCGGCGGCCAGTACGTCGACGAAGCCGTCCTCGGCGATCACCTCGAGACGGATGTCGGGATAGGCGGCGAGGAAGGGCGACACGATGCCGGGCAGGACGAGGCGTGCCGCGCTGACCGGCACGTTCAGCTTGAGTGTTCCGGCCGGGCGG
>NZ_BPQL01000147.1 GCF_022179225.1 Methylobacterium goesingense
GCGCCCAGGATCAGCGCGAGCGCGCCGTAGAACGCGCCCTGCGTGGCGGCGGACTTGGCCACCACGGCCGCGGCCTCGGCCTTCTGCTTGGCCGCCGCGACGGTCTCGTCGTACTGCTTGCGGTAGTCCTGGATCTGCGCCTTTGCCTGATCGACCGGGATGCCCTGGGCCTTGGCCAGCGCGTCGGCCGCGCGGCTCTCGGCCTGGGCCTTCTGGGCCGGGTCACCCGTGAACAGGGCGCGGATGGCCGCCACGGCGGCGTCCTTGGCCGCCTGCGGGTCCTGGCCGGCGGCCTGGTTGCGCACCGACTGCTCGATGCCGTCGAGCGGGTTGGAGATCTTGGACAGCGAGGGCGCCGCGGCCTGGGCCGCCGTCTGCACGGTGCCGCCCACGAGCGAGCCGGCCCCGCCGAGCGTGCTGGTCACGCCCGAGAAGGCGCCGCCGATCAGCCCGCCGGCCGCCGAGGTGAGCAGGTAGAGCACCACCAGGGTCGTCACCGCCCAGGAGACCAGGCCGTGCAGGCCGGCCGCCCCCTTGACGGGCTTGCCCGAGAGACGGCCCGCGATGAACCCGCCGGCCAGCGAGGCCACCACGCCCGAGGCCACGAACCAGACGCCCGCGCTCAGCGACAGCGTCGAGGCGGCCGGGTTGTCGGCGGCCACCGGGCCGACGCTCGACAGGCCGACCCCCACGCCGACCATGTTCAGGATCACCTGCGTCACCAGCGCCGTGACGGCGCCCGCGAAGATCGCCCCCCACGAAACCTGGTTCAGGAGCACCGTGCGGGTGTCGGCCGAAGCCGCGGCGGAAGGGGTGGCGAGGATGGGGGAAGTGGACACGTGACTGGTACTCCGGGTCGTCGGTCGTCCGAGAAGCTCGGTCGTTTGCGAGGGGTCGTTGGGTGAAGGGTGATGGGGTGAAGGGTCGTGGGGTATGACGCCGCGATGCAGGGCCGCGCGTCCCGGCGCGGCCCGGTCGATCAGTCGCGGCCGTGGATGAGAAGGCCAAGGCCGTAGCCGAGGAGACCGGCCACGAGCAGTGCGGCCACGGGGTGCTCGGCGACCTGGTTCGTGGCGGCGGAACCACTCCGGCGCAGCTGCCGGCCGCCGTTCTCATACGCATCCTCGGCCCGGTCGTAGGCGGCACGGCCCGCGCTGCGGACGGAGCGCTCGGCCCGGTCGTAGGTGTCGCCGGCCGCACCCTGGGCCCGGCGCGCGCGGTCCTCGATGTCTTCCGAACCAACGATGTTACCGACCGCGTCGCGAACCTTTCCGCCGATGTCGCGGGCGGTGTCGGCGACATGCTCGGCGGCGTCGCGCACGGTGTCCTTGACCTGACCGTAGACATTCTCGGCGGCGCCCTGCGCCTCGCGGGCGCGGCCCTCGACCGAGTCCCGGCGGGATCCGGTCAGGTCGCCGACCGCGCCCTGCACCTTGCCGCCGAGTTCCTTGGCGGTCCCCGTGATGCGATCCGTATCGACCATGCCGTTTCTCCTTTTGTTGTTCCGGGTGAACTTGATGATGTTCGACGTGCGTCCGAAGCTACGCCCCAGGGTTTGGCTTCGGCTTCACGCCAGACTTCGGTAATTTCTGCGGAGACGTCCGTTCCCGCTTGATTTCGTTCTGCTCGAACTTTCCCTCGGCCTCGACTTTCGGATCGCCGACCAGCTTTCCGATCGCCTCCTTCACGGAGGCTTTGATCTTGTCGGCCCCGTCGTTCGTCTTCTGTGCGCTCACGGGATGCTCCGTTGCCCAGGCGAGGGAGACCCCTCAAGTGGCCCGGCCTGTCCGCCGAACAATGGTTCATACATACCGGTAGAGGGGTTTTTCTTACCCAGCTCTCGCCTGGGAAGACCCGGCCTTCGGGTGCGGCCGACAACATCCGATCGCCCACGGATGTGTGCATGCCGCAGGATGCAGCGACACCGCTTCGATGGCCGGCGTTGTGCCGGGTGCCGATCACTCAGGGGATGCGTGGGTCCCGCCGTACCCTCGCCGCGCTGTCGGCGCAGACGGCGAACCGGTCGAACCCGATCAAGACAATCCCTGCCCCAAGTCCGGCTGTACCCTCGCGGATCTCGCGCCCTTTCGCGCCAGCAATCACCGTCCCGCGCTCCTGACTGCTCGTATGAAGTCAGGCCGTAACCAGGCTTCGGATGCGTCGGTTCCCAAAGAACCTCCGAAAGACTGGTATATCCGCATCATTGACGTGAACGTGAACGATCAGCCAGACAGCGCGACCTACATTGCACCGTAGAAGCGCGACTTCACGGAACCGTGATCTCGGACAGGGAGTCCGGCCCAGGATGCATTTCAGCACAATCGCCGACGAAACTTCCGCACGCGGGGTATTGCCCCGTCATGTCCAGGATCAGATCGGACGAAGATTAAACGAACTCATCCCACGGGCGGAGGCGGTCGATGCCGGCACGCGGCTCGGGCAGGTGCTACAGCGCCTCGGCGCCGCCCTTCAGGAAGCGGAGGCGGACCGGCAGGTCACCAAGGCGTTCGGCGATGCGTTGATCGCTCTCGTGCCGCGATTGCGCCGCTTCGCCCTTCTGCGTACCGCCAACGCGGCGGAAGCCGACGACCTCGTCCAAGCGACCCTGATGCGGGCCTGGGAGCACCGCGCCCAGTTCCAGACCGGCACAAACCTCGTGGCGTGGTTGTTCACGATCCTGCGCAACGGTCACCTGAACCAGCGCAAGCGCCTGCGACGCGAGATCGAGGACATCGACGGTGCCCTTGCGGGCACGCTGTCCACCCCGCCGGAGCAGGAGCACCGGGTCGCGCTCTCGGAGTTGCAGGAGGCCTTGAACGACCTTCCGGCCGAGCAACGCGAGACCCTGCTGCTGGTGCTGGTGGATGGCCTGATGCACGAGGAGGCGGCCATCGTTCTCGGGTGCCGGGTCGGCACCGTGAAGAGCCGTGTGAGCCGGGCCCGCGACCGGTTGGCCCTTGCCCTGGGGCTGTGACGAGGCAGGCAACGCCCCGTCCGGTCATCCGGCCCCGAACCGAGCCGTTCGCCTTCGGTAGAGGCGGCAGGTCCGAGAAGCGCGCAGACACGCCTCGCTGAGACCTCGGGCGATCTCCGAAGGCGAACGCATTTTACCAGGCAACCGACTATCAAAATGATGCATCTGCATCATTGAGCGTCGGTCCAGCGGGATTATCTCCTGTCCATCACCGCCCACGACGACGGACCTCCCGAGAGGATACCGGGCGGGCGCCGGTGAGACATTTCAAAGTTATGCCGGACCTTGCATGTCCCCCGATCAGGTCCGGCATGGCCGCAGGGCCGGACGCCGTGCCGCTCCGGGCACACGTCCGGCCCGTAGGCCGGCGCGACGAACAGGTGAGGATCTCCAGCGTGGCCAATCCCGGCATGGCCGACCCCATCCCGGGCGGCGATATCCCCTCTCAGCTGCCGCCCCGGCCGTTCCCGGGCGAGCGTCCGCTCGGCTCAGACGAGCCCTCGGCCCCGTTCGAGGAACCGCCCGAACCGGGCCTGCATCCGGACCGCCCGGCGGAGGGCCCGATCGAGCCGGGTATTCGCGACTGAACGCGTCGCTGGAGGCCTACGAGACGCAGGCGATTCAGGAAGTCATCGAGTCTGGAATGGCGCGCCGCGAGCTGGCGGCGACCCTGGACGGGCGGCGCGTGACGGATCTCGTCCCGCCCGCGGCCGGCGAGCCGATGCGGGACTACGCGGTCCGGGCCACCGGCGAACTCATGGTCCGCTACCTCGCCCAGGGCGGGGACGCCCCGGCTCCACTGGCCCGTCCGCCCCTCTAGCTGGGCACGCCTCGGGCCGGAACGCTCGACATCAGTCCCAGAAAGGCGGTCATGTCACCCGTTTCGAAATGCATTGTCCTGGCCCTCGCCGTCGCGAGCAGCCCCCTCGGTCCGGCTCATGCCGGGACCGCGTTCGACGGCGACTGGTCCGTCGCGGCGACCGTCGACAACGGCAGTTGCACCGGGCCCTACCGCTATCCGATCGTGATCCGCGACGGCGCCGTCGACGAGGCGAGTGGCAGCGCGGCCGATGCCTCCGGCCGGGTGGCGAAGAATGGCCGCATCGTCGGTTCCATCCGGCGCGGCTTGGCAAACATCGCCGTCGAGGGCCGGCTGCGGACATCCGCCGGGACAGGACGCTGGACCCAGACCGGCCCCATCGCCTGCGCGGGACGCTGGACGGCGAAACGCTCCGGCTGACACCGCGTCGCGATGAGGATCGCGCCCACTCGCCTTCACATCGGCATGATCTCATCAAGATGTGATTGAGGTGCTTGTTACATTTCGTAACACATCCTGGCTTTTAAAGCCGCAACCATCTTTCGAAGCCTGCTGTTCCTAGCCCATCGCAACAGAGGAGATGCAAATGCGACTGAAACTTGCTGGCGCAGCTGTTCTTGCACTGGGGACACTCGCGGCCACGGCCGGCGGGGCCGAAGCCCGCGACGGATGCGGACCCGGCGGCCACCGCGGCTATTACGGCTATTGCCGCCCGAACGTCGTCTATCGCCCCGTCGTGGTGCGCCCCATCGTCTACGGCTACCGCCGAGTCGGCTGGTACAGTCCGCGCTGGCACCGCTGGGGCGGCTACCGCCACGTCGGGTACCACCGCCCCTGGGGCTGGCACGGTGGCTACCGCCACGTGGGCTGGCACCACCGCTGGTAGGCCGACGTTATCTCCAGGGTGCCCGGCTCGCTTCGGGCGCCCGCCCTCACCGCGCCCTCCTCTCTCGCGGGGGGAGGACGGTGCCCGAACGCATGACGTCAGGGATTCAGCATGGCCCACATCCTCGTCATGGGCGCCAGTCATGGCATCGGCCTGGAGACCGTGAAGGCGGCGCTCGCGGCCGGGCATCGCGTGCGGGCCTTCGCGCGCTCGGCCGCGCGCATGACGCTCTCGGACATGACGCTCTCGGACCCGAACCTCGAACGGTTCACAGCCGATGCGCTGAACCCCATCGACGTCGCTTCGGCGTTGGAGGGGGTCGATGCCGTCGTCCAGGCCCTCGGCGTTCCCGTGCGGCACCTGATCGGGCCGGTGACGCTGTTCTCGGAGGCCACCAACCTCCTCGTACCCGCGATGGAAAAGGCGGGCGTCGCGCGCCTCATCGCCATCACGGGCTTCGGCGCCGGCGACAGCCGGGATGCCATCGGCCCGCTCCAGCGCATCCCCTTCCGCCTCGTCTTCGGCCGCGCCTACGACGACAAGGACGCCCAGGAGATGCGTATCCGGCACAGTCACCTGGACTGGACCCTGGTCCGACCCGGTGTCCTGACCTCCGGCCCGGCGACGGGTCGCTACGAGGTTCTGGCCACGCCCGCGTCCTGGCGCAACGGCCTGATCGCGCGCGCGGACGTGGCACACTTCGTGGTCGCCGAGATCGGCCGCGCATTCTACGCCAAGCGGGCCGTCGTGCTCGTCGGCTGATCGCGCCGGTTCCGGCTTCGATCGCCTGACCGCCGCATCAGGCCGGCTTGAGGAACTTGCACTTGCCCCGGTGCGACCAGGGCCCCGCCACGCCGGTCTCCGCGCAGAAGGCGTCGACCGCCCGGGTGACGCCGGGGAAACGGCCGCCCAAGCGGTCGTAATCGTCAGCGACGAACAGGCCGCCGGGGCGCAGGACCGGCCACCAAGCCCGCAGGTCCGCCGCCACCGAGGCCTCCTCGTGGCCGGCATCGAGGTGAATCACGTCAGCGCTCACCCCGCGCAGGCGCATCAGTTCGGCGGCGTTCACCGAATCCAGCGGAAGCGGCACCACGCGGTCCGCCAGCCCCTCGTGCAGCACGTTGGCCAGGAAGGTGCGGTACAGGCTCGGATAGCCGTGCTCGGTGGCGAGTTCGGCGAACAGGTCCGCATCCGCCCAATGGTCGACGGCACCGAGCCAGGTATCCACCGCGATGACGGTCCCGTCGACGTCGTGCGCCGCCATGGTCCGCGCCAGGTGCAGCGTGCTCGCACCCTTCCAGGCGCCGATCTCCACGACCACGTCCGGCCGGAACTCGGTGACGGCCTCGTCGAGATAAGGGTGGACACTGCGCCAACCCTGGAGGTCGCGGGGGCGCAGGTCCTCGGGAGGAGCCGCGAAGGGGTCGCGACCGTGCCAGAGGGCGTCGAGGAGGGCGCGGCGGGTCGTGCGGGGGCGGCTCATGCTGTCGGCTCGCGTGGCGGGGCCCGCCCCGGGGAGCGGGCGCGGGCGGAGGGGGTGTCAGCGTTCGGCGGTGCGTGCGGCCTGCACGTAGAGGGCTTCGCAGCGCGCGAGCCAGCGATCGCGGGTGAACAAGCGCAGGACCCGGGCGTGCGGAACCGCGCGGGGGATGGCCAGGGCCTCACCGAGGGCGTCCGCGAGGGCGGGCACGTCGTTCGGGGGCGCGAGGCAGCCGGCCTCGCCGATCACCTCCGCGGCGGCGCCCCGGTCGATGCCCGCGACCGGCACGCCGCAGGCCATGGCCTCGATCGCCACGAGGCCGAAGGGCTCGTCCCAGCAGGGCGTGAAGAGGAAGACCGAGGCGCGACCGACCGCGTCCGCCAGCGCCTTACCGGAGAGATGCCCACCGTAGCGGATGGGACCGCCGAGTTGCGGGGCGATCCGCGCCGCCCAGTACTCCGGGTCCTCGATCGGGCCGAACAGGGTCAGGGAAAGGCCGGCATGCCGGGCCGCCGCGATGGCGAGATGCGTGCCCTTGATGGGGGCGATGCGCCCGGACCAGACGGCGCCACCGTCGCCGCGCGCGCGATAGGGCCAGGAATCCGGATCGACGCCGTTGTGGAGCACGGACATCCGCGGCGGAGCCCCTTCGGGCCACCACAACCTGCGCTGCGCCTCCGACGTGACGGTGATCCGATGACCGGGCACGAGGCTGTCGCGCACGAACCCGCACAGGGCGGCGTAGGGCGGGACGTGGAGAGAGGTGACGGTCGGCACCGCCGCGAGGCGCCGGGGCTCCAGGGGCAGGCGGCTCAAGCTGTTGTTGTGCAACACGTCGAAGCCGCCGGCCGCGATCCGGTCGCAGGCGCCCGCATAGCCCGCATCCACGTGGGCCTTGAGCCCGGCGTCGCCCCGGTGCTCCAGCCCGGGGAAGCTGCGCTCGTGATGCACCGGGATCACCGGATCGATGGCAAAGCGCGGGTCGCTATCCCCGGCGGCGAACAGCACGACCTCGTGTCCGCGCGCCATCAAGCCTTCGGCCAGGACCCAGGCGTGGGCCTCCATGCCGCCCGCGAAGGGGTGCGCCACCGGGTGGCGCAGATGCGCGAGGAGCGCGATCCTCACGCGGTCGCCACAGCGGCGGCCTGAGCCTCGAGGAAGCGGATGACGGAGGCCGAATTGCTGTAGGGCTGGTGGCTCTGCTGCCCGGTCAGCGCGAAGTCGTCCGCCTCGGGGCGGCGCAGGATGCGGATCGGCCGGTCGGGGGTGTCGTCGATCAGCCCCATCACCTTGAAGGCGTAGAGCCAGTGGCCCATCGTGCGGTAGCCCCACTTGGCCTCGAACAATTCGGCATTGCGAACCACGCTGTCGAGGTGGTGCACGGGGGGCATGTGGTGGGGGTGGTACTGGTGGTAGGCGAGGCCACCCTTCATCCAGGCGATAGGGATGCCGGCCTGGTCGAGAACCTTGCCGAAATCCGTGTCCTCGCCGCCGTAGCCCGTGTAGCGCTCGTCGAAGCCGCCGGTGGCCAAGAAAGTGGCGCGCCGGATCGCGAAGTTGAGGGACCAGAAGCAGCGGTAATCGTGGCAGATCTCGAGGCCGGCGGCCGGGGGACCCCGGCGATCGGAATGGCGCTCGGCGACCGCGGCAAAGGCCTCGCAGGTCCAGTCTCCCGCCGTCGCGTGCGCGGGCAGGTGGAGCACCTCACCCATCAGCAGGCCGTCGAGTTCGGCGAGCCCGCGGGCGTAATCGGCGACGAGGTCGGGGGCCGGGATGCAGTCGACGTCGAGGAAGGCCACGACGTCCCCCGTGGCGGCCGCGACACCCCGGTTGCGCGCCGCCGCCAGCGGCAGTTCGGTGCCCGGCATCAGGATCTGGCGGACGGGCAAGCCGACCTCGGGCAGGTCGTAGGGCGCGTCCTGCATCACCGCGACGATGAACTCGGCGGGCGCTTGGCTCTGGCGCTCCAGGCCCAGGAGCACGTTGCGCAGGTGTGCCGGCCGTCCCTTGGCCAGGGTCACGACGGAAACGGTGGACATGGGGCGGTCTGGCTCCGGGAGGTTCGAGCGCTGAGGGATGCGGGCGATCAGCCGGCGGCAACGACCGTGAGGGCGGCGGGCTCCGTCGCGCCGTGCCAGAGTTCGTCGGTCAGGCCCTCGAGCCAGCCGGCGGCGCGGGCGGCGGCGTCCGGCGCGTAGAGGCTGCGCAAAGGGGCGGGGTCGAGGCCGCGCGCCCGCGCGAGGAGGTCGCGCCAGCCCTGAAGGTCGCCGGGCCAGACCGGGGCCTGGACGGCGGCCCCGAGCCGGACCAGGGCCTCGGCCTTGCGGGTCTGTTCGCCGAAGTAGCGCCATTCGGGCATCACGATCAGGCGGCCGCCGACGCGGGCGACCTCGTGAACCGTGTTGTCGCCGGCGGACGCTACCACGATGTCGGCGGCGGCGAGGTAGTCGGTCACCGAGGACACCCAGCCGAGTTCGCGCAGGTTGGAGAAGTCGGTCTCGTGCCCCTCGCGGTGGGTCGGCCCGAGGGTCAGCCACAGGGTGTCGGGCGCGGCGCGCGCCGCCACCGTCAGGGGCGCGTAGGGCGTACCGCTGCCACCGCCGCCGGTGACCGCCACGACGATCTCCCGCTCCGGGTCGAGACCGAGCTTCGCCCGCGCCTCCGCCCGGCCGGGCACGCCGTCGACGCTGGTGCAGAGGCCGCCGCTGTAGAAGGTCTTGGCCCGAAGCGCCGCCGGATAGTCGTCCTGCTCCATGCGTTCGTCGAAGGGGGCGAGCATACCGACACAGGCCTCGTAAGCACCGACATGGCCGATGTCGGTCCGGTCGCCGTGCATGCGGATCTGCACCGCCGGCACGCTGGCGATGCGCGCCAGCAGCGCGATCTCCGCCGAGACGTCAACCACGAACAGGCCGACGTCGCGCTCGTCGAGGTGGTCGAGGATCCGCCGCATGGTCCGGCGCATCGCGGTGAGGCCCAGCGGCACGCAGTGCATGACCTGCGGAGTCGGCTCCGCGTAGAGGCGCGGCGTCGGCACGCCCGCGCCGATCATGTTCGGCAGCGGCACGATCTCGATGTCGCGGGAGAACCCGTCGAACAGCTGTGGCCCGGCGGTGAGCACGGAGACGGGGCGGTCGCGGGCGAATTCGGCCGCCACCGCCATCGTGCGGTTGGCGTGGCCCCGTCCCTGGTGGTGGACGAAGAACGCGATGGGTTTCTTCATGGCTGTCGGGTTCGCGATCCGTCAGGAGAACAGGGCGTCGGGCCGTAGGGCGGCCGCGACCTCGGATGCGTCCGGCCGACGCAGGACCCGGATCGCGCGCGCGTCGTCGTCCCACGCGATCAGCCCGGCGGTCCGGAATTGGCCGAGCCAGTAGGTCATGCACCAGCGCCCATGCGTGCCCCGGAAGCGGGTGGCGTTGGCCAGGATGGCGTCGAAGTGCTGGAGCGGCGGCACGTGGACGGGATGGTGCTGGTGATAGGCGCGCGCGCCCCCGACCCAGAAGGTCGGCAGCCCGGAGGCCGTAAGGCGCGCGGCGAGGTCGGTCTCCTCGCCGCCGTAACCGACGTAACTCTCGTCCATGCCGCCGACGGCGTGCCAGCGGTGGGACGGGAGCGCGAACGACAGGCCCCAGAGCTGGCCGGGATCCGGCTCCGGGCGAAGGCCCTCCGGGGGAACCGGGGGGCGCGCCGGATGCGTCCGGCCGAGGCGCGCGAGGGCCGCGTCGTCGGCGGCTAGGCCGGGATCGAGCCCCGGCGGCAGGTAGAGCACCTCGCCCAGGAACAGGCCTTCGGCCTGCGCCGCCGCGCGCCGGTAGGCCGCCACGAGGGTGGGCGACGGGATGCAGTCCACATCGAGGAAAATGAAGAGGTCGCCCGTGGCGACCTCGGCCGCGCGGTTGCGGGCGGCGGCGAGCGGCATCGGCTCGCCTTCGACGTGACGATGGCGCACCGGGCAGCCGGGGTCCGGCAGGTCGAGGGTGCGCTCCGGCTGCATCCAGGCGATCACCAGTTCGCGCGGACGCACGGACTGGTGCGCCAGCCCGGCCATGAGGTTGCGCAGCCGGTCGGCCCGGCCGCGGACCAGGGTGAGCACGCTCGCCGACGGCCCATCGGGGGCGTCAGCCGGCATCGGCCAGCATCCGGCGGAAATGCCTGACGCCCTCGATGATGCCGCGGGCATGGGACGCCCGCGCCACGTAGGAGTGCTGCAACGCGGCGTTGCTAGCGAGGTCATCCGAGTAGTTGGCGACGATGATCGCCTGCATCCCGGTGCGCAGCATCTCGACGTCGTTCCCGGAATCACCGGCCACGAACACGGCCCGCTCCGGCAAGCCGTAGAGGGTCCGCACATGCGCCACCGCCGTGCCCTTCGAGGCGGCCTCCGGCAGGATGTCGAGGTAGCGGCCGTGACTGTGGATCACGTTGGCGGACAATCCCGCCCGCGCGAGGGCGGCGCGGACCCGCTGGGTCGTCTCCGCATCCCCGAAATAGCTGAGCTTGTGCCCGCGCTGCTCCAGGGGGCCCTGGGGTACGAGGCCGTCGAGGCCGGACAGGCTGGCCAGCACGCCCGCCCGGTCCCAGCCCGTCGAGACCGTTGCACGCCAGGCGGCATCGGCCGTGTAGGTCACGCCGTTGGGATCGAGGTGGTAGATCTCCGACCCCACCGACGTGATCATGACCTGCGGGCGCGGGCTCGCCTGCTGCTCCAGCACCGCCATGGCGCTGTGGAAGGAGCGCCCGGTAGCGACCCCGAAGGCGAGGCCCGCCTGCCGGCTGCGCCAGCGCCGGAAGGTGCCGAGCGCCGCCTCGCAGCCCACCAGCGTATTGTCGATGTCGCAGACGAGGAGCTGGCGCGGCGCCGCCAGGGGGGGCTCGGGGTGACGCAGCGCCCGCAGCAGATCGTGGTAGCGGGCGGCGTGCCGGTCCCAATCATAAGCTGCGGCCGCGCGGGCGCCCCCCGCCACGCAAGCGGCGTAGAGGTCGGGCTCGTCCAGGATGCGCAGGCAGGCCGCCGCGATGGCGTCGGGGGTGCGCGGATCGACCAGAAGACCGTTGCCGCAGGTCTCCACGATGTCGTTCGGGCCGCCGCTGTCGGTGGCCACCAGCGGCAGCCCGGCGGCCGACGCCTCCAGCAGGGTCAGGCCGAAGGGCTCGTTGAGGGCGGGATTGACGAAGAGGCCCCTCCGGGCGCGGGCGTAGGCGTAGAGCGCCGGCACGTCCTCCGGCCCGTGGGTCTTGGGGTAGGCCACGCGCCCGTAGAGGTCGTAGCGGTCGATGAGGACGAGAATCTCCCGCATGGTGTCGGCCATGTCGCCGTCGAGGGCGTCGATGTCCTCCCGCGTGCCCGCCATCAGCACGAGGTTGGCCCGCGCCTGCAGGGCGGGGCTCTCGCCGTAGGCCCGCACCAGGGTGCCGAGATTCTTGCGCGCCACCGGCCGGGCGAGCGCCAGCAGCGCCGGCTTGGCCGGGTCGTGCAAGAAGCGGTCGATGGTGGCGTCGACCCGTGGGAGGGGTTCGGCAGCCGCAAAGCGGGCGAGATCGCTGCCGGGCGGCAGGACGCGGATGCGCCCCGGATCGTAGGCCGCGTATCCGGCATATTGCACCTCCGCCTCGTCGCGGGAGGAGGCGATGACGAGGCTCGCGCGCGCCAGGGCGTCCTCCTCGGCGGCGATCCGGCGCGCGAGGTCGGGGCCGTCCTCGGCGCCGGGGCCCAGCATCGCGGCCTTCACCCGCCCGAGCGAATGGGCCGTGAACACGAAGGGGATGCCGAGCGCGTCCTCGACGAGGCCCGCCACGGAGGCGGCGTCGGCGTAGTGGGCGTGAATGAGGTCGGGCGCCCGGGGCTGGGCCGCGATCCAGGCCATGAGATTGCGGGCGAAGCTCCCGACCTCGGCGTGCATCTCCTCCTTAGCGCGGTAATCCGGTGACGCGCTCGCGAGCCGCACGAGGGTGACCTTGTCGGAGATGCGCTCTTCGGGCACGGCGTAGTCCGGTCCGGGCGTGCCGTGGAACAGGCGCGTGGCGACCACGATCCGCGCGATGCCGACATCCTGGGACGAGGCGGCCACGAGGTCGAGCAGGTAGCGGATATGGCCGCCCGTATCGGCGGTGAGCCCGAACACGACCCCGCCGCCGCGAAGGCAGCCTTGCAGGGCGACATGCAAGACGAACATCAGGCCGCCAGCGTCTCAGGCGTGTTCTGAAAAAGAATTTTCGAAGATGAGGTGCTTACCGTGATCCGCGTCGCCCAAGTCGCACCCAACATATTCCCCGTTCCCCCAGAGCACCACGGTGGCACGGAGAGGGTCATACATGACCTCAGCACGGCACTGGTTAACCTAGGTGTGGAGGTAACGCTCTTCGCGCCCTCCGACAGTGCGACAGACTTGCCGCGCATCGGCGACCATCCCAGCCTCGCGGCCCTGGAGCGCCGCCACGGACGGGTCGCACCCGGCGTCCCGGCGGCCCTGGACGCCCTGCAGCTGGAGGCGCTGCGGCTGCGCCTCGACCAGTTCGACATCGTGCATTGCCACGGTGAGTTCGCCCATGCGGCCCTCCTCGGCGCGCGTCGGCGCCACAGCCTCACGACGGTGCATTGGCGGGTCGACGAACTCGACCGGGCGCTGTTCTTCGCGGGCTTTCCCGACCTGCCGGTGGCGGCGATCTCGGCATCGCAGGCGGCCGGCATTCCGGCTTCCAACCGAGCCGGCATCGTGCATCACGGCCTCGCGCGGGACCGCTACATCCTCGGCACGCAGCCCGGCGCGCACGTCGCCTTCCTGGGGCGGATGACCGACCAGAAGCGGCCCGACACGGCGATCCGCGTGGCGCGCGCCGCCGGCCTGCCGATCCGGCTGGGCGGCACCATCGACGTCGGCAACCCGGGTTATTTCGAGGATCGGGTGCGCCCTCTCCTGGGGGAGGACGCGACCTATCTCGGCCCCGTGGACGATGCCCGGAAGGCCGAACTCCTGGGGAGCGCGCGGGCGCTCCTGTTTCCCATCGACTGGCCGGAGCCCTTCGGCCTGGTGATGATCGAGGCCATGGCCTGCGGCACGCCAGTTGTCGCCTGGAATCGGGGCTCGGTGCCGGAGATCGTCGAGGAGGGCGTGACCGGCTTCGTCGTCGCCTCCGAGGCCGAGGCCGTGGCTGCTCTCGGACGGATCGGCCAGCTCGACCGCGCCCGCATCCGCGCACGTTTCGAGGCCCGCTTCACGGCCGAGCGCATGGCGGCCGACTACCTCGCCCTCTACCGCCGTCTACTCGCCGCGTGATGCGAATCGCCTACCTCGCCTGGGATTACCCGCCGGCCCCCAGCGGCCTCTCGACCGCGGCCCGCGAGATCGCCGAGAGCCTCGCAGGGGCTGGGGCCGACGTCACCGTCTTCACCCTCGACCGCGCAGGCCGGGACAGCAATGGCGGCGTGACGGTGGCGGGGTTCGCCCTGCGGCCGGGCGGGGGGCTGGCGCGCCTGCGCCGCTGGGGCGCGGCCGGGCATCTCGCCGCCCCCCTCGCCTTCCGGCGCGCCGTGCTCGCGGCCCATGCCCGCCGGCCGTTCGACGTCGCCGAAGCGACGAACTGGTACGCGCCGGCCGTGCTGCTCGCGGGGCGCCGGGACCTGCCGCTGGTGACGCGGAGCTCGACCCCCGCAATCTTCACACGGGACGCGCCCGACACGCTTCGCGACCGCCTCGACGGCGGGGCCGCCGATGCCCTGGAGCGCGCCCAGGCGCGGGGCAGCGCGGGGCTCATCGCCAACACCGCCGAGCACGGGGCGGTGATCGCCCGAACCTACGGCCTGTCCGGCCGGCAGCCCGAGGCCGTGATCGGCTTGAGTCTGCCGCCGGAGATCATGGCGGCGGCGCGCGGCGCCCCCTACCCGGACGAGGCGGGGCCGGTGCGCCTGCTGTTCGTCGGGAGGGCAGAGGCACGCAAGGGCTTCGACGCGCTCCTCGGGGCGGTCGCGATCCTGGCGGACGACGCGGAACGCGGCGCGGTTCGACCCTTCCGACTGGACCTGATCGGCGTCCCCCCGGCGGACCTACCCGCGGGCCTGCCGGAGGCGGCACGCGCCCGCATCCATGCGCTCGGCCGGGTCCCCGCCGATGCGCTGGCGCAAGCCTACGCGAACGCGCACGCGGTGCTCGCCCCATCCCGCTACGAGAGCTTCGGCCTCGTCTACCAGGAGGCCCTGGCCTACGGCCGTCCGGTGGTGGCCTGCGCGCAGGACGCGAGCGCGCGCGCCTTCGTGGGGGCGCCGGGTGCGGGTCCGCTGGCGCGGGAGGCCACCGGTCCGGCGCTGGCGGACGCCCTGCGCCCGCTCCTCGTCGATCCGGCCCTGCGCCGCGCCTATCGGATCCGGGCACTGGCGGCGTCCGGCCGCTTCACCCGGGCGGCCCTGGCGGGCGAGACACTCGACCTCTACGCCCGCGCCATCGCAGCAGTCCGACCCCGCCCGAAGAGCCGCGCACCCACCCGCTCCCCAGGGCCTCAGTCCCGGTAGGGACGCAGCAGCGCGGCCTCCTCCTCGGGGCGCCCGCGCCCGGGTGCGAGACGCTCATAGCGCCGCGAGCGCGCCAGCACGTGGGCGCGGTCGAGATGGTGCTCGATCGCCCCGTGGAGGGCGATGAGGCTGCGTGGCCAGCCACCGTCGAGCACCGGCCGCTCGTGCACGCGGCCGGCATAGCGCACGCATCGACGGTTCAGACGATACTGGACGTCCGGGTAGACGTCCGAGAGGTGGCCGTCGACACGGTTGCGGCGTGCCAGTCCGACCGAGACGACGTCGCCCGCCTCGGCCAGGGCGGCCAGGGCCGGAAGGCGCCGGCCGGCCTCGACGGACAGGGTCTCGTCGGCGTCGAGCTGCAGCATCCAGGGATGGCCCGCGAGGTCCTGGAGGGCATTGCGCTGGGCGGCGAAGTCCTGCCCCAGGGGCCGTGCGCCCACCCGCACCGCGCTGCGCGGAAACCCCGCGACCGCCACCGCCTCCGGACGATTCACGGGTGCGTCGAGGAGGATCACGACGTCGTCGGTCCAGGCCGCATGGACGGCCAGCATCGCCAGGGCCGCCGCCAATCCATCGGGGCGGCAGAGCAGTCCGAGGGAGATGGGCGGCCCGACGGCCCCGTCGAGGGCGTACAGGTCCGCTCCCGCCGCGCACCGGCCGTGGGGATGGCGCAGGGCCGTGCGGCCCTCGGCGTCGTGCGGGCGCAGGCCGCGGTCGAACGCGGTCGCGGCGCTGCGCAGGGTGTAGAGGTCGAGGCCATAGGGCGCGTCCGGGTCGGACAGGAAGGTCGGCCCGGACAGGTGCGCGGCGAGGTGCGCGCGGCAGCGAGCCGGGTCGGCATCCGCCGCCAGCAAGAGGCCGCAGGAGCCGCAGGCGATCGGAAAGGCCCGCACCCGCCCGTCCGGATAGGCGAGGGACCGCTCGTTCGGCCCCAACATATCGGCCGCGCAGACGAAGCATCGGCGCATCATCGGTCCCCGGGGCCTTCCTCAGACGCAGGGATCTTGCGTCGCCGAGATCTTGCGTCGCCGGGATCTTGCCGCGCGGGGCCGGCGCCATACCTCGGCAGCTCACCCCGAACCTCTGACGCAAGTGGACGCCCAGGTCGACTCCCCGCCGATGCCCGACCTGCCTCCGTCCGGACGCGGCACACTCGCCATCGTCGGCAACGCGCCGGGGCTCGACGCCGGCGCGGCGATCGACGGGGCGGCGTGCGTCGTGCGCTTCAACAACGCGCCGGGCTTCGGCGGGCGCACCGGCTCCCGGGTCACCCACCTCGCCCTGGTCAATCGCGGCGGGCAGATGCGCGAATGGCTCACCGACCCGCATTTCCTGGCGCGCCCGGTGGTCCAGCGCGCCGAGGCCTTCATCCTGCCGTTCCCGATGCTGCCGGCGGAGCACAACCGGCCCGAGCAGATCTGCTGGACGCGCGAAGCCCTGGCTCTGCTGGCCTCCCTCGGCAGGCCCGTCCACGTTCTGTCCGAGGATCTGCACCGGGCGGCCTGGACACGCCTCGCGTCCCCCGGTGCCACCGAGCGGCCGAACCCCAGCACCGGCTTCCTCGTGACCCTGGCGCTCCTACTCGGCCGGCCGGCGGAACAGGGCGCGGTCGAGGTCCACGGCTTCGGTTTCGACGGCTGGCCCGGCCACCCCTGGGCGGCCGAGCGCGCCTGGTTCCGGCAGGCCGAGGCAGCCGGGCACATCCGCCTGCACCCCTGCCCCGCTTGACCAGCCCGATCAGGATTACCTTCATCCCATGACCACACTCATCACCGTCCTGAAGGGCGGCGGCCGCTACGACGCGGTCTGGGTCGAGCGCCTCGCCCGCGGCGTACGCCGACACGCCCCGGCCTTCGACCGGATCCTTTGCCTTACGGACCTGCCCCTCGCCGTCGCGGGCGTCAAGCGCGTCCCGCTGCGGCACGACTGGCCGGCCTGGTGGGCGAAGATGGAGGCGTTCCGCCCCGGCCTGACGCGGGGGCCGACCCTGCTCTGCGACCTCGACACCGTCTTCACCGGACCGGCCGATGCACTGGGCGAGCCGGGCCTCGCCGCCATGGAGGACTACTTTCACAAGGGCCGCCTCTCCAGCGCCCTGCTGCGCTGGGACGGGGGCGCGCTGGATTTCCTCCATGCCGCCTTCGCGGCCGAACCCGAGCGCTGGATGGCGCCGGGCGCTTGCGGCCCGGTACCGAACGCCGTGCACGGCGATCAGGTCGTCATCGACCACCTCATGCGCCAGGAGGGCCTGCGGCCCGACTTTCTCCAGCGCCTGCACCCGAACCTGCTCGACTTCTATGATCCGCGCCGCGCCGAGCATGGACCGGTGGTGATCTTCATCGGCGCGGCGAAGCCCGATACCGCGACGGGTCCGGTCCGGTCCGCGTGGGAAGCGCCCTGACCGGATCGAGCCCGGATATGCGCGGGGTTCGCGCTGCCGCCCCGGTCAACGCGCGGCCGGAACCACGCCGCCACGCCGCTCGGCGAGAAACGAGACCGCCCAGATCGCCAGCCCCCCGAGGGCCAGCGCGACGCCGACCCAGCCGGTCGCGGGCAGGCCGAGCCCGGCCGTGAGGGCGAGGCCGGCGAGCCAGGGTCCGAGGGCGTTGGCGACGTTGAAGGCCGAGTGGTTGAGGGCGGCGGCCAGGGTCTGCGCGTCCTCGGCGACATCCATCAGGCGGGTCTGCAGGATCGTGGCGAGGCCGCCGCCGCAGCCGATGAGGAAGACGACGGGCCCGAGGGTCCAGAGGCTTCCCGTCGCGTAGGGGTAGAGCGCGAGCGCGCCCGCGCTCCAGACCAGGGTCAGGCCGGCCGCCGGCATCAGGGCGCGGTCGGCCGCCCACGCGCAGACGAGGTTGCCGACGGTGAGCCCGAGGCCGAACAGGGCGAGCACCGGCGGGATCGCGCCCGGCGAAGCGTGCGTGACTTCCAGCATCGTCGAGGCCAGGTAGGTGTAGACCGAGAACAGGCCGCCGAAGCCGATGGCGCCGGTTGCCAGCGTCAGCCAGACCTGGCCGCGCCGCAGGGCGCCGAGTTCCTTCAGAGCGCTCGCCCCCCGGGCCGGCTCACCCAGCGGCGCGTAGATCCGCACCAGGATCGCGGTTCCGGTGGCGAGCAGGGCCACGAGGCCGAAGCTCCAGCGCCAGCCGACGAGCTGACCGATGCCGTTGGCGAGCGGCACCCCCACCACGGTCGCGACCGTAAGGCCCGCGATGACCCGCGAGACCGCCTGCGAGCGCCGCGCGCGCGGCACAAGGGCGGCGGCGACCAGGGCCGCCACCCCGAAATAGGCCCCGTGCGGCAGGCCGGCGAGGAAGCGGAAGACCAGCATCCAGGGATAGCTCGGCGCCAGCGCCGAGAGGCCGTTGCCGAGGGCGAACAGCACCATCAGGGCGACGAGCAGCGTGCGCCGCGCGATGCGGGCCGCCAGCACCGCGATGATCGGCGCCCCCACCACGACTCCGAGGGCGTAGGCGCTGATCACGTGGCCGGCCGTGGCGGCATCGATCCCGAGATCGGGCGCGAAGGACGGCAACAGGCTCATGGCGGCGAATTCGGTGGTGCCGATCGCGAAGCCCCCCGTCGCCAGCGCGACGAGGACGAGGGTCGGATTCGGCCCGGGCGCCGGCCCACCCGACGTGGCCTCCGCAGCAGCCCCGGCATCGAGGGGAGCGGTCTCGGGAAGTTCGACCCTGGGGAGATCGACGAGGCTCATGCGGATCTCCGGGAGCGCGTTGGGAAGCGTAGCCGAAACGCCCGCTTCTCGAGGGCACGTGTTCCCTCAACTGTGCACTGCAACAAACGTTGCATAGGGATGCAGTCGAGCGCACATAGATGCCCTGCGCTGCGTGCAGAGCCTCAGGGGAGAAGCGACAGGTGACCAGGAACCGCCCGCCCTCCTCCATCGCCGTCGCCCGGCTGGCGGGGGTCTCGCAATCGGCGGTTTCGCGGACGTTCACGCCGGGTGGCATCGCCTCGCCGGCCACCCGCGCCAAGGTCCTGGCGGCCGCCGAGGCGCTGGGTTATCGGCCGAACCTCCTATCGCGCTCGCTGACGACCGGGCGCTCCGGCATCGTCGCCGTGGCGGTCGGCGGCCTCGCCAATCCCTTCCACGCCATGGCCCTGGAGAGCTTCGCGGCGGGGCTTCAGCGGACGGGACGGCAGGTGATGCTGGTGCTCGTCGCGGACGAGTGGGCGCTCGGCTCTGCCGTGGAACTCCTCTCGGGCTATCAAGTCGACGCGGTCCTGACCTCGCTCTCGGTGAACGCGACGGACGTGGCCGAAGCCCTGGCGCGCTTTACAGTGCCCATCGTGACGATGAACTCCGCGGTGACCAACCGCTGGGTCCGGACGGTGGCGGCCGACGACCACGGGGCCGGCGTCGCGATCGCCAAGCACCTGCATGCGCAGGGCGCCCGCCGGTTCGGCTACATCGCGGGCCGGTCGGGCACGCTCGCCCAGGAACGCCGCGAGGCCGGCTTCCGGCAGGGCCTGGCGGAACTCGGGATTGCGGCGTGCGCGCGGGCGCAGGGCGACCATCACCACGGCGGAGGTTCCATGGCGGTGCGGGCGCTCTATGCGTCCGGTACCGGGCCGGACGGCCTGTTCTGCCTGAACGATCTCACGGCGATGGGCGCCATCGACGCCCTCCGGGAGGAATTCGGCCTGCGCTGTCCGGAGGACGTGCTGGTGGCCGGCTACGACAACGTCGCGGCCTCGGCCTGGCCGCCCTATCGCCTGACCACGGTCGATGTCGACCTCGACCGAATCGCCGCGCGAGCCTTCGCCCTGATGGAGGCGGAGGAGGCAGGGCCGTCCGAGGTGCTGGTGCGACCCCACCTCGTGACGCGCGCCAGCACCCGGTGCTGACGGGGCGCCCGCTCAGGGACGACTCAACGGATCGGCGGCCGCTTCGGGAGCCTGCCCGAGCCGGGCGACCTCGGCCGCCAGTTCCTGCAGGCTGGCATCCCCCTTTCGGACGACCCGGTCGACGCCGGCGAGTTCGCTCCGCTCGGCCGGAGAGATGTCCCGGGCACTGAGCACCACCACCGGGATATCGCTGCCGCCGGCCAGGGCGCGCAGCCGCAGCAGGAACGAGAAGCCGTCCATGACCGGCATGGTCAAGTCGAGCAGGATGACAGCCGGGCGCGCCTCGTGGACCCGGGCCAGGGCCTCGGCGCCGTCGCCGGCTTCGCGCACCGCCCAGCCGTCGCGTTCGAGGACATGGCGCAGGCGCGCCCGCATGCCCGCGTCGTCGTCCACCACCAGCACGCCGCCGGCCTCGGGTCCGAGGCGGGTCAGCACCGCCTTCAGCCGTCCCCAATCCACCGGCTTCGGTAGGGCGTCCGCCGCGCCGAGGGACGCGCTCAACGCCGCGTCGGCCACGAAGCTGACCATCACCACCGGAATGTCGCGGGTGGCCGCATCGGCCTTGAGGGTCGCCAGCACCGTCCAGCCGTCGACCTCCGGCATCATCACGTCGAGCAGGATCACCCGGGGCGCCAGGGTCCGGGCGAGGTCGAGGCCGGTCCGCCCGTCGCCCGCCGTCCGCACGGAGAAGCCCTGCCGGATGAGAAAGCGCGCCATGAGGTCCCGCTGGCTCGCCTCGTCGTCGACGACGAGCACGAGGCCACGGCTACCCCCGGCCTCATGCTCCGACCGCTCGGCGGGCTCGGCCTCCGCCGGAGCCTCCACGACGGGGACGACGGCCGGCACGGTCAGGGTGAAGGTCGTGCCCCCGCCCACGAGGCTCTCCACCTCGATCTCCCCGCCCATCAGGCCGGCGAAGGCCCTGGTCAGGGCGAGGCCGAGGCCGGTTCCCCCGTACTTGCGCGTCGTCGTCTCGTCCGCTTGCGCGAAGCGCTGGAACAGCCCGGCCACCTGCTCGGGCGACATGCCGATCCCGGTATCGGCGACGGCGAAGCTCAGCCGGTCACCATTCGCGGTGGTGTGGCGCCGAATCCGCATGGTGACGGTCCCGCCCTCGGTGAACTTCGCGGCGTTGCCGAGCAGGTTGAACAGGCACTGGCGCAGCTTCACCGCGTCGGTGCGCGCGTTGCCGAGGTCCGGCGCGAGGTCGAGGACGAGGCGGTTGCCCTTCTTGGCGACCAGGGCCTCGACGGTGGCGGCGGCGTCGCGCGCGAAGCCGTCGACGGCGAAGTCCTCGGCGTACACGTCCATCTTCTCGGCCTCGACCTTTGAGAGGTCGAGGACGTCGTTGATCAGGCCGAGCAGATGCTGGGCGTTCGCTCGGATCTTGCCGAGATCGGCCAGGAACGTGTCCTGCCCGAGATCCTCCGCCTCCTCCTCCAGCATCTCCGCGTAGCCGATCACCGCCGAGAGCGGGGTGCGCAGCTCGTGGCTCATGTTGGCGAGGAAGCGGCTCTTGGCCCGGCTCGCCTCCTCGGCGGCGTCGCGGGCCTCCCGCAGCGCCGCCTCGTAGGCGTGACGCCCGGTGACGTCGACATGCACGCCGACCCATTCGCGGATCGCCCCGTCGGAATCGTGCACCGGCACGGCGCGGACGGCGTAGTGGCGCCAGTCGCCGTCCGGATGGCGCACGCGCTGGTCGACGACGTAGGGCGTGCCGGTCCGGACCGCCGATTCCCAGACGAGGCGGGCGTTCTCCGCGTCGTCCGGGTGAAGGGCGCGGGTCCAGCCGCCGCCGCGATACTCCGCGAAGGTCTGGCCGGTGATCTGTTCCCAGCCGGGCTGCTCATCCACGAGTTCGCCCGCCGCGTTGGTGTTCCACATGACGCCGTCGACGGCCCGGACGGCGGAACGGAAGCGCGCCTCACTGACGTGCAGGCGCCGCTGCACCCGCCCCTGATCGAGGGAGCCCACCATCATCGCCAGAAACAGGATGACGAAGGTCACGCCCGCCACCGCCAGGGCGAGGTTCTGCGGGCCCGCCGCCGGGACCATCCCGTGCGCCGCGTGGGCGCCCTCCTCCGCGAGGGTGAAACTCGCCGCCGCCATGCCGGTGTAGTGCATGCCGGCGACAGCCAGACCCATGATGCAGGCCGCGACCAGCTTCTGCCAGAGCCGGTTGCGGCGGAAGGCCAGCCACAGGGCGGCGGTGGCGGCCAGGACCGCGATGGCGACGGAGGTGGCGACGATCGCCGGATCGTAGGCGAGGTTCCCCGGCACCCGCATCGCCGCCATCCCGACATAGTGCATGGCCGCGACGCCGAGGCCCATCAGCGGACCGGCGACGAGGAGCGACCGGGGCGAAGTTCCGCGGATCGCCACCCAGCCGAAGGCCGCCGCGGTGGCGGTGACGGCGACGAGGAGGGACAGGGCCGTGATGCCGAGATCGTAGGCGGCCGGTGCCCCCATCTCGAAGGCCAGCATGCCGACGAAGTGCATCGCCCAGATCCCGCCACCCATCGCGATCGCCGCGGCGCCGACCCAGACCCAGCGCAGGCCGGCGGCCGCACCGCGGACGCGCGCGCCGAGGTCGAGGGCCGTGTAGGAGGCGAAGACCGCAACGGCGATCGAGAGCGCGACGAGAGCGGGGTCGTAGCCGGTATGAACCATGGAATGCCCGTGCGGTGGCGGTCCGCCCCTTCCGGTCGACCTGGCGACGGGGCCGGTCGGGAAGGCGACGTCCGTCGTCTGTAGACCATTCGCGCGCGCCCTTCGGTCTCACGAAGCCGTGCGGCGCCCGAACGGATCGATCCGGGGAAATCCCCGCGCCGGTTTCAGGCGCGAAGGAGCGCCGCGTAGGGAGCGAGATCGGGTTCCGGCGCGCGCCCACCGGCGAGTTTCGAGGTCAGCCGGCGAATGGCGGGACGGCTCGCGAACCGGAGCCCGCCGTGCAGGAGACGGATGCCGAGGCGACTGCGGGGATTCATGATCTTCGGGGCGATCCCGGGCACGCCCTGTCCGCTCTCCACCATCGGCCGCATCGCGCGCTCGTAGGCGGCGAAGGCGGCCGGCACGTCGGCGCCGCGCGCCAGTTCGCTTGCCAGCACGTAGGCGCCGGTGACGGCCAGGGTGGTGCCGATGCCCGCGAGCGGCGTCGCGCACCAGGCCGCGTCGCCGGTGAGCGCCACCCGCCCCCGGGCCCAGCGCTTCAGCCGCACCTGCCGGAGGACATCGAAATAGAAATCCTCCGTCTGCTCCATCCCGGCGAGCACCCGCGCGGCCTGCCAGCCCGCATCCGCGAAGCGCTCCCGCAGGAACGCCTTCTGGCGGGCGGCGTCCCAGTCCTGCTCGGCCCCGGGAGGCTGACGCAGGGCCAGCATCGCCCGGGTGGTGCCGTGGTTGTCGGGCCGCAGGGAGATGCTGCGCCCACCCGGCGCGTTGTACCAGCGCCACATCCGGTCGTCGTCGGCGGTCCGCGGGATGGTGAAATACGCGATGGTCAATCCCATCCAGCGCGGGTCGTTCTCACCCGGAAACACGCGCTTGCGCGTCGGCGAACCCACCCCCTCGGCGATGATGACGGCATCGTAGGCCTCGACCGCGCCGCTCGCGAAGGTCACCCGGGCCGCGTCGGCCCCATCCGCGATTTCGGTCACCGTGTCGCCGAAGCGGAAGCTGGCCCGCTCCCGGGCGGGCTCGTAGAGAAGCCGCGCGAGGTCGCCCCTCAGGATCTCCATCTCCGCCGTCGGGCCGTCGCCGAGGCTCGGATCCACGGCGAAGCGGGCGACCGCCCGGCCCGCCGCGTCGACCCAGGCGGTGCCCTCCTCGCCGGTGCCGTGGTCGAGGGCGGCGCGCTCCAGGCCCATGCGCCGCAGCACTTCGCGCCCGACCCCGCGGACATCGACGTTCTGCCCGCCGTCCCGGAACGCGGGGTTGCGCTCGACCACGGTGACGTCGAATCCGTGCCGGCCGAGCCACCAGGCGGCAACGTTGCCCGCGACGCTGGCGCCGGTGATCAGGATGCGACGGGACATGCGGTTCACCTTCGGCCGGCGGACATGCACGCCGGGCGTCCGCCGGCTGCGCCGTGTCGGAATTCCGGCCCGATACCGAGGTTCCCGCCAAGACCCGCGCCGGGATTTCGCGAACGAGATGCGATTGGGTCGCATCTTTCATCCTTGTCCGCGACCCTAGGTCGGGTCGATGGATCGCAGCTTTCCCATCACCCGCCCAATGACCCGCGCCGCAGGGCTCGACCGCCTGTCGGAGTTTCTGGCCGATGCCGGCGCGGCCTACGCCGCCGACCGCAACACCGACCGGGGACCGGCGCACGCGCCGACGACCTCGGCGCTCTCGCCCTACCTGCGCCGCCGCCTCGTCACCGAAGCGGAGGTGGTGGCCGCCGCGGAGCACGCGTTCGGCGACGGAGGCGCGGAGAAGTTCGTGTCGGAGGTGTTCTGGCGGACCTACTTCAAGGGCCATCTGGAGACCCACCCCGCCGCCTGGACGGACGCCCTCGCGTCTGCCGAGGCGGACCACGCGCGCCTGCTCGCCGAGCCCGGCCTGCGCCGGACCTACGAAGGGGCGGTGCAGGGCCGCTCGGGCATCGACGGCTTCGACGACTGGGCGCGAGAGCTCGTGGAGACGGGTTGGCTCCACAACCACGCCCGGATGTGGTTCGCCTCGATCTGGATCTTCACCCTTCGGCTGCCCTGGGCGCTCGGGGCCGACTTCTTCATGCGTCACCTCCTCGACGGCGATCCGGCGAGCAACACCCTGTCTTGGCGCTGGGTGGCGGGCCTCCATACCCGCGGCAAGCACTACGTCGCCCGGGCCGAGAACATCCGCCGGTACACGGAGGGGCACTTCGCCCCCACCGGGCTCGACGAATACCCGGATGCCCTCGACGAGCCTATGCCGCCGCGCGAGGTCCCGCTGCCGCCCGCCGATGCTCCGCCGTCGGGCGAGGTCGCGCTGCTCCTGCACCTCGACGACCTGAACCCGGAGAGTCTGCCGCTCGGCGCCGCGACGGTCGTGCGCGTCGGCGGCCTGATCGCTCACGCGGACGGAGCGTCCGATCGGGTCAAGTCCGCCGATGCGGAGGCGATGGCGGATGCCCTGGCCCGGGCCGGTGCCCATTTCGGGTGTCCGGCCGGGGCTGTCGAGACCGACTGGGCGGGCGATCGGCCGGTCGTGACGGCTTGGGCACCTATCGGCCCTTCGGCGGCCGCCCTGCCGGAGGGATGCCGGCGCGTGCGCCGGGCCTGGGACGAGGCCGCCTGGCCGCGATCCACGCGGGGTTACTCCCGCCTGCGCTCCGTCATCCCGGCCCTCCTCGGCCGCTGAACCTCCGGCGTGCCGGCCAATCTTGGCCGCATCCCGGCCCGGCCGGAAACGCCGGGCGGACCCGCGTTTTTGCAACGCAACATAAGCGCGCTCAGGCCGTTGTTTCGATGCTACCCTCGCATCGATGCGTGAGGGACGGCATCGGGTTCATTCGCTCGCCGGGCGAAACCGCGATGCTGCCGCCTCACCGGAAGTCATCCCGATGCGCCCCATGCCCCTGCTCGCCGGCCTCGCCGCCGCGCTCCTCCCGCTCCCCGCCCTGGCCTCCTCGTGCGCCGAGCAGATCGGCACCATCGAGCGCCGCCTCGACAGTTCCGGTGCCGTTCAGGTCGCCGGCCTCAAGGACGGCCATACTCTGCGCACGGGTTCGCTCCGCGGCCTCCAGGCTCCCCGCCCCGATGCACCGAGCGATCTCGCCATGGTCTCGACCGCCGACCACGTCGCCGTGGCCCGGACCCTCATCATCCGGGCGTCCGACGAGGACCGGCGCGGCGACCAGCGCGCCTGCGAGAACACGATGAGCGAGGCCAAGGGCATGATCGGCGCCTTGCCGTAGGCCATCCCGACAGACCGGGCCGGGGGGCACGTCCCCAGCCACATTCCCCACGCCCCCGTTTTCCATCCCGAGGAGTGCCACGACGATGATTGGTCCAGCCGAAATCGAGGACATGCGACTGGACCTCGTCGCCTTTCACGAGCAGGCGAGGCTCTACGACGCGGCCCTCGCCCCCCTGCATCGACACTGGGCACGACGCGGCGGCACCTCGGTGGGCAACGTCACCCGGATCTGCGACCTCGCCTTCGCCCGGGCCGCCGACCGTCCGTTCAGCGACTGGAAGGCTGTCGCCTCCGAGGCCGCCTGCGAAGCGGGATACGGCATCCTCTGGGACGGCGATGAGGTGACGGCGATCCAGACCCATCCGGGGCGCCTTCTCTCCTGATTTCGGGACGGTCGGCGGGAACGCCGACGCCGTTCGGTACCGGAAGGTCATTGCGGGCGCCGGTGTCGCGGAGGCACGGCCGCGCGGAACGCGCCTGTTCGCGGGATCGTTGACCCGTCAATGGAAATCTATGTCCTCGTCGTCGCCGGGTTCGGTGTCCTGGTGCTTCTGACGGCATGGCTGCCGATGGTGCTTCGGGCTCTGCCCCTGTCCCTGCCCATCTGCTGTGTCGGTATCGGCGCGGCCCTGTCCATGTTCCCCGCGATCGCCGACCTCACCCCTCATCCGGGTTCGCACCTCGCCGTCATCGAGCATGCGAGCGAGGCGGTCGTCGTCATCTCCCTGATGGGCGCGGGCCTGAAGATCGACCGGCTGATCGGCCTCAAGACCTGGTCGGTGACCTGGCGCCTCCTCGGCATCGGCATGCCGCTCACCATCCTGGCCCTGACCGCGCTCGGCTCGGCCCTGCTCGGGCTCGGCCTCGCGGCCGCCCTGCTGCTCGCCGCGTCCCTGGCCCCGACCGATCCGGTGCTCGCCTCCGACGTTCAGGTCGGCCATCCGGCCGAGGACCACGAGGACGAGCCGCGCTTCGCCCTGACTTCCGAGGCCGGCCTCAACGACGGGCTCGCCTTTCCGTTCGTGAACCTCGCCGTCGCGCTGGCCGGGGCCGGCAGCCTGACCGGGCTGTCCTGGTCGCACTGGCTCTCCATCGACGTTCTCTGGAAGGTGGCCGTCGGTGCCGTGCTGGGCGCAGCGGTCGGGCGGGCGCTCGGGTGGCTGACCTTCCACTTGCCCAATCTCTCGAAGCTTTCCCGGACCGGCGATGGCTTCGTGGCCCTCGGGGTCACCTGCATCGCCTATGGCTGCGTCCAGGCCGTGGACGCCTACGGCTTCGTCGGCGTCTTCGCGGCGGCCCTCGGGCTGCGCTCGTCCAGCCGCGGCCACGCCTATCACCGCAAGATGCACGACTACGCCGAGGAACTCGAACGCCTCTTGATGATGGTGCTGCTAGTGGGGTTCGGAGCCGTCCTCGTCGGCGGAGGCCTGCTGCAGCCCCTGACCTGGCCGGCCGTGGCCTTCGCGCTGATCGGCCTCCTCGTGGTGCGTCCCGTGAGTTGCTGGATCGGCCTTATCGGCAGCGGCCGCTCGCTGGCGGATCGCGCCGTCGTCAGCATCTTCGGCATACGCGGGCTGGGCACGGTCTATTACCTCGCCTTCGCCATGGGGCACGCCACTTTCGAGCGGACGGACCTGATCTGGGCCACGGCCGGCCTCACCGTGCTGCTTTCCATCCTCGGGCACGGCATCACGGTCACGCCGGTCCTGCGTGCCCTCGACCGGCGCATGGGACGCGACACGCAGAGCGCCCAGCTCGACCTGAAGCTCGCCGTTCCGCGCCCGTGAGCGGAAGGCCCCCGGAATCGCGGCGCGCATCGCCGCAGGCCAGAACATGGAGTGCCCCGAACGGGTCATCGTCACGGACCGGCAATGCGCGGTTCGCCGAGGAGTCGGACCCATGAAGCACAAGCCCCTGCGGGATCAGGTCATCGTCATCACCGGCGCGTCCAGCGGCATCGGGCTGGCGACCGCGCGCATGGCCGCGCGGCGGGGCGCCCGGGTGGTGCTGGCGGCACGCAGCACCGACGTGCTCGCCCGCATCGTCGGCGAGATCGAGGCCGAGGGGGGCCAGGCCGTCGCGGTGACGGCGGATGTCGGCCAGCGCGCGGACGTGCAGGCGATCGCCGATGAGGCACGGGCGTGCTTTGGCGGCTTCGACACCTGGGTCAATGTGGCGGGCCTTACCGTCTACGGCCCCTTGCGCGAGATCGCGTATTCCGACCACGAGCGCCTGATCCAGACCAACCTCTGGGGCACGGTCAACGGATCGCTGATCGCGGTCGAGCACCTGCGGCGGCACGGCGGGGCGCTCATCAACGTCGGCAGCGTCGCCTCCGACCTCGCCTTCCCGTTCCAGGGCCTCTACGCCACCTCGAAGCACGCCGTGAAGGGGTTCACCGACACCCTCCGCATGGAGTTGATCGCCGAGGGCGCACCGGTCTCGGTCACCCTGGTCAAGCCGGCCTCGGTCGACACGCCGCTGCCGAACCGGGCGCGCAACTACATGGACCGCGAGCCGACGCTGCCGCCGCCGATCTATCCGCCGGCGGAGGTCGCCAATGCCATCCTGCACGCCGCGGTGCATCCGCAGCGGGACATATTCGTGGGCGGCGGCGGCAAGATGTTCGTGATGGGCAAGGCGTTGGTGCCCGGTGCCTACGACGAGTTGGCCCCTGCCATCATCGCCCTCCAGAAGCGTGGCGAGCCGCCCCGCAATCCCACCGGCGCTTTGCACGCCCCGGCGCAGGCCGGAGACGAGCGCGGCGACCCGCCCGTCTACGTCATGCGCACGAGCGCCTACACCCGCGCCACGCTGCATCCGCTGACGACCCTGGCGATCGCCACGGGCCTAGCGGCCACGGGAGCCCTCGCCCTCGCACGGCGCGCTCGACGTCCGCTCTGATGCACATGGCCTCAGGGAACGCGGAGCTGCGACACGGTCCCGGGCGGTGATCCGGTCGGCGGATGCGCGGATGCATGCGCCGGTGCCGCATCCGCCGGACCGTGGCTGGAACGGTCAGCCTTCGCGCCCGTCGAGCCGGAGGCGCTCGTGCGCCTCGGCCGGGGTCATCGACCGGATCGCGTCTTCCGTGAATCCAAGGTCACGAAGTCGACCCCTCTGACGCTGCGTGATCATCAGCGAGATCGCGGGCGATCGCGCGGCGCGTGTCTCGGGCCGATCGTCGTCGGCCCGGGCACGGCGTTCCCGGAACACAGCCTCCGCCTCGTCACGATCGAGGAACCGCAAGAGATCGTCATCGGACTCCATCGTCATCCGGTCACCTTGTCCTGCGTCTCGAATGTCGACTTTGCCGTACCGACCGGGGGTGATGTCGGATCGGCCGAATCCGAAGGTCCCGCGAAGGACCTGGGTCGGAAACCGGAGTGAAGCCGATGCGCTGACGGATGATGGCGGTAGGTTTCACTCACCCGATAGGATCGGGATGCGATGCAGCTCGTTCCCGCCGGAATCCTTGATCACGAGCTCCCACGCGCCGTCCACATCCATCAATTCTCCGCCACTGCGCAATTCCTCGATCACGATGCCGGCCTGCTCAATGGCCTCCGAAAGGTCGGCGGAATCGACGCCCTCCGCATCGGACATCGTGTTGCGGCCGTCGGTGAGATCGAAATGAAAATGCATGAGGGAATTGCTCTGCACCACGCGAGAATCAGGCAGGTGTGAATAGCTCGATTCGCCCAGAGTGCAACGCGTTGTTGGGCAAACGAACTACGCCAAGGGTCGTGTCAAACCTCGCTGAAGGATGTCCCAGCGGTTTTAGTCTGCGGAAAGATTCGCCCCTTGGCTAGGATGGTGTCCGAACCTCCATCGGAAGGACGATTCAGCCGATTACTGAAAATCCCGAATTGTCTACAATGCGGCCTTGACTCACTCCGCGTGATAGTCTTGGTTACTTTTTTGCGGCGCAGCGTAGGCGATCGGGGGAGGCAATTAACTAATGGTAGGGTTCGAGGAACATCCAATCGTTGCGGGATCGGATCCCCTCCCCGAGCGTATCTTGAGCCTGCGAATTCACATTCGATCCATGATCAGGAAGCTGAACGCTAGTCTGAAGACCGGACGTTGAGAATAACGCTGGAGCGATGATCCGCGTTCGCGCGGCTTCAACAGCCGAGCATCGAAATCATCATTGAATCGCAGACGGGCGAGGCCTGCTTACCCGGCTGTAAGGACGGCCCCGTGGCTCGGGCCCCAACATGGCTCTCACCGTTCCCGCCAGGCCTTTGCGATCTGATCGGCGAGGGGTTTGACGAGGTAGCTGAGCACGGATCGGTCGCCGAGCTGCATGAAGCTTTCGACCGGCATGCCGGGCACGAGGCGGGCGGGGCCGAGGCGCTGGCGCTGGTCGTCGGGCACGCGGATGCGGGCGGTGTAGTAGCTCATTCCCGACTTCGGGTCGGTGGTGACGTCGGCCGAGACGCGGCTGACCACCCCGTCGATCTCCGGGGTGACGCGCTGGTTGAAGGCGGGGAAGCGCAGGATGGCCGTCTGGTCGAGGCGGACGTTG